>JBAQUQ010000195.1:0-7865 GCA_049297615.1 Burkholderiaceae bacterium
CCACGGCAAATACCTCGGGTCCAAGCCGCAACTGGCGATCAGGATCGAAGGCAACGCCGACGAGCGCGGCAGCGCCGAATACAACCTGGCGCTGGGACAGCGCCGCGCCGAGGCCGTGCTGCATGCCCTCAAGCTCTTCGGCGTTCGTGATTCGCAGATGGAAGCCGTGAGCTGGGGCGAAGAACGGCCGAAGCTCATCAGCCACGACGAATCGGCCTGGGCGCAGAACCGTCGCGCCGACCTGGCCTACCCGCAGTAGGCAGACCCGCGGCGCGCGCGCCGCGGGGCAGTGAACCGGCGCTGCCTGGAACCCGCCTCAGGACGGCTGTGAACCATGCCTCTGCACGCGCGCCTCGATGCGCTCGCGCAGACGGAAGCGCCCGGCATCGGCGAGCATGCGCCCGGCCCAGCGGAACACGTTGAAATCGCGCACTGATGTGCGCAGACTGGCCATGCGCTCGCGCTGTTCCGCGGCCGGCATCGTGGCGGCACGGTGCAATGCGTCGGCAGTCTCCTCGACGTGGTAGGGGTTCACGATCAGCGCTTCGGGCATCTCGCGGGCGGCGCCGGCGAAGCGGCTGAGGATGAGCACGCCACGCTCGTCGTCGCGGGCGGCGACGAATTCCTTGCAGACCAGGTTCATGCCGTCGTGCAGGCTGGTGACGACGCACATGTCGGCGGCACGGAACAATTCGTTGACGGCGTCGTGCTCGTGGTGTTGCGCCAGCAGATGCACGGGCTGGTAGCCCGGCCGCCCGAAGCGCTCGTTGATTCTTTGCGTGACACGCTCGATGCGTTCCTGGAACGAACGATATTCATCGAGCGAGCTTCGCGTCGGTGCGGCGACCTGAAAGAAGACGAAGCGTCCCACCCATTCCGCTCGTTTCTCGAGCAGCCGCTCCACGGCGTGCAGCCGCTCCAGGATGCCCTTGGTGTAGTCGAATCGATCGATGCCCACGGCCAGTACGGTGTCGTCGGCCAATCCCAGGCGTTGAAACACCTGGCGCCGGCACTCGGCCACCGGCGGCCAGGCGGCGATGGACTCTGCGCTGGGCCACTCGATCGAGATCGGGTAACTCTCGACCAGGGTTTCCTTGTCCTGATAAGAGATCGTCGAATGCTCGTGCTCGATTCGCGCCTCCAGATATCGATCGACGGTTTCGATGAAGTTCTTGCAGTGAAAGCGCGTATGAAACCCCAGGATCGTGCTGCCCAGCATGCCCTGCAGGATTTCGCTGCGCCAGGGGCAGATTCCGAACGACTCCGGGTTCGGCCAGGGGATGTGCCAGAAAGTCAGGATGGTGGCGCGCGGCAGCTTGGCGCGGATCATCGCGGGCAGCAGGGCGAAGTGATAGTCCTGCACCAGCACGACCGGGTCTTCGCGATGCGCCTCGGCCACCACGGCGTCGGCGAAGCGCTGGTTCACGGCGCGGTATTGCAGCCAGTCGGATTCGCGGAACACCGGCCGTACATGGGCAACGTGGCACAGCGGCCACATGCCTTCGTTGGCAAAGCCGTAGTAATAGCCCTGTTCCTCTTCCGCGGAGAGCCAGATGCGCCGCAGCACGTAATCGTTGCGCCCGGGCGGAACGCCCACGCGATCGTGTGAATCGACCACGTCCCGATCGGCGCCGCCGCTGCCGTGCGCGACCCAGGTGCCCGAACAGGCGCGCATCACCGGTTCGACGGCGGTCACCAGGCCGCTCGCCGGTCGCTTCACGACCACACCCCGTTCCGAGCGCTCGTGGATATAGGGCTCGCGATTGGAGACCACGATCACCTGGTCGCCGCGCAACTGGGTGCGCAACAGGGCGCGCAACAGCTCGGGGTTCCATTCCGTCTGCGGGCCCTGGGCACGCCGGTATTCGTCTTCCAGGTCGCGCAGCCTCGCCCGGATATCGGCGACGAACGGCGTGAGTTCGGGCGACGCCGACGGTCGCAGCAATCCTTCGCCGCGCAGCAGGCCGCGCACTCCCGCGACCCAGCCGCGCCAGCTGAGCTGGGCGACGACGACCGTGATCAGGGCGATCACCAAACCGAGTGCGGCGATGAAACCGATCAGGTAGCGGCGCGTATCCTGGCTGCGGATGTCGATGAAACTCATGTCGTGCAAGAGCACCAGGCTTGCGACGCGGCCGGTCTCACCTTGGACCTCGTGCACGCCGACGTGGACGGCGCCACCGGCCAGCGACAAGCGGGGATCGGGCCGCTGCGCGGCTGCCGTCGCGTCCAGGCAGCCCAAGACCTTGGGGAAGCGCGCCGAGCGCTGCAGCAAGGCGCCGTCCAGCGAGCACAGGCCGATCGCCACCAGGCGCTCGTCCTGGGCCGCTCGCTCGAACACGGCCAATAATCGGGCCAGCCTCTTCTTCTCGATCGCCTCCGCGATCGAGTCGGACAGAGCATTGGCCACCAGGGCTCCGCGAATGTTCAGGTCGCGGGCGAACCAGCGCAGTGTCAACTGGTCCATCAAGGGCACGGCGAGGAATGCCGCCGCCGCGAGGGTCACGACGAGGGGGACCAGGAAACGAAGTTGAAGGTTGAAGATGCGCATGGCCAGAGACGATACATTGAACCCCGATCCTAGATTGCATTTGGAACAATGTGTCTGACCCCGGGCTGAAAATGCGCCTTTGAGCATGACATTCGACCCTCCTGCGAGGTGACTCCCATCAAACCTCCTGCGACTTCAGCGAAATCGATCAAGCTGGCAGCGTGTCGGTGCAATGGCGCGCGCCGTCTGAAGTCGGTCTGCGGGGCGCTCCCGACGCTGTGGCTGTTGCTTGCGCTGGGCAGCCTGGTCGCCTGTGCCGACAAGGCCAGGCCGCCGCCGATCCCGGCAGAGTTGCTCGACGCCGCCCAGGTCCCCGGCTTCAGCGCGGTCCGGCAGTGGGGTGAGCCCGCCGCGCCGGCAGACCCGGCGCGCAACCATGGGCTGGCCTCGCGCCCGGCGGCCGGCACGAATGGGCCACTGATCGTGCTCGCCTTGTCCGGCGGTGCGTCCAATGGCACCTTCGGCGCCGGCCTGCTGGCGGGCTGGAGCGAAACCGGGACGCGGCCGCGCTTTCACGTGGTCACCGGTGTCAGCATCGGCGCGCTGGCCGCACCCTTTGCTTTTCTCGGCTCGCCATACGACGGCGTGTTGCGCAAGCTGTTCACCGGCGTCGCAGGCCAGGACGTCATCACACCGCGTCCGCGGCTGATCGCCTTGTTCAGCGACTCGATGGCCTCGTCAGGCCCGCTCCAGGCCCTGATCGAAGAACACTTCAACGCACGGCTGATGAAGGACATCGCCGCCGAACATCGCGCCGGGCGGCGCCTGTATGTCGGCACCTCGCACATCTATGCCGGCCGGCAGATGGTCTGGGACATCGGTGCCATCGCCGACAGCGGGCGCGACGACGCCCTGCCTCTCATCCACCGCGTCCTGCTGGCCTCGGCTGCCGTGCCGATTCTGCTGCCACCGGTGTTCTTCGAAGTCGAGGCGGGCGGCCAGCGCTACAACGAGATGCACGTCGATGGCGGCATCATGCGCCAGGTGTTCATCGCTCCACCCGGCCTGGACTGGGATGCCGCCGCGCGCACCCACCGGACCGACGGCCGCATCGACTTCTATGTCGTGCGCAACGGCCGGGTGCGTTCCGAATACATGGTGATGCAGCCCAAGCTGCTGGGTCTGGGTGAACACGCGATGGCGCAGACCTCGCAGTCACTGGGCATCGGAGACCTGCACACGATCTACCTGCGCGCCCAGCGCGACGGGGCGAGCTTTCACGCTGCCTGGATCGACGACTCGTTCACTGCGCCGTGGACCGATTGGTACGACCCGGCCTATGCGAGCGCGCTGTTCGAGCATGGGCGTGCCCAGATGTTGAACGCCAAGGCGTGGCATTCGATGCCTCCAGGGATCGAATAGACAGTCTGCGCCAAGGGGGGGTGCGCGTGCCGGCGACCGGCGTGGCGCACCGGCACGGCAGGCCAGGCCCGAGCCGGGCACCGCCCTCACGCCGGAGGGGCCGGGAGCGAGCGATCGAGCTTGTCTTCGATCTGGCCGACGTAGGCGGACAGGACCCGCGTGGACTCAGCGAGTTTGTCCTGCAGTTGTGTTTCCAGGTGCTCGATTCGGGCGCCGAGTTCGCGGGTAGCGGCGGCGCCTTGCGCCTCGAGCTTGCGCAGTTCGCCTTCCAGGAATGAGCGCATTTCAGTAAAGCGCGACGCTTCCGACTTGTCGGCCAGCTCGCGACTGGCCTTCAAGTCCTTGGCGAAGCGGCGCGCCTCGAGAATGACGCCGGCCTGCTGGAAAACGATGTAGGCGAGAAACAGCGCGCTGATCACGCCGGTGAACACGAGCATGATCATGCCCAGGGGCGCCTGCAACTCCGTGAAGCCGAGCGACAGCGTGGTCGGTGCCATGAAGGCGCCCCAGTTGAGGAGGGCGAAACCAGCCAACACGGCCAGGGCCAGGGTGAGCGAGAGAGTACGCACGTTCATCGCATCTTCCTTTCTCCGCCACGCCGCATCGGCGGGCTCATGCCGCCGATGCCTCGCCGGATTTCGGCGCACCCGCGGTGGAGTGCTGCGCTGGCGTGGCTTGCGCCGTGGCCGCTTTCAGCGCCTCCCCCGGTGGCGCGGATTGCGGGTCCACCGTCAAGTTGAAATTGACCGACTTGGCGAGCACCAGCGAAGGCAGGATCGTCGAGACGGCGGCATAGACGAGCAAGGCGCCGTACAGCATGTCCGAGACCTGAAACCGCTCACGCAGAATCGTGGCGAGCACCAGGGTGAAGATCAGCGTGGGCGTCAATGCCGTGGCCACACGCAGGCTGCCCAGCGCGCTTTCACCCTTTATCAAGCGGCGTTGCAGCCACAGGCTCGCCACGCGGGCCGGCAACACCACCACGGCCAGGCCCATGCCCAGGGCCAAGGCCGTCCACGTCAATGCGCCCGAAGGCACACTCATGCCCTTGTAGAAGAAGTAAAAAGGCACGAAGAACGACGCGAACATCTGGATCGCGCGCAGGTTCTCATCCGAGGCCAGCATCGGCATGCGCCGGCGCAGCATGCGTGCTATGAATCCGGCCAGGAAGGCGCCGACGAGGTAATAGACGCCGAGTTGATAACTCAGATAGGCGGCGATCACCCCGGCCATCACCAGCATCGAGAATTCCGACCCGGGGGCATAGGGCACGACGTGGCGCCCCAGCGCAATGAACAGCAGGGGCAGGCCGATGATCATCGCAAGCAAGGCCACCGACGACATTGCCATTTGACCGGCCGAGCCCGACTGAAGCACGACGAACAGCACCAGCAGGGCGAGCAATTCGCCGCCCACCGCCTTGATCGTCACCCAGTAGCGCTCCTCTTCGCTCAGGCCCAGACGTGCCAGTGTGTCGAGAATGAAGCCGGTCGAGGGCGTCAACAACGCGAGAGCGAGCAGGACCGCCACTTGCCAGGAAAAATCGAACCAGTGCATCGCCAGATAGCCCGCCGCTGCGAGGGTGAGCGAGCGCATCACCAGGTGGCCCAGCAGGGGCCATTTGCCGCGGCGCAGGTCGTCCAGGTCGACCTCCAGCCCGGCGAACAAGAACAGCGCTGAAATACCCAGGGTGGCCAGCAGGGACAGCGTGGCGTCGTGACTGTAGGTGGAGAGGAAAACCGCGCCGACCATGCCGAAGCCGAAGCTCGTGAGCGGCGCGGGAATGCGAAATCGCTGCATCGCGCGCGGGATCACCATCAAGCCGAAGATCAGCAGCAGATAGGCGACTTCGCCGGTGAGCGCGGGAATGTGGATGCTGAACATGGCTCCTCGATGCAGACTCGCTCGATGAAAAGGCGTGTCCCTGGCGGGCAAGCATACAAGCAAGGGCGCGATGTTAGCCGCCGAAAACGAGCCGGGCAGCTCGGTCAGGCGCTGGCTGGCCTGCCCGGGTGAGCCTGAGCGGCGTCGATTCGGGTTTACGGAAGCGAGAAGTAAACTGCCCTTGTTGAGTCGCCCATTCGCGAAAATGAAGACGCATTCCACCCCTGCGATCCGCGAGGCCGACACCGTCGGCCCGGCGCGAATTCAAACCCTGCTTGCCTGGACCGACTTTCACACCGTGCTCGCGGTGTCCCAGCACGGCAGCGTGGCAAAGGCCTTCAAGGCGCTCGGGATGACTCACTCGACGCTGCTGCGCAAGCTCGACCTGATCGAAACGCGTCTGAAAACCCGGCTGTTCGAGCGCAGCCGCGATCATTATTCGCTCACCGCCGCGGGCCATGAAATCGTCCAAGCAGCGCAGGCGTTTCAGCCCATCGCGGCGGCCACCGAGATGCGCGTCAGGGGCCAGGACCTGCGACCCAGCGGCCAGGTCCGCGTCAGCGTCGCCTCGGTCGTCATCGAACATCTGATGGCGCCTGTGCTCGCCCAGTTCGGCTCGGCGTTTCCCGAGATCCAGATCGAACTCGCTGCGTCACGCGAACATGTCAGCCTGCGCCGGCGCGAGGCCGACGTCGCCATTCGCATCGCCGACGCAGTACCCGACTGGCTGGTCGGACGCAAACTCACCGATCTGCGATTCAGGATCTATGGCCGGCGACGCGGCCGCGCGAACCTGGCGCTGCGCACGGTCGAGGAATTGGCCGGCGAGCGCCGCTGGATCAGTTTCGAGCGCGACGTGCGTGAGCTCAAGTTCGACCGCTGGCTGGCTGCCACATTGCCCGACTCCAGTGTCGTCCTGCGCGTCGATAATTTTGCTCACGCCGCGGCGATGGTGCGCGCCGGCTTGGGCGTGGCCTTGCTGCCTGCATTTCTCGAAGGCTGCCTGCCCGATCTGCGGCCCCTGAGCGCGCCCATCGCCGCGCTCGAGACACCGCTGTGGATCGTCACGCATCCGGAGTTGAAGGATGCGACGCGCATCAAGGTGATGATGCGCGCCTTTGGGCCGGCGCTGGCCAATGCGGTGCAGGTCGCGCAGGACGGCTTGCAGGCGGCTTGAGCGCATGGCCGTATGCACTGCTCAATCGCCGCACGAATTGACAGCGCTCAAGCGCGCGGCAGCGCATTTGACTACGATGCGCCGATCATCAACTTTTTGAGGAGTGCCCACCATGGACGCCACCACCACCAGCGACGTCAGTGCCCGCGAAAGACTGGCCGAGAGCCTGAAGAACATGGTCGACGACGCCGATCAGCTGCTGGCCAAGGCCGAGCACAGCGGTAGTGAGAAGTTCAATGCCGCGCGCGAAAAGTTCGAAGCCCAGCTGCGCCGCGCCAAGGATGAACTGCACCGCCTCGAGGTCAGCGCCATCGACAACGCCAAACGCGCAGCGCGCGCCACCGACCAGGCCGTGCACGAGCATCCTTACGCCGCGATGGGCATTGCCGCCGGTGCAGGGCTGTTGATCGGCATGCTGATCACGCGCCGCTGAAGCGCGGGGACTGCGCCGTGGACGCGACGCCGCCGCCGGGCCTGCTCGGCTCGGCCCGGCAAGTACTGGTCGGGCTGATCGAGATCGGGCAGACGCGTCTGCAACTGGCCGGAACCGAAATCGAGGAAGAGCGGCTGCGCGTGGCGGAGTTGCTGCTCTACGCCACCGCCGCCCTGTTCTTCCTGGGCATCGGCCTGGTGCTCGCGGCCCTGTTGCTGGTGCTGCTGTATTGGGACGATCACCGAGAGCTGGTGCTGGGCGGCGTGGCAGGCGTGTTCCTCGCCGCCGGCACGGCCTTGGCCCTCACCTGGCGCCGCAAGGCACGCAGCAAGCCCAGGTTGCTGGCCAGCACCATCACCGAGCTGCAGCGCGACCGCGACGCCTTGCAGGGCAGCTCGCCGAAACCTTCATGATCGACGCCCAGCGTCGCCGGCTGCTCGTCGCGCGCCGGGCGAACT
>JBAQUQ010000196.1:0-3000 GCA_049297615.1 Burkholderiaceae bacterium
GACCCGGATGTCGCCGCCGACGCCGCACATAAAGTGACGCACCAGGGTTCCCTGCTGGGGGTGGCCGCTGCTCCACTGGCAGCATGCACACCCGACATCGCCTCCACCACGGCCGACCCGAGCGCCGACGCGCCGGCATCCCCAACGGGGCGACGCTGCTGGCGCTGCGCGGCCGCGCAACCCGATTGGCTTCGCCAGGGCTTCCTGCGCCACGGCACGCGTGCCAAGTCGCCACCCAGGTGGCGCCATGACCATAGCCCCTGACCTGGTCGCGCAGATCCTGCGCCTGCATGCGGTCGAGAAGTGGCGCGTGGGCACGATCGCGCGGCAGCTTCGCGTCCACCGCGATGTGGTGCGGCGCGTGATCGCCGGCAACAGCGCCCCCGTTCACCTGTCGCCGCTGCGCCCCAGCCGCATCGACCCCTACCGGCCGTTCCTGCTGGAGACGCTCACCAAGTTCCCGACGCTGACCTCGGCGCGGTTGCTGGGCATGCTGGCCGAGCGCGGCTACGTCGGCAGCGCCTCGCACCTGCGCCACCTCGTCGCCGGCATGCGCCCGCGCCCAGCGGCCGAGGCCTACCTGCGTCTGCGCACGCTGCCCGGCGAGCAAGCCCAGGTCGACTGGGGCCACTTCGGCCATCTGCAGATCGGCCGTGCTCGCCGCCCCTTGATGGCCTTCGTCATGGTGCTGAGCCACTCGCGCCGGATCTTCCTGCGCTTCTTCCTCGACGCCCATGGCGCGACGTTCATCCGCGGCCACGCCGAGGCCTTCGCTGCCTTCGGCGGCTGCGCCAGGGTCGTGCTCTACGACAACCTCAAGAGCGCCGTCCTGGAGCGCCGCGGCGACGCGATCCGCTTCAACCCCGTGCTGCTGGCGTTTGCTGGTCACTACCGCTACGAGCCGCGTCCCGTGGCCGTGGCGCGCGGCAACGAGAAGGGTCGAGTGGAACGGGCAATCCGCTACGTTCGCGACAACTTCTTCGCTGCCCGCACGTACACCGACCTGGACGACTTGAACGCCCAGGCGCGCCAATGGTGCGAGGGCGCGGCATCGGATCGACGCTGGCCGCAGGACCCGGGCTTAAGCGTGCGCGAGGTCTTCCATGCCGAGCAAGCCAGCCTGATGGCGTTGCCCGAGCGCGAGTACGCGCTGGCCGAACGGCTTGCCGTGACGGTGGGCAAGACGCCCTACGTCCGCTTCGATCTGAACGACTACTCGGTGCCGCACACCCACGTGCGCCGGGCCTTGAGCGTGCTGGCCGACGAACACCGGGTTCGCATCCTGGACGGCGCACAGGAGTTGGTGAGCCACGCGCGCAGCTGGGACCGCGGTCAGCAGATCGAGCGGGCCGGTCACATCGAAGCGTTGGTCGAACACAAGCGCGCCGCCCGGGCGCACCGCGCCTGCGACCGGCTGGCGCAGGCCGCACCCGCCAGCGCCCTGTTCCTGCAGCGCGCCGCCGAGCGGGGCGAGAGCCTGCGCGCGACCACGTCGGCGCTGACGGGTCTGCTGGATCGCTATGGCGCGCGGGCGCTGCAGGCCGCCATCACCGAGGCGCTGCAGCGCGGCGTGCCGCACTCCAACGCGGTGCGCCTGGCGCTGGAGCGAGCGCGCGAGGCAGTTGGAACACCGCCGCCGGTGGCACTGGTGCTGCCCGAGCACGTCGCTCGGCGCGACGCTCCGGTGCGCGCCCACGACCTGGCTTCCTACGACCGAACGGAGAGTGACGATGACAACGATGGCGACGATGACAACCACGATTGATGTGGCGACCCTGGCCGAGGCGCAGGCTCACGAACAACGTCTGCGCGAGCAAGCCGCAGAGCTGCGCCTGCACGGCCTGCTCAGCCGCTGGGCCGAGGTGATGGGTCAGCCCGAGCAGGCGCGCTGGGTCGCGCAGCTGTTGGGGTGGGAGGCCGCCGAACGGCATCGCCGCAGTCTGGAGCGGCGTCTGCGTGACGCCCGCATCGGGCCCTTCAAGCCGCTGGCCGACTTCGACTGGAAGTGGCCCACGCAATGCGACCGCACGGTCGTCGAGGAGTTGATGACGCTGGCGTTCATGGCGGACGCCAGCAACATCGTGCTGGTCGGACCCAACGGCGTGGGCAAGACGATGTGCGCGTGCAACCTGGGCTACCAGGCGGTGCTGGCCGGGCGCACGGCCCTGTTCATCACGGCGGCGCAGTTGCTGGGCGAGCTGGCGGCGCTGGACAGCGACTCGGCCTTGCGCCGGCGGCTCAAACACTACGCGGCACCGGACCTGCTGATGATCGACGAGGTCGGCTACCTGTCGTACTCGAACCGGCACGCCGATCTGCTGTTCGAACTGATCAGCCGGCGCTATCAGCACAAGAGCACCGTGGTGACGACGAACAAGCCCTTCGCCGAATGGGGTGAGGTGTTCCCCAACGCGGCCTGCGTCGTCTCGTTGATCGACCGGCTGATGCACCGCGCCGAGGTGGTGCGCATCGAGGGCAAGTCGTACCGGCAGAAGGAGGCCGACGAACGGGAGGTCGCGCGCAAGGCCGAACGCGCCGCGCGCAAGACAGCAACGCGCTCGCGCAAGGACGCTTCGTGAACACGCCACTGAGGCCGTCGGTATCGTTCGCGGTGCCCACCCACTGGTCGCCCGAGCAGGCGCTGGCCGTGCTCGAGGGCCTGCAGGCCGTGCGCGAGGCCGTCTGGGCTGTCTACGGGCAGCAAGCTCAACAGGCATGGCGCGATCAGCTCGTGCCCGATCAGGGGCCGCCGGACTTCGATCCAGACTTGCCGTTCTGATCCCCACATCCAAAGCCGAACATGACGATGGCCCCTCACCGGGGCCATCGTCATGTCTGCGCCTCGGCCTCCGCACAGGCTCAGCATCGGTAATCGCAGAAAACCGCGTCCTCGCCAGCGAATAGACGCGGATTTACACCAGCGCTAACAGCTGTTCGAGGCGTTGATCCTGATGCTGGCCAAGCAGATGCCATTTGCCGCTGTGGCGCGCATCGTGGGCG
>JBAQUQ010000197.1:0-16192 GCA_049297615.1 Burkholderiaceae bacterium
TGACCACCGTCGGCGTCTGCGTGGCATGCGCCACGCCGCCGGTGGACAAGTCTGCGCAGGAGCTTTGCCATCCGACTTGAAATTCAAGTCCAAACCCGTCCGCGGGATGGGGTCAAGTCCAAGTCCAGTTGCTTGTCGACGGAGATCGAACGAGCGCGCTCTACGCCGGGCTATTGCTCAACCATCTGCGGACTGCCCGAGGTGCTTTCTTCAAGGGGGACCCGCGATGGGGGCAGACAGACCGGCAGTGGAGTCTCGAAGGCCACTTGGCGTGCCCTCTGAACGAAGTTCTGTATCCAGGTAGGCAGCCAACATACCTATTCGAGGGTCTCGACGAGGTTGTTCACCAAGTGGCCCAGCAGGCGGCGTTTGCAGAATTCACCCGCGGAGAATTGCAGCGTCAGGCAGCGGTGACGACCTCGCCGCTTTGAATACCGAAATGTCTACGCGGGACCTTGCGCGAGCCGCGCTGGGGTCCGCGCCCCTCAGTAGAGCCGAGCAAATCAAAGCCGCGAACCAGACCTTTCGGCGAATGGTGGCAACGCACCTGCGATAGAGAGGCAGGGCGCCACGCACTCGAACTATTCGATGGCATTCGTACCGCGCAGGTGCACGACGACGCATTGGCACTGTGGCGAATCGCCTGTGCCTGCTACTTCGCTCACACCTATGATTCAAGCTTTGATCCTGGCGAGCACTACCGTGACCAGATCAGGCAGGCGCGTCAGAAGTTGCCTGGGATGTCCCGCGCTGCGCGGGTACTGAAAAACGGATTCGGCTCTGGCCTGCCTGGGCTCGGCTGGGCCCTCGTTGCAGGATCGGGCAAACACCACATCGGAAGCAGGATACCTGAGAGTCGCGAGGTTGAATCAATGTGGGCTGGGTTCTTCGACTGCTTGGCAGCCGAACTCGACGGAACTCTTCCGGAGTTGCACGGCGGGCCGTGGCTCCACAGGTTCACGGTCGCGAACCTGCACTTTGAAAAGCCCCGCGTCAGTGGTGCCCCGCTAAAGGTTGAAACGCCGCTGCTTTTCGAGCTGACGCTGCACCTTCGCAACCTGAGCGCCGGCCGTGCAGGGCACATCTTTCAATCTGGCGACCGAATGCCATCTGATGGTCGGCCACATTTCAATGTCGCAGCCGCATTCGTTCGGGCCGCGTTGGGATTGCCTCTGACCGGCCCGCAGGCCGCGAGCCGGCTCAAATCACTGCCTGCCGATGTGGGGTTGATGTCTTGGCCGCACGAGGCGAAAAAGTAGAAATTGCGCCAACAACTGTGCCCGTTTCTATCCGTGCTCGCAGACTTCGGTGGCCGAGACTCGTTACCGTTCAATTCCGAACGGCAATGAGTCTTCAGTCATGCAAGAAGGTACACAACCGACCGGCGAGTCTCTATTACGCCTACCCTCTGTCGAGGCGCGCACAGGCCTAAAACGTTCTGCGATTTACGCCGGAATGCGAGCTGACCCGCCGACGTTTCCGCGTTGCATCAAGCTGGGCCCACGCGCTGCCGCGTGGAGTTCGTCTTCCATCGATCAGTGGATCGCCGAGCGAATTGCCGCTGCGCAGCGACAAGGCGGACGCGATGGGAGCGAATCGAAACCTCGTTCGCCGCGCCGAACTGCTGGCCATCGCGAACACGCTTGAGCCCCCTGGCTATGAACCTCGTGCCGAAGAACCGCAAGCAGCGCCGCCTGACCGCGCGGGCTTTGCGCAAGGCGGATCGCCAAGCGTCGAAAAAGGGCTGATCGTGCGGCCCGTCGAAAAACGCAGCCCGCTTGCGGGTTTTCGGTGGCCTGCGCCCGCCAGTGCAGCCCGATACAACGGCGCGGCGCAGCAACGCGAGCGCATTGTCGAGCGCCTTCGACAAGGTCCGGCGACGCGATCCGAGCTTCAGCACGTTTGCCGAGCGCCAAGCGTGACGAAGCGAATCAGCGAGCTGCGACGCATGGGCTGGCCCATCGAAAGCGCGTCGATCAGGGAGACCGCACCCCGATGGCAGCGTGAACCGCACAAAGCTCTACCGACTGGGTGCAGGTGACACGGTGCAAGCCCAACTGTTCGAGGCCCCATGACGCCACCGACACCCGAATCCATCCGCGCCGCACTCGCGTTCATTCCGCCCGACCTGCCCCGCGATGATTGGGCGCGCGTCGCGGTGGCGCTGAAGTCGGAGCTGGGCGACGCCGGTTTCGATCTGTTCGACGAATGGAGCAAGGGCGGCAAGGCTTACAAGGCCAAGAACAGCCGCGACACCTGGCGCAGCGTGAAGGCCAGCGGTAAGGTTGGCATCGGCACGCTGTTCCACCTGGCCGCGCAACATGGCTACACGCCGAGCGCTTCCCCGCCCGCCCAAAAGCCGACACCGGCCGACGCGCAGGCGTCTGCACAGGCCAAAACCGAGCGCATCACCCGCGATATTGCCGAACGCGAGGCGCGGCAGCGCGAAGCCGCAGCGCACGCCGCGCAACTATGGGCGCAGGCCAGCGAGCAAGGCGAATCGCCTTACCTGGTGCGCAAAGGTGTGCGGGGCCATGGTGTGCGCTATGGCCCTGGCGCAGTGCTGCTGGTGCCCCTGCGCGATGCAGCCGGCCAGCTGTACAACGTGCAGACCATCAAGCCCCAAAAGCCCGCCGACGGTGTCCCGGAAAAGCTGTTCCTCAACGGTGGCCGCAAGTCCGGCCTGTGGCATTGGATCGGCAATCCGGAGGAAGCGCCCGCGCTGCTTATCGCTGAGGGCTACGCGACCGCCGCGAGCGTGCACGAGGCAACCGGCCGGCCCGTGGCCGTGGCATTTGACGCGGGCAACCTCGCGCCCGTGGCGAAGGCGGTCCGCAAGGCGTACCCGGCCGCGCTGATCGTGCTTTGCGCCGACAACGACATCGACACCGAAGCCAAGACCGGCACGAACCCCGGCCGCTTGAAGGCGAGCGAAGCGGCAAGGGCTGTGCGCGGCGCCGTGGTGTGGCCGCCCGCTGAAGCTCTGCCACCTCGCGGAAGTGACTTCAACGACATGGCCGCGCATGCCGGGCCCGACGCAGTGCGCGATCTGATCGAGGCGACCATCAAGGCAGGCCCGCAGAGCGCACGAAGCAAGGCGGGCAAGCCTACCCCCGCACCGGAGCCGAACGACGCGCTAACGAGCCGCAGCGAGGCAGCGCCGGGCGACGCAGGGGGCGACGATTCCGAGCGCTTCGACCCGTTCACCGTGAACGATGGCGGCGTCTGGTTTCGGGGCTTTGATGCACAGGGGCGAGCGCGCCCGTTGACACGAATATGCAGCCGGCTCGAAGTGGTTGCGAAGACGCGCTTCGCCGATGCCGGCGGCTGGGGCTACCTCGTGCACTTCGCCGACGACGAAGGCCGGCCGAAGGAACTTCCGATCGCACGTGAGGCGCTGCAAGGCGATGGCGTTGAAGTGCGCAGGCGCCTGTCGCACCTGGGCCTGTACATCGAACCCGAGCGCCACGCCCGCGAGAAGCTGGCCAAGTACATCGGCTCGCGCCAGGTCGATGCCTATGCGCGAGCCGTGGACCGGGCCGGGTGGCATGGCAAGGTCTTCGTGTTGCCCTCGCGCGTGATCGGCAACGCGGAAGAGCGATTCATCATTCAAGCCGATGGGGCGCAGGATCATCCGTTCTCGAGCCGAGGCTCTTCGCAGCAATGGCGAGACCACGCCGGCCGGCTGTGCGTGGGCAATAGCCGCTTGGCGTTTTCGGTTGCACTCTCTTTCGCGAGCGTTCTCGTTCGCCTGGCCGAGATCCAAAGCGGCGGCTTCCATTTGAAGGGGGATTCATCGCGTGGCAAGTCGTGCGCACTCTGGGCCGCCGGCTCGGTCTTCGGATCGCACGCGATGCGCCATCTTTGGGACGCCACGAAGGTTGGCGGCGAAGTCTTGGCGGCGATGCATTCCGATAGCCCGCTGCTCCTCGACGAACTGAAGCAAGCCGACGCCCGCGCTGTGGGCGACATGGTGTACATGATCGCCAACGGCGTCGGCCGCAATCGCGGCAACGCGCAGATGAAGCTGCGGCCGGTGCTGACCTGGAAGCCCGCATGCTGACCCATGCCCGGCGCTGGTTTCAGTTGAATCACGCCCGCTTCCTGATGACGACTCGTGCGCTCGACGATCACGCGGCGAAGCCTGGCATACAAGCGGGCTTCATGCGCTTCGTGTCGCCCGAGGGCAAGGCCGTGAACACCGACAGCGACCACATGAGCGAGTACGGCGAAATGATTCTGCCCCGCGATGCCGATGGCACTGAAATCGAGTACCTCGTGTTCCGCGAGGTGTTCGAGAAAGAGGTTTGCGAGGGGTCCAACCCGCAAGCGATGAAGCGGCTGCTGCGCGACCTGCGCTACCTGATACCCGACAAGCCCGTCAAGGACAAGGACGGCAAAGAGGTGCACAGGTTCACAACGAGGCAACGCTTGCCCGGCTTCGGTGGCGAGCGGGTGACGTGCTTTCGTTTCAGTTCGAAGATTCGGGCCGACGACACGGATTGACGCAGAGGCCGGCAGGCGACCATCGGCAACGAATCAAACGATGCGGCGGGGAGCCGCGGTGCGCGGGACTTTTCGCGCTGCATGTCGAATGGTCGATACCAGTAGGAACGGGTCACGAGTCCGTCAACGTGCGTAGGTGTTCGTGTGCTGCGATCTGTCCGCAGTGCCCCGGCGCTGTCCGCACTGCGACTGCGGACAGGCAAACCCAATGCCGGCGCGGCTTACAGCCAGATTCGGGGGGCTGTCCACAGTGTCCACACCTGTTTCGAAGGCCACGTTGACAGGCCGCGCGGGCAACACCGGACGAACGTCAGCACCAACGGACGAACGCTATCCGCTGCGGACTTGTGCCCCCAGGGGAGGGGGCATCAAATCTCTGGCCGGTCAATACCCCGGACCGTCTCGTCACCTCTTTTCTGCGCGTGCGAGTTTCGGGGGGTGGGGGGGGGTATCGGCGGGTCCCTTCCGCAGAACCCCGGAACGCGGGTACTTCGAACCGCGTGTCAGGCGTTTTGAGCGGCGCTCCTGCATGCTTGACGCATGCCTGACAGCACGCCTGACACGGCCAGACCTGCGCAACGATGCCTCACGGTGAATGCACATCCTTCCTGGTCATGCCTCGACGCGGGACAGTGCAATTCGTGACGCACGAGTTACGCACTCGGCAGAGGGCTTTCCAAAATGTGCCCCCAATTTCAGAAAATGTGCCCCCAAATGTGCCCCCATGTGCCCCCGGATTCAGGCACACTACAGCGCACGCCTGCGGACGACAGTTGCGAGTTCTTCATAGGTAAATCGTGGGATTTTCGGAAGTCAGCGGACTGTGGCGAACGCTGCTGTGGTGCCCGAGACGGGAATCGAACCCGTACGCCCTCTTTCGAGCGGCCGCGGATTTTAAGTCCGCTGTGTCTACCAATTTCACCACCCGGGCGAGCCGGTGATTATCTGCGCAGCATGCAAAACGGCCCCCGCAGGAGCCGTTTTTGATCGATGGAGGCGCGGGCCGGAGTCGAACCGGCCTTCACGGATTTGCAATCCGGTGCATAACCGCTTTGCTACCGCGCCATCAAGAACTTGTCATGGTTGTGCACGACGTATCGCGAAACTCTGACGAAAAAGGGAAGCCACTGCTTCCCTTTTGCGAATCTGGAGCGGGAGAAGAGTCTCGAACTCTCGACCTCAACCTTGGCAAGGTTGCGCTCTACCAACTGAGCTACTCCCGCATCGCCTCTGCTACCTCTGAGAATCGGTCGCAGCGGGCGCATTATAGAGAGAAAAGGCAACTGGCCCATGGGCTACGCCGAGTGCTCGCCCTGCCGCGTCAATGCGGGCGTAAGTCCGGCAATCCTGCGGCAGCCTCCGCGGTTTTGGTCACGACCGCTTCTTTCACCGGCTCTTCGTCGGGAAGCGGCTGCGGCGCGGACTCAAGTGCCAACTCGAGCACTTGGTCAATCCACTTCACGGGAACGATCTCAAGACGATTCTTGACGTTCTCGGGGATCTCCTGGAGGTCTTTCACGTTCTCTTCCGGGATCAGAACCGTCGTGATTCCGCCGCGGTGTGCCGCCAGCAACTTCTCCTTCAGGCCGCCGATCGCCGTGACTTCACCGCGCAGGGTGATCTCGCCCGTCATCGCGACATTGGCGCGCACTGCCAAGCCGGTCAGCGCGGAGACGAACGCCGTGGTCATGGCGATGCCCGCGCTCGGGCCGTCCTTCGGCGTCGCACCATCGGGAACGTGAATGTGAACGTCGCGCTTTTCGAACATTTCGTCCTTGATGCCCAGGCGGCGCGCGCGGCTGCGCACGACGGAACGCGCCGCTTCGACCGACTCCTTCATCACGTCGCCGAGCTGACCCGTGCGGATGATGTTGCCCTTGCCGGGCATCACCGCCGCTTCGATGGTCAGCAAATCGCCGCCGACTTCGGTCCATGCAAGGCCTGAGACCTGACCGACCTGATTCTTCTTCACGGCCTGGCCGAAATCGAAACGCCGCACGCCCAGAAAGTCGTTCAGATTATTTTCGACGACGATCACTTTCCCCGCGACTTGTTTGAGCTGGATCGACTTGACGACTTTGCGGCAGATCTTGGAAATCTCACGCTCCAAAGATCGCACACCCGCCTCGCGCGTGTAATACCGGATGATGCCGCGCACCGCCGATTCGGTGACTTCCATCTCATCGTCTCTTACGCCGTTGTTTTTGGCCTGCTTGGGCAGCAGATAGCGCAGCCCGATATTGGTTTTTTCGTCTTCGGTATAGCCCGACAGGCGAATCACTTCCATACGGTCCAGTAGCGCCGGCGGAATGTTCATCGAGTTGGAAGTCGCGATGAACATCGTGTCCGACAAGTCGAAATCGACTTCGACATAGTGGTCGCTGAAGGTATGGTTCTGCTCGGGGTCGAGCACCTCGAGCAGGGCCGACGACGGGTCACCGCGGAAATCCATGCCGAGCTTGTCGATCTCGTCGAGCAGGAACAGCGGATTGCGCGTTCCGACCTTGGTCAGGTTTTGCAGCACTTTGCCCGGCATCGAACCGATATAGGTGCGGCGGTGGCCGCGGATTTCGGCTTCATCGCGCACTCCACCCAAGGCCATGCGAACGAACTTGCGGCCGGTGGCTCGCGCCACGCTCTGCCCGAGCGATGTCTTGCCCACCCCTGGAGCCCCAACCAGGCACAGGATCGGCGACTTGACTTTGTCGACGCGCTGCTGCACCGCAAGGTATTCGAGGATGCGGTCCTTGACCTTCTCGAGGCCGTAGTGGTCTTCGTTGAGCACACGCTCGGCGAAGTTGAGGTCGTGTTTGATCTTGGTCTTCTTCGCCCAAGGCAAGTTGATCAGCGTGTCAATGTAGTTGCGCACCACGGTTGCTTCGGCCGACATCGGCGACATCAGCTTGAGCTTCTTCAACTCGCCGTCGACCTTCTTGCGCGCCTCTTTGGGCATCTTGGCGGCGACGATCTTCTTCTCGAGTTCCTCCATGTCGGCGCCTTCTTCGCCGTCACCGAGTTCCTTTTGGATCGCCTTGACCTGCTCATTCAGGTAGTACTCGCGCTGGCTCTTCTCCATCTGGCGCTTGACGCGGCCACGGATGCGCTTTTCCACTTGCAAGATGTCGACTTCGTGCTCCAACTGCTCGAGCAGCTTCTCCAAGCGCTTGTCGATCGCGAACAAATCGAGCACAGCCTGCTTGCTTTCCAGCTTGAGCGGCAGATGGGCCGCGATCGTGTCGGCCAGCCGACCAGCGTCGTCGATTCCCGAAATCGAGGTCAGGATTTCGGGTGGAATCTTCTTGTTGAGCTTGACGTACTGATCGAACTGTTGCGTGACGGCGCGGCGCAGGGCCTCGATCTCGGGTTTGAGTTGTTTTTCTGGGGGCACCGGCGTCACGGAGGCGACGAAATATTCGCCGTTGTCGCTGATGCCATGGGTGTTGGCGCGCTGCACGCCTTCGACCAGAACCTTGACGGTACCGTCGGGCAACTTGAGCATCTGCAAAATACTCGACACGCAGCCGACCTCGAACATGTCATCGGGCTTGGGCTCGTCTTTACCGGCAGCTTTTTGCGCTACCAGCATGATCTGGCGTCCCGCCTCCATGGCGACCTCGAGCGCCTTGATCGATTTCGGGCGTCCGACGAACAAGGGAATGACCATGTGCGGAAACACAACGACGTCGCGCAAAGGCAACAAGGGCAACGTGATCTTTTCCGCGGGCAAAACAGGATGTCCGGACATGAGGAAACCTCTCTTTCTCGGACCTATCTAGGGGCCGAGGATTCAATTGCAAGACGCCACGCGCGACAGGCCTTGCGCGCAAATCCAAGCTTCAGGCGCTCGCCTTGTGCTCACGGTAGACCAACAGGGGCTTGGCCTCTTCTTCGATGGTGTGTTCGTCGAGCACTACTTTTACTACACCGTCCAACGTCGGCAGCTCGAACATCGTATCGATTAGTGACTGTTCCATGATGGAGCGCAAGCCTCGTGCACCGGTTTTGCGCTGCATCGCCTTGCGCGCAATAGCCGACAGCGCGGAAGGGCGAATTTCCAAATCGACTCCGTCCATTCCGAACAGCTTCTGGTACTGCTTGACGAGGGCATTCTTCGGCTCAGTAAGAATCTGCACCAATGCGTCCTCCGTCAACTCACCCAAGGTGGCCACCACGGGCAGGCGCCCCACCAATTCGGGGATCAACCCGAACTTGATCAAGTCTTCGGGCTGGCAGTCGCGAAACACTTCGGAGACACGCTTTTCGCTCTTGCTGTGAACCGTCGCCGCAAAGCCGATTCCAGACTTTTCGGAGCGGTTTTGAATCACTTTCTCCAAGCCGTCGAAGGCGCCGCCGCAAATGAACAGGATGTTGGTCGTGTCGATTTGCAGAAAGTCCTGGTTAGGGTGTTTGCGCCCGCCTTGGGGCGGAACCGAGGCCATCGTGCCCTCGACGAGCTTCAACAGGGCTTGCTGAACGCCCTCGCCCGACACGTCGCGCGTGATCGAGGGGTTATCGGCCTTGCGTGAAATCTTGTCGATTTCGTCGATGTAGACGATGCCGCGCTGCGCCTTTTCGACGTCGTAGCCGCAGTTCTGCAGCAGTTTTTGGATGATGTTTTCGACGTCTTCGCCCACGTAACCGGCTTCGGTCAAAGTGGTCGCATCGGCAATCACGAAAGGCACGTTGAGCAGTCGCGCCAGCGTCTGGGCCAGCAAGGTCTTACCCGAGCCGGTAGGCCCGATCAGCAGGATGTTGCTCTTCGAGAGTTCGATGTCGTCTTTGGAGCGGCTCATGTGTTTGAGCCGCTTGTAGTGGTTGTAAACCGCCACCGCGAGGGTTCGTTTGGCGATCTCCTGGCCAATCACGTATTGGTCGAGGCTGCTTTTGATTTCACTCGGCACCGGCAGGTCCGACTTTGCGACTTTGGAATCCGCGCCGTCGACCGGTATCTCGTCACGAATGATGTCGTTGCAAAGCTCAATGCATTCGTCGCAGATGAAAACCGACGGCCCGGCGATCAGTTTCTTGACCTCGTGCTGACTCTTGCCGCAGAACGAGCAGTACAGGACCTTCTCGCTGGGCGAGCCTCTTTTGTCTGCCATGAGGAACTGGGCGCGGGGCGTTGGTGGGGCTGTGCCGCATCATAGTGGAAATGGGCGAGCTGGCTTGGTGCAGAAATGGGGTGCCGTTGGCACTCATATGCACGCTTGACGACGAAGCGAGAGATGCGCGTCGCTGCGCGCCGGCAAAGGCCAGACTTACGGCCGCTTGTCGATGACCTGGTCCACCAGACCGTAGTCCTTGGCCTCGCCAGCGGACATGAAATAGTCACGTTCCGAATCCAGCCGGATCTTATCGAGCGGCTGGCCGGTACGCTCGGAGAGGATGGTGTTGAGGCTTTCGCGCAACTTGAGGATTTCGCGCGCCTGGATTTCAATATCGGTGGCTTGCCCCTGAGCGCCACCGGACGGTTGATGGATCATGATTCGCGAATTGGGCAGCGCCAAGCGCTTGCCCTTCGCGCCCGCCGCGAGCAGGAACGCCCCCATGCTCGCGGCCATGCCCATGCACAGCGTCGAGACGCTGGGCTTGATGAACTGCATCGTGTCGTAGACGGACATTCCCGCACTCACCGAACCCCCTGGCGAATTGATGTAGAAAAAGATGTCCTTGTCCGGGTTCTCGCTTTCCAGGAACAACATTTGCGCGACGACGAGGTTCGCCGTTTGGTCAGTCACGGGGCCGACGAGAAACACGATCCGCTCGCGCAATAGCCTGCTGAATATGTCGTAGGCGCGCTCACCGCGGCCGGAAGTCTCGATGACGATGGGCACCATGCCCAGGTTTTGTGTTTCCAACGCGCTCATGAAGGTCCTCGGTGGTAGGCAAGCCAAAGTGGTGTGCACCGATTATGTGGTGGTCCCGGCGTCGTCGCGGGTTGCGCCAACGCATCGGACGCGTGACGCGGCATCTCTGCGCATAAACGGGTCAGGCGTCACTTGGCCATCAGTTCATCGAAGGGCACATCCTTGTCGGTCACCTTGGCCTTGCTCAGAACGAATGCGGCGACGTTGTTTTCAACGACAACGGCTTCGATTTCTGCCATCCGCTGGCGGTCACTGAGGTACCAACGCACCACTTCCGCGGGCTTTTCATAGCTCTGCGACATTTCTTCGATGTGGGCCTGCAGCTGCTGCGGCTTGGCCTGCAAGTTATGGCCGCGCACCAGTTCGCCCACCACCAGCCCCAGGCGAACACGGCGCAGCGCCTGAGGTTCGAACATCTCGGCCGGAATCGGCGCCGTTTCCGCGTCCTTGACACCGCGTTTCTTGAGGTCGGCACGGGCGCCCTCGATCATGCGTTCGACTTCGCCCTTCACCAGCGCCACCGGGACTTCGAGCTCGGCCACGGCCAATAAGGCGTCCATCACGCTGGCCTTGTTTCGAGCCGCGACGCGAAACTTCACTTCGCGCTCGAGATTGCGCTTCACGTCGGCACGCAGCCCCGCGACGCTGCCGTCCTTGATACCCAGTGCCTTGGCAAACGCCTCGTTTACCTCGGGGAGTTGCTGCTGCTCGACCTTCTTCAGAGTCACCAAGAAGTCCGCTTCCTTGCCCGCGACATCCTTGCCCTGATAGTCGGCAGGAAACTGCAAAGGGAAAGTCTTCGAATCCCCCGTCTTCATGCCACGCACGGCGGCGTCGAACCGTTCGAGCATCTGGCCTTCGCCGATCGTGAACTGGAAGGCTTGCGCCGAGCCGCCGTTGAAAGCGACGCCGTCAATCTTGCCCTCGAAATCGATCGTCACACGATCCCCCACCGCCGCAGGCTCGGTGGCTGCGCGCTGCGCGAAAGTGCGGCGCTGCTTGCGCAGAATGTCGAGCGTCTTTTCAATCGCCGCCTCGCCGACCTCGGTGGCCACCCGCTCGACGCTGGTCTGAGCCAAGTCGCCGAGCTTGATGTCCGGATAGACCTCGAAGGTCGCATCGAAGCTCACCTGCCCGGCCGGTGCACCTTGCTTTTCCGTAATTCGCGGCGGCCCGGCGACGCGCAACTTGGCCTGCGTCACTGCATCGGAAAAAACCGCGCCGACTTTATCGTTCATCACTTCGTAGTGCACTGAATAGCCATAGCGCTGCGTCACCAGGCTCATGGGCACCTTGCCCGGCCGAAAGCCCGCAGCCTTGACGGTGCGCGCGAGCCGTTTGAGACGCGTGGTGACCTCGGTAGCGATCTCTTCCGAAGGCAACGTCAAGGTGATGCGGCGCTCTAACTTCTCTAGAGTTTCGACCTGAACTGACATGATGAGAATGAACCTCTTGCTGTGTACTGGTGCGCGGGGGGGGACTCGAACCCCCACACCATCGCTGGCGTCAGGACCTAAACCTGGTGCGTCTACCAATTTCGCCACCCGCGCAGCGTGCTAGGCGAAGGCCTGCGCACACAAGCCTCAGGTGTTTCAGCGCGGCCCCGCAGGGCAAGCGCCCTTTGGTCAGCGGGGCATTCTAACGGGCCTTCGTGCCTTCGAGACCGACAGGCTGGGCGCGTTACCACGCGGCCTACCATGCGGGCAGGAAGAGCAATCTCAGCGGCGCTGCGCGCTCGGTCTTGTTCGATCTGGTGGTGACAGTCTTGACGGCGCGTACCGGGTCGGCCTCGGGTACAGGTTCGTACACAATGGCGGCGTGGCGGTGAACCACTACGAGAATTTTCCGGTCGCCTCTTGGCTGTGCCCACCGAGGTTGCGCCCTGCGGTGGCCGCGATATATCGCTTCGCCCGAACCGCCGATGACATCGCCGACGAGGGCCAGGCTGAGGCGCAGACACGCTTGACGGATTTGGCCTCCTACCGCGCCGATTTGACTGCCGCAGCCAGCGGCGAGAGCATTTCCTCGCGCTGGCCTGAGGTGTTCGAACCGCTGCGACCCGTGCTTGCGCAGTTCCGATTGCCCTTGGGTCCGCTGAGCGACCTGCTCAGTGCATTCGAACAGGACGTTCGCAAGACCCGCTACAGCGACCGCGCCGAGTTGCTCGACTACTGCCGACGATCGGCCAATCCGGTGGGGCGCTTGCTGCTTCACTTGTACGGGATTAACGGCGAGCTCGCGTTTTCCCGCGCCGACGCGATCTGTACCGCGTTGCAGCTGACCAACTTCTGGCAAGACCTCAGCGTGGACGTCTCGCGTGGCCGCTGCTACGTTCCCGATGAAGACTGCAAACGCCATGGCATTGTTTGGCATGAGCTTTGGGAACGCCGGGATACGGCACAAACGCGCGCGGCTGTCACCGATCTCGTGAACTGGACAAAAACCTTGATGCGCCACGGAGCGCCACTCGTTCATCAAGTCAAGGGGCGCGCGGGTTGGGAACTGCGCTTGGTCGTGCAAGGTGGGTTGCGAATTCTGGACAAGATCGATGCACTTCATGGAGCCACGCTCGAGACGCGCCCGCTGCTCGGTGCAGGCGACGCAGTCCCCATGGTGTGGCGCGCGTTGCGAATGCAAGACGATTGCACCGAGGACGCCGCTGCCGTGGTGCCATGACACCCGAGGTCTATGTTCAGCAGCGCGCCGCCAATAGTGGTTCGAGTTTCTACTATGCGTTTCTATTTTTGCCGCCACCGCGCCGGGCGGCGATCACGGCGTTTTATGCGTTTTGCCGCGAAGTCGACGACATCGTCGACGAGGTCGAAGACATGGGTGTCGCACGCGCAAAACTTGCCTGGTGGAGCTCGGAAGTCGCTGCCAGCTTTTCGGGCCACCCCAACCACCCGGTCACCCAGGCTCTGATGCCCCACACCGCACTGTATGGCATCGAGCCCGGCCACCTGAACGCCGTGATCGAAGGTTGTCAGATGGATTTGGAGCAGTCGCGTTATCTCGACTTCAGCGCCCTGGAACGCTATTGCCATCTCGTGGCCGGTGTGGTGGGCGAAGTGGCGTCGAATATTTTCGGGCGCACGCAAGTGAGCACGCTCGCCTACGCGCACAAACTCGGCCTGGCCATGCAACTCACGAACATCATCCGCGACGTGGGGGACGACGCGCGCCGCGGTCGCATCTATCTGCCTTTGACCGAGCTCAAACAATTTGACGTAAAGGCGCACGAAGTCTTGGCGCGCGGCTATAGCGAGCGCTTCCTCGCCCTCATGAAGTTTCAGGCCGCCCGTGCGCACAGCAGATACGAAGAGGCATTCGCATTACTCCCCCCCGCCGATAGAACGGCGCAAAAACCCGGCCTGATGATGGCCAATATCTATCGCACGCTATTGCACGAAATCGAGGTCGACGGCTTTCGGGTGCTGCATCAGCGCACCTCGCTCACCCCGATTCGCAAGCTCTGGATCGCGATGCGCACGCATTGGCAGGCGCGCTGACAGGCCAGGCAGTGCGGCAAGCTCAAAGAGTTGCGGTCGTCGGCGCCGGCTGGTCCGGCATTGCCGCCGCCGTTGAGGCCACACTGCGCGGCGATTCGGTGACGCTGTTCGAAATGGCGCAGCAATGCGGCGGCCGCGCCCGCGGCTTCGAGATTGACGGCGTTTGGCTGGATAACGGCCAGCACATCATGATCGGCGCCTACACCGAAGTGCTGCGCTTGATGCGCGCCGTCGGCGCGGATGAGACGCAGTTGCTGCTGCGCACACCTTTGATCCTTCGCGATGCCGCGGGCAAGGGCCTGGAGCTGCGGCCTGGGCCAGCCTTGGTATCGTTCGCACAGGCAGTCGCGAGGCATCCCGCTTGGCGCTGGCGCGACAAGCTTGCCTTGATGGCCCAGGCAGCACGCTGGGCGACCTCGGGCTTTGCATGCGACGAGTCTCTCGACGTCGCCACCTTGACGGAGCAGTTGCCGCCCGATATTCGGCGCGAACTCATCGATCCACTGTGCCTCGCAGCGTTGAACACGCCATCCAGCCTTGCCAGTGCCAGCGTCTTCCTGCGCGTTCTGCGAGACAGCTTGTTCGCCGTGGCCGGAGCGTCGGACCTGTTGCTGCCCAAGGTCAGTCTCAGTGAATTGTTTCCGGAACCGGCGTTGCGCTGGCTGCGGCGCGAAGGGGCCGTTATCCGCCCGTCGACGCGCATTCATGAACTTCGATCGGCTGGCGAATCCTGGTCGGTTGATGCCATGCGCTTCGATCGCGTCGTCCTTGCAACGCCGCCCTTGGAAGCAGCTCGCCTGGCGCAGCCGCACTCAACGCGCTGGGCGCAAATCGCTCGCGACATGTCGTTCGAGCCGATCGTGACAGTCTATGCGCACAGCTCGGGCACGCACTTGGCGGGCCCGATGCTCGCGTTGCAAAACGATGCGGACCGACCGGCGCAGTTCGTTTTCGACCGGGGTCAACTCGGCGGCCCTGAAGGGCTATTGGCGTTTGTCGTCAGCGGCGCGGCCGACTGGGTGGAGCGCGGCACCTCGGCTGTAACCCGCGCATGCCTAGCCCAAGCCACCGAAGCGCTTGCGCTTTGGCTGCGCGGTCCCCTGCAGCCGGTACAGGTTTTGACCGAGAAACGAGCCACGTTCCGCTGCATTCCGCGACTGGCGCGCCCCTCGATGCAAATCGTCGCCGGTCTTTGCGCCGCTGGCGACTATGTCGCCGGACCCTATCCGGCGACGCTGGAAGGAGCAGTTCGAAGCGGTGTGAACGCAATTCGTGTTCTCGAATGATGTGCGCCGCGGCCAGGTTCCACGAGGTCTGCAATGCGGCCCAGGCGGACGGCTGGCACGCAGGCGCATTACAGTTCAGGCTCGAAGTTCACCGGAATCAGCTTTCGAGGACGAGAAGCCGTTGGTATGGATTCAGCCGAAAAGAGGACCCCGACCATCCAAGTCCTCGCGAGAACATTCGCGTTGCTGGACGTTCTGGCGGAGCACCAGGAACCAATATCGTTGAAGCTGATCAGCGCGCAAACGGGCTTGCATCCGTCGACGGCGCATCGAATCTTGAATGACCTCACGTTGGGGCGATATGTCGATAGACCCGAGACCGGTAACTACCGCTTGGGAATGCGACTTCTCGAACTCGGCAACCTGGTCAAGGCGCGCCTGGATGTACGCGACGCGGCGCTCGTGCCGATGCGCGAGCTGCACAAGATCACGCACCAACCGGTGAATCTTTCGATGCGTCAGGGTGACGAAATCATCTACATCGAGCGCGCTTACAGCGAAAGGTCAGGCATGCAAGTCGTGCGCGCGATCGGCGGCCGCGCCCCGCTGCACCTGACTTCGGTGGGCAAGTTGTTCCTCGCGCAGGACGACCCGCAGCGCGTGCGTAGCTATGCGACTCGTACCGGACTGGCCGGTCACACTCGCAATAGCATCACCGACCTTGCCACCTTAGAACGCGAACTCGCCCGCGTGCAGCACGACGGAACGGCTCGCGATGACGAAGAACTCGAGTTGGGCGTGCGCTGCATGGCGGCCGGAATCGTCGATGACCAAGGCAAACTGATTGCGGGCCTGTCGATTTCAGCGCCTGCCGACAGGCTCGACGAAGCCTGGCTTGGGCGCTTGACGGCAACCGCCGCTCAGATTTCCGCGTCACTCGGGCATCACCCGGCCTAAGCCGAACTTTGATCGCTGAACTCGGTGCAGAGCAAGGATCGGCGCGGGGTTCGAGTTCATACAGTGGTCGAGTTGTTGCCATGTAAGTACGGGTTTCTGCTCTTGTGAATTTGCTCTCGCATGGCAC
>JBAQUQ010000198.1:0-3529 GCA_049297615.1 Burkholderiaceae bacterium
AATCGGGCCTGCGCCCGGGGGCACCACCACGGCCCTGCGGCACCCGGGGTGGCGTGCCACGTCTTCGCCCACTTCCCCAGTGCCCAGGCCACCTGCCCCGGGCACGGGAGAGGTGGGCGAAGACGTGGCGCGCCACCTTGGGTGCCGCAGGGCGGTGATGGTGCCCCCGGGCGCAGGCCCGATTCGCGGTCGCCCCCCAAGCGTGCCGGGCACATGCGGTGATGACGCGGCCGAGCGTTGTGGCGCTCGGTGGCACCCCGCGAGCGTGGGTCGGAGAACGGGGGCGCCGCCGCCGCCCTGCCACCATGACGCTGGCCAGCGCACTGTATGCGCACAGACGCCGCTGGGCCGAAAGCAGCAAGCGCGCTGTTGCAGCCCTGACGCAAATCGAGATGTGCCAGTTTCATCCTAGGCACGATCGGCTCATAGGGGTCAGTTTTGGCTTGCGTCGAACGCATGGCCGACTCGGCGCAGTCAGCGCGAATCCAAGCCTGCCCATTGATCGACCGTCACACGTGCCAAGACGGTCCATCGCGTTGTGCCGGGCCGGATCACCACGGCCTCGCCTTCGGCCAAATGCGGCGGGCCGGCCACAGCGCGAAACGGATTGCCGTGGCCGACGATCCAGCGGTTGCCGCCCCTTGGCACCGGCGCGGCAAGCAAATGCTTCAATTCCTGATAGTCGCCTGCCTGGGCCTCGCGCAGTTCTGGCATCGGCTTTGCATAGCCGAAGGTCAGCGTCGCGTGCTCCATGGTGCGGCACATCGGACTGGCCAGCACTTGCGTGAGATCGTCCAGTCGCAGCTTCAAAGCGCGAAGGTCCCGGCCGAGCCGAACTGCATCGTCGCGGCCTTGCGTCGACAGCAGGCGCTGCTTCGCGCAGTCGGTGTAGCTTGTCATCGCGGAGTCGCTGCGCGAAAAATCAGTCGCCGTATGGCGGAAATAGATCACCAGGCCGCCGCTTCGAAGCGCCTTGAGAAGCGCTCGACCCGCCAGCGCCTTGGCCGGATCAGGCACCGACGATTCGGTATTCGCAAGCTCCGACTGTTGCGCCGCAGCGACGCCGCAGCACACGCCGAGCACCGCACAAAGTAATAGGCGCCGCAGGTTCATGGCGAGCGCCGCAACGCGCCATCACCGGACCCCTGATGGGCATCGCACAGATCGCGGGTGGAAAACTCCAGGAGGGTCATGATGCGGGTGTGGCGTCGACGGGGATCATATGTTCGCACGCGCAGGCCAAGCGAGTCTCGAGCTCACGCAGTGATGCGCAAACCTGGCGCTTCCTCGCGAAAGCGAACAGTGAATGGCAGTGTCTCGCCCGACTCGTAACGATCGACCTCAGGCGCCACTGCGTCTTTCGACAACCACGTTCTTCGCAGCCACGTGTGCGCGAACAGTCGCGCACACGCGTCCCCGGTTCAGGCGGGTTTCGCCAGCTTGCCTCCGATCGCCTCCGACGCCCAGCCGAAGAATGTTCCGACGATGATCGAGCCGATCGTCGGCACGATGGCAGCCATAGGCGTCATGTCCTTGCC
Organism: Burkholderiaceae bacterium; assembly: GCA_049297615.1. GTDB lineage: Bacteria > Pseudomonadota > Gammaproteobacteria > Burkholderiales > Burkholderiaceae_C > JAEMQF01. The sequence goes on from JBAQUQ010000198.1 coordinate 1,539, forward strand.
GAGCAGGATCAGACCGGCGACGCTGGCAAAGCCATAGACCGCCGAAGGAATCGTCGACAGGATGGGCAGGTGTGCAGCCAATACGATCGCCGCCGCACCGATGCCAACCGCTACGGGAACCGCGAGGCCGCCCAGCGCGCCCAACTGCCCGGCGAGCATCACTGAAAGCATGCCCACGACCGCGCCGAAACTCATGCAAATGGCGGTCTTCTTCGCCCCGTCGACCTTGCCTCCGCAGTGGTAGAAGCTGGCCCAGGCAACGAAGGCTTGCCAAATCTGGAAGTTCATCCCGGCCAGGGGCGGGTTGATGAACAGCCAAGTCGCCACTACGGCCAAAAGGCCGATCGATACCGTCAGTGCCAATAGCATCGTCATCTCGAATCTCCTCGTTCTGGGTGATTGAATCGGCATCGGCCATAGACGGTTCGACGCCGCTGCTTCGACATCCCCGAGGTCATTGCCCCGGGCCCCCCAGCAACAACTCGAACCGCCATCGACAATGAGCGATAGGCCATACCGTATGCGAACGACGGAGCGAGTGCCGCGCATTCTGGGTGCAAGAAGCGTTCCGTAACACTCGGTGCTTGCCCAGGGTCCAATCGGAAGCGCCTACGGTGTCATGCGCCCAGAATCGGACGAATCATTCAGGGTTAACACCAGTTGGGCACACTCTGCGAGTTTGGGACACGGGACAGACTGCGCAAGTGATCGATGGCACAAGCCCATGGGCTTGGCACGCCTCGACAGCAAGGTAAGCATCCCTTTCTCGCAGCAACCGCTGCTCAAGGCTGCGCTATTGCCCCTGGCGACAATGGGCGGAACGACCTTGCTCGACTACATGACCTTGGCCAACATCTGACCCGCAACGAGTCGCTCACCCCTGCAGGCAGCGCTCGTCGCAGCGCTGCGGGCGTTCGGCAGGCACGAAGCCTGCTCAGGGGCCTGCTTCAGGCTCAGCCAGCGTTGGCGTACTTGATCGAACAGCCGTAGGCCTGCGAGGTCGGCTTGCTCAAGGGCTTGCCCGCGAGTGCCTCGCCGATCGCCTGGTTCACGTAGTTCGTCGCGGTCTTGATGTCGGCCACATTCGCGCTGGGAATGCTGTCGATCGCCCCGGCATAGACCAGCTTGCCCTGCGGATCGATCAAATACATGTGCGGCGTGGTACGGGCGCCATAGGCGCGGCCGACTTTGCCATCCACGTCCATCAGGGTCGCATTCGGCGCCGCGTCCTTGCTCTTCAACCAGGCGTCCAAATCGTTGGGCTTGCGGTAGTCATAGTGATCCACTGCCGTCGAGTTGATCGCGAGCCAGACCACGTCTTTGGCGCGCGCGGCCTTTTGTGTCGCCGTCATGTTGCCGCTGTTGTAGTGTTTTTGCACATAGGGGCAGCCGGGATTGACCCATTCGAGCACGACGTGTTTGCCCTTGAAGTCGGCGAGTTTCACGGCCCGGCCCTGCGTATCGCTGACGGCAAACGCCGGTGCCGCCTGCCCGACCACGGCTTGCGCCGCGACGCTGCCGGCGGCCAGCAGGGCCACGCCCAGCAGTGTAAGTTTCAACCAGGTGTTCATGCATAGCTCCTTCGTTGCTGCTGCGATTCGAGTCTGCGCGTTCTGTGATGCCTCGTCGGCACCCTCCAAGGGTACTCGCTTCGCGCCGCCTTCGGCAAGGGCCTGGGACAACGCTTTCGAAGCGCTCAGCGGCGGCGCAGCCATGCCACGGCCCAGCCGATTCCGAGCGCCGCCAGGGCAAGTAAGACGACGCTGCGCCATGAGGTGTCCTGGACCTCAGCCGAAATCGCCTGAGCATGCGCGGCCCGCTCGCCGGGCGCCGGCCAGCCGCCCTGGACCGCGAAGTCAAGCGCCACGCCGGCGTGCTCGCCGCGTGCGACGAGCACGGCGCGCATCGACGCGGGACTCTCGCTGCGCTGCGCCGACAGGGGGACTCGCAGCACCAGTCGCGCGCCATCCCAGCGCTGTTCGAGCGTCGCA
>JBAQUQ010000199.1:0-16170 GCA_049297615.1 Burkholderiaceae bacterium
GCCCGACAGTGCCGCATCCGCAGCGGCGGCTGCGGCGGAACGCGTTGCAGCCGCGCCGGCAGTCTCGGCGGACCGCGCCGCCTCTGCAGTGCTTATCCCTGCGGCCCCGGCCGAAAAGGCGGGGCCAGCGCCGAGCGGCGTGCTTCAGTTTCGAACCTCGGAGGTGGCCTGGATCGAGGTGCAAGACGCCAATGGCTCGCTCTTGTTGTCGCGCGATCTGCGCGCCGGCGAAGCCGTCGGGATCAACGCCGCGACACCGCTCAAGGTGATCCTGGGCAATGTCAAGGCCACCCAGGTCGTGTTTCGCGGCAAGGCCGTGGAGTTGCGGTCTTTCACGCGCGACAACGTCGCACGATTCGAACTGAACTAGCGGTGAGGTCAAGAGATGCCGGACCCGTGGACCCCTGAGCACGCTGCGATTCCTGAGGCTCGGCCCGCGCGGCGCCGAACCCGCCAGGCGACGCTGCGCTGGGGATCGAATGTCGTGACGGTCGGTGGCGACGCACCGGTGCGCGTTCAGTCGATGACGAACACCGACACCGTCGACGTGATCGCTACCGCGATTCAGGTGAAGGAACTCAGCATCGCCGGCTCGGAATTGGTGCGCATCACCGTGAACACGCCCGAGGCGGCGCAGGCCGTACCGTTCATTCGCGAACAGCTCGACCGCATGGGAGTCAGCGTTCCGCTGGTCGGTGATTTTCATTACAACGGGCACCGTCTGCTCAGCGATTTTCCAGCTTGCGCGCGCTCGCTCAGCAAGTACCGCATCAACCCGGGCAATGTCGGCAAGGGCGACAAGCACGATCGCCAGTTTGCGCAGATGGTCGAAATCGCGGCGAAGCATGACAAAGCGGTGCGCATCGGCGTCAACTGGGGCAGCCTCGATCAGGAACTGCTCACCTTGCTGATGGACGAAAACGCCAAACTCGCCGAGCCGCACGAACCGCGGCAGGTCATGTACCGCGCGCTCATCGAGTCGGCGATCGGGTCGGCGCGGCGTGCTGAAGAACTCGGCTTGCGCGGCGATCAGATCATTCTGTCGTGCAAGATGTCGGCCGTTCAGGACCTCGTGAGCGTCTACCGGGCATTGGCCCAGCGCTGCGACTACGCGCTGCATTTGGGCCTGACCGAAGCCGGCATGGGCACCAAGGGAACCGTGGCCTCGACCGCGGCGCTGGCTGTGCTGCTGCAGGAAGGCATTGGCGACACGATCCGCGTCTCGCTCACGCCGCTGCCCGGCGAGGCGCGAACCCAGGAGGTGGTGGTCGCGCTCGAGATCCTGCAATCCTTGGGACTGCGCGCTTTCAATCCCAGCGTCACGGCCTGCCCGGGTTGCGGCCGCACGACGAGCACGACGTTCCAGGACCTGGCCAAGCAGATCGACGACTACCTGCGCGCGCAGATGCCGGTGTGGAAAGCACGCTACCCCGGCGTCGAGAACTTGCGGATCGCGGTGATGGGCTGCATCGTCAACGGCCCCGGCGAGAGCAAACACGCCGACATCGGCATCAGCCTGCCCGGTACCGGCGAGGCGCCCGCCGCGCCGGTGTTCATCGACGGCGAAAAGGCGCTGACACTGCGCGGCGAGGGCATCGCCGGCGAGTTTCATGCGATCGTTGAAGACTACATTGAAAAGCGTTTCGGCGCGACGCGCGACGCGCATCCGATCGCGCCGGCCTGAGGGCCGCGCGCGGCCGATTTGAATCGCGGTCGCGCGAAGCGGCCCCAGCACCGACTCCTGTAAAGCGCCATGGCCCAAGCACTGCAAGCCGTCAAGGGAATGAACGACATCCTGCCGCCCGATTCGGCGCGCTGGGAGTGGTTCGAGGACAAGGTTCGCGCACTCATGGCGCGTTACGCTTACGCCAATGTTCGCACGCCCATCGTCGAGCCGACCGCCCTGTTTGTGCGCAGCTTGGGTGAGGTGACCGACATCGTCGAAAAGGAGATGTACTCCTTCGAAGACGCGATGAATGGCGACCGGCTCAGCTTGCGTCCGGAAAACACGGCCGGAGTGGTACGCGCAATGAATGAGCATTCATTTCTGCGCGACGGGGCGAAGCGGCTGTTTTATATCGGGCCGATGTTCCGCCATGAGCGCCCGCAAAAGGGCCGCTATCGGCAGTTTCACCAAGTCGGCGCCGAAGCGCTTGGATTTGCCGGCCCGGATGTGGACGCGGAATTGATTCTGATGTGCCGCGCGCTGTGGCGCGACCTGGGTTTGACCGAGGGAAGTGACCTTCGCCTCGAGTTGAACAGCCTGGGCCAGGCCGAGGAGCGCGACAAGCATCGGCGGGCGTTGATCGCGCACCTGGAGGCGCACAGTGCCCGGCTCGATGACGACGCGAAGCGGCGCTTGCACAGCAATCCGCTGCGCATCCTGGACAGCAAGAACCCGCAGCTGCAATCCATCATCGAAGCAGCGCCGAAACTGATCGCGTTTCTCGGATCGGATTCGCTGGCGCACTTCGCCGCGGTACGTGGCGTGCTCGACGCCGCCGGGCTCGAGTACCGGATCAACCCGCGCCTGGTGCGCGGCCTGGACTACTACAACCTGACGGTGTTCGAATGGATCACCGATCGCCTGGGCGCGCAGGGAACGGTCTGCGGCGGCGGCCGCTACGACACCTTGATCGAACAGCTCGGCGGCAAACCTGCACCGGGAGTCGGATGGGCGATCGGCGTCGAGCGTTTGTTATTGCTGCTCGAGGCAGCCGGGGTGGCGCCGTCGCTGCCGGCGCCTGTCGCCTACGCCGTGCTGCCGTCGGCCGCGTCGCTGGCTCGCGCCATGGTCACGCTCGAACTCCTGCGTGCAGCAGGCGTTTCGGTGACGATGAATGCCGGCTTCGGCAGCATGAAGTCGCAGTTCAAACGCGCTGACGCCAGCGGTGCGCGCTATGCGCTGATCTTCGGTGACGATGAGTTGGCGCGCAGCGAAGTTGCATGCAAGGATCTGCGCGATCCTGCGTCGCCTCAGCGCTGCCTGCCGCTTGGCGACGTGGCACGCTGGGCCCAAGAGTTGCGCAACGCATAATCTCGCCTTCCTTGAATGAGCTCCTAGACCTCCCAGCGCCATGGCCACGCATCTCGACATCCAGGAACAAGAACAGCTCGACCAACTCAAGGCGTTCTGGAAGGACTACGGCAACCTCATCACCTGGGCCCTGATTGCGGTTCTTGCCGCCTACGCGGCGTGGAATGGCTGGAACTATTGGCAACGCGATCAGGCGATGAAAGCCGGCGCGATCTTCGAACAGCTCGATCAGGCCGCGCAGGCCGGCGACGTGGCCAAGACGGTTGGCATATTCAGCGACATGAAGGATCGCTATGCGCGCACCACGATCACGCAGCAGGCGGGGCTGCTGACGGCCAAACTGCAAGTCGACCAAGGCCAGGCCGACGCCGCCGCCGCGACGCTGGAATGGGTCGCCAGCCACGCCGGAGATGTCGAGTACCAGACGATTGCGCGCCTGCGCCTGGCCGGCGTGCGTCTGGACCAGAAAAAGTACGACGAAGCCCTGCAGCAGCTCGACGCCGCGACGGCGCAGGAATTCGTGGCCCTGGTGGCGGACAGACGCGGCGACGTGCTCGCCGCCCAAGGAAAGCAAGACGAGGCCATAGTCGCCTACACGTCTGCCTGGAAAGCCATGGACGCCAGAGTCGGCTACCGCCGATTGATCGAAGCCAAACTGGCAGCGATGGGCGCAGCCCCGGCCGAGCAGGGCAGACCGGCCGCCGAGGCGAAACAGCAGTGACTTCGCTGCGCCAGTATGCTTGGGCCGCGTGCCTGTTGCTCACCGCCTGCGCGGCCGACAAGCCAACGCCCAAGCCGCTCGAGCCGCTCGAGCCGAAAATTGCCGGCCGATTGATCTGGAGCGAACGTGTCTCCGGCGTGAGGTTTCCGCTCGCGATCGCGGTCAATGGCGGCGTTTTCACCGTCGCCGGCGATGACGGTGGCGTGCTCGCACTCGACGCCAGCACCGGGCGCTCGATCTGGCGCGCCGAAGTGGGCGCCACACTGAGTGCCGGGGTGGGCAGCGACGGGCGCTTCGCGGCCGTCGTCACGCGCGGCGGCGAACTCGTCGTCGTCGAAGCGGGGAAGGTGCTGTGGCGCAAAGTCCTTGGTGTTCGCGTCAGTAGCGCGCCTCTGGTGGCCGGAGAACGCGTGTTCGTGCTGGCGGTGGACCGCTCCGTTTACGCTTTCGACGTGTTCGATGGGCGGCGCCTGTGGGCCTCCAAGCGTCCCGGTGACCCGCTCACGCTGGCGCATTCCGGCGCCTTGCTGCCCATGAACGATACCTTGCTGGTCGGTCAGGGCCCGCGCCTGGCAGGGCTGGATCCATTGCGCGGCAGCCTGCGCTGGGAAATCGCAGTGGCCACACCGCGGGGCGCCAACGAAGTGGAGCGCCTGGCCGATCTGGTGGGGCCGGTGGCTCGCGTGGGCAAGCTGGTGTGTGCACGCGCTTTCCAGTCGGCCGTGGGCTGCGTCGATGGGGAGCGCGCCGCGCTGCTGTGGAGCAAGAATGTCGGCGGAACGCACGGCGTGGCCGGTGACGAACAGATGATTTACGGTGCCGACGCATCCGATCGACTCAGTGCCTGGCGCATCGCCACGGGCGAACTCGCCTGGAGTTCGGAAGTCATGCTTTACCGTGGCTTGACGGCGCCACTGCGTGTAGGCAAGGCGCTCGTCTTCGGCGACGCCGAAGGCCTGGTGCATTGGCTGTCGCCCGAAAAGGGTGAGCCGCTGTTGCGCTTGCCCACGGACGGCAGCGCGGTCGCGGCAACGCCTGCGCTGGCCGGAACGACGATGTTGGTGGCCACGCGCAACGGCGGCCTGTTCGCGTTTGGCCCCGAGTGAACCGTCGCCGGTCGTTCCCGCCGATGTACAGGCGAATCGGAGGCGCGCAATGACCCCGGTACTTGCCGTCGTCGGGCGCCCCAATGTCGGTAAGTCGACGCTGTTCAACCGATTCACGAAAAGTCGCGATGCCATCGTTGCCGATTTCTCCGGCCTGACGCGCGATCGCCACTACGGTCAGGCGCGCCTGGGGGAGCAGCCTTTCATCGTGATCGACACCGGCGGCTTTGAGCCTGAAAAGGCCGAGGGCATCGTCGCCGAGATGGCCAAGCAGACCCAGGCTGCGGTGGCCGAGGCCGATGTCGTCATCTTCGTCGTCGACGTGCGCGCTGGCGTCACCGGTCAAGACCATGACATCGCGCGCTTCTTGCGCCAGCGCGGCAAGAAAGTGCTGCTCGTGGCGAACAAGGCCGAAGGCATGTCGGAATCGCCGCAGCTCGGCGAATTCTTCGAACTCGGCCTGGGTGCGCCGCATCCCGTATCGGCAGCGCACGGGCAGGGCATTCGCAGCATGCTCGAGACCGCGCTGGAAGGTTTCGACGCCGAACCCGCTGAGCGTGACAGCCAGGACGGGCCGATTCGGCTTGCCGTGGCGGGCCGGCCCAATGTCGGCAAATCGACCCTCATCAACACCTGGCTCGGCGAAGAACGGCTGATCGCATTCGACCAGCCCGGTACGACGCGCGACGCGATCCGCGTCCCCTTCGAGCACGCCGGCCAGCGCTTCGAACTCATCGACACGGCCGGCCTGCGGCGCAAGGGCAAGGTCTTCGAGGCGGTCGAAAAGTTTTCCGTGGTCAAGACCTTGCAGGCCATTGCCGACGCGAACGTCGTCGTGTTGCTGCTCGACGCGACCCAGGGTATCACCGACCAGGACGCCCATATCGCCGGCTACATTCTCGAAAGCGGCCGTGCAGTGGCGTTGGCGGTGAACAAATGGGATGCGGTGGACGACTACCAGAAGCAGACGCTGGCCCGATCGATCGAGCAGCGCCTGGCGTTCCTGCGTTATGCCCCCGTCACGCACATTTCGGCGAAGCGCCGCCAGGGCCTGGCGCCGCTGTGGAAGGCGATCACCCAGGCCCACGCTTCAGCAATCCGCAAGCTGCCCACGCCGCAGTTGACCCGACTCCTGCAACAGGCCGTGCAACACCAGACGCCCAAGCGCGCAGGCGGCTTTCGGCCGAAGTTGCGCTACGCCCATCAAGGCGGGATGAACCCGCCAATCATCGTGATCCACGGCAATTCCGTCGAGCACGTGACGGAGGCGTACAAGCGCTACCTCGAAGGGCGGTTTCGCGAGCATTTCAAACTCTCCGGCACGCCCATGCGCATTGAATTACGGTCCTCGCACAATCCGTTCGACGACAAGCGCTCCTGAGCGAGCCCAGGCCCCCGCGTGGCGGCGGCGCTCCCATGGGCCATGAAGGGCCCTTCATGGCCCTTGTGGTTGAGGGAACTTTGCGTGGCCGTGCGTTTCCTCGAGAGGGCCAGGTCAGCGCACTGGACTGGTGCGGGATTTTCCGGGCCTGCTGTGTTAACGTCGCCGGCTTCCGCACTTCATCACGGAGCATATCGTGAGCAACAAAGGGCAACTCCTACAAGACCCGTTCCTGAACCTGCTGCGCAAGGAGCATGTTCCCGTCTCGATCTACCTGGTGAACGGCATCAAGCTGCAAGGGCACATCGAGTCGTTCGATCAATACGTGGTTCTGCTTCGCAACACGGTCACCCAGATGGTTTACAAGCACGCCATCTCGACCGTCGTTCCCGGCCGCGCCGTCAACTTCCACGCGGCGGAACCCTCTGAGCAGTCCTGAGCCCCATTGGCCGGCCGAACCCGCGCGCGCGGTACTTTGAGTTCGCCTTGAGCATAGCGGATACGCACAGCACCGGCACTGTCGATCGCCCGGCGCGGGCAGTCCTCGTCGGCGTCGATTTCGGCCGGGCGCGCTACTTCGACGCCAGTCTGGACGAGTTGGCTTTGCTCGCGGAGTCGGCTGGCGACGTGGTCGTGTCGCGCCTGGTGGCCAGGCGCAAGGCGCCTGACGCAGCCCTGTTCGTCGGCTCGGGCAAGGCCGACGAGATCAAGGCCCTGGTTCAGGAGCAGGACGCAGAAGTCGTGTTGTTCGACCAGGCCTTGTCGCCCGCGCAACAACGCAATCTCGAACGCCACCTGGGGTGTGCCGTGTCGGACCGGACGATGTTGATCCTCGAGATATTCGCGCAGCGCGCGCAGAGCCACGAAGGCAAGTTGCAGGTCGAGCTGGCACGGCTCCAATACCTGGCTACGCGCCTGGTGCGGCGTTGGAGCCACCTCGAGCGCCAACGCGGGGGCATCGGCAACCGGGGCGGCCCGGGAGAGGCGCAGATCGAGCTCGACCGGCGCATGATCGGCGAACGCATCAAGGGCCTGAAGGCCAAGTTGGAACGCGTGAAGCGCCAGCGCGGCACGCAGCGCCGCTCGCGCGAGCGCAACCAGACGTTCCGAATATCGCTGGTGGGCTATACCAATGCCGGCAAATCGACCTTGTTCAACGCCCTGGTCAATGCCAACGCCTATGCCGCGGACCAGTTGTTCGCGACCCTGGATACGACGACACGCCAATTGCATCTGACGGATATCGACCGCTCGGTGTCGCTGTCCGACACGGTGGGCTTCATCCGAGACCTGCCGCACAAACTGGTCGAAGCCTTCGAAGCGACGCTCCAGGAGGCCACCGACTCCGACCTGCTGCTGCATGTGATCGACAGCGCGAGCCCGGTTCGAGACGAACAGATGGCCGAGGTCCAGCGCGTGCTGAGCGACATCGGCGCGGATCGCATCCCACAAGTGCTGGTGTGCAACAAGCTCGATCGCCTGGATGACTCGCACCGGCCGCACGCCTTGGTCGACGTGCAGGACAGCACCGAGGGCATCGCGATGCGCCGCGTGTTCGTCAGCGCGCGCGACGGCACGGGCCTGGACGAGCTTCGACGCTTGATCGTCGATTCACTGAACTGCATCCCTGCGCTCGACTCGAAGTTCGGTCCTGCAGCGCCGACTGAAGAGTCCGCCCAAGCCCTCCAAATTCCCGAGGAGCCGCTGCAGGATCAGGCAGCGTTCTATCGGAACCGTCCCGTCAAGATCCTTGCATCGCCATGAGCCCTTCGACTCCCCCCGTTCCATCCATTCAATCGGGCCGCCTGCGTGACTTTGCGCAGGCGTTTCGCCGCCTCTGCGCGGGTGCTGTGGCGCGGCTTGCGCAGCGCTGGCGCGCGCGCCATGGTGTGATGCCATTGGACGCGCCGATCCTGAGCAATGGCCGTGGCGATGGCCCGCCCGACCTGGACGAGCTGTGGCGCGACATGAACAAGAAGCTGGGCGGCTTGTTCGGGGGCAAAGCCAAGCCGCCCCGCGGCAACGGCTCGGAAGATTCCGGCGGCCCGGGTTTTCCGAGCGACCCCAAGAGTGCCGGAATCGGTGCCCTCTTGATCGTCGGCGTCGTGCTGCTGGTCTGGCTGGGCAGCGGATTTTTCATCGTGCAGGAAGGCGAACAAGCAGTCGTCACGTCCTTCGGCAAATACAGCCGCACCGAAGACGCAGGTTTCAAGTGGCGCATGCCTTACCCGTTCCAGGCGCACGAGACGGTGCGAGTCACCCAGTTGCGTTCGCGTGAAGTCGGCAAGAATGCCGTCGTTCCCGCCACCGGGTTGCGCGACTCGTCGATGCTCACACAAGACGAGAACATCATCGACATTCGCTTCACGGTGCAGTACCGCCTGAAGGATTCGCGCGCGTTCCTGTTCGAAAACCGCGACCCGGAAGAAGCCGTCGGGCTCGCCGCGGAGTCAGCGGTGCGCGAGATCGTGGGCAAGAGCAAGATCGATACTGTGTTGTACGAACAGCGCGACGCGATTGCCGCAGACCTCATCACGTCGATCCAGGTCCAGCTGGATCGCCTGAAAGCCGGCATCATCGTCGTCAACGTCAACGTGCAAAGCGTGCAACCACCCGAGCAGGTGTTGGCGTCGTTCGAAGACACGCTCAAGGCCGGCCAGGACGGCGACAGGTTGAAGAAGGAAGGCCAGGCTTACGCCAGCGACGTGATTCCCAAGGCCCAGGGTTCGTCGGCGCGGCTGCGTGAAGAAGCCGAGGGCTACAAATCGCGCGTGATCGCGCAGGCCGAGGGCGACGCGCAACGCTTTCGCCAGGTTCTTGCCGAATACCAGAAAGCACCGGCGGTGACGCGCGACCGGCTCTATCTGGAGACTATGCAGCAGGTGTATTCGAACGTCAGCAAGGTGATGGTCGACAGCCACAACAATTCCAATCTGCTCTTCCTGCCGTTGGAAAAATTGATGCAGCAAGCTGGCGCTGCAGCAGCCGCCGCGACGCCGCCCCCCCCGACAACGGGTGAGGTGCCGAGCGGCGCTGGCAGCATCGATGTGCGCTCGCGCGACGGCCAGCGCGGCCGCGACCGTGACGGACGTTGAGCACTGGGGGAATCAAAACCATGAACCGAATCAGTCTGATCGTCGCCGTCGTCGTCGTGTCCTTGATGCTGACGGCTTCGATGCTCTTTGTCGTCGACCAGCGCCAAGTGGCCGTGATCTACGCCCTGGGGGAAATCAAGGAAGTGGTGCAGGAGCCGGGGCTGAACTTCAAGCTGCCCCCGCCGTTCCAGAATGTCGTGTTCCTGGATCGCCGCATCCAAACCCTGGACAGCCCGGAAAACCGGCCGATTTTCACCGCCGAGAAAAAGAGCTTGGTGATCGATTGGTTGGTCAAGTGGCGCGTCACCGAGCCGAAACAGTTCATCCGCAACAACGGCGTGGACATGCGCAACCTCGAGGCGCGGTTGAGCCCCGTGGTACACGCCGCGTTCAACGAAGAAGTCACCAAGCGCACCGTGGGCGGTGTGTTGTCGACAGAGCGCGACAAGGTGGTGCGCGACGTTCAGGCGCGGCTCGTCGATGACGCCAAATCCTTCGGTATCGAAATCGTCGACGTGCGCATCAAGCGTGTCGACTTCGTCGCCAACATCACGGAATCGATCTACAGCCGAATGAAATCCGAACGCCTCCAAGTGGCGAATCAGTTGCGCTCCACCGGTGCAGCCGAAGGTGAAAAAGTGCGCGCCGACGCGGACCGGCAGCGCGACGTGATCATCGCCGAGGCGTATCGCGACGCACAGAAGGTCAAGGGCGATGGCGACGCCAAGGCCTCCGCGATATTCGCCGAGGCCTTCGGGCGCGACCCGCAGTTCGCGCATTTCTATCGCAACCTCGAGGCCTACCGCGCAAGCTTTCGCAGCAAGGGCGACATCATCATCGTCGACAGCAGCAGCGAGTTCTTCAGGGCGATGCGCGGCTCGGCCACGGCGGGGGCGAAGAAGTAGCCAGCGGTGAACGCTGTCAGCGCCTGGGACGTGCTGCTCGGCGCGTTCGCGCTGATGTTGGTGGCCGAAGGTCTGCTGCCCTTGTTCAGCCCGACGGCGTGGCGCAGCGTCTTCGAGCGTGCCTTGAAAATGAGCGACGGCCAAATTCGCTTCCTCGGATTGGTGAGCCTGCTGTCGGGTCTGCTGTTGTGGCTTCTGTTCTGGCCCTGAGCAGGCGAGCCGGTCATCAGGTCGCACGCTGAATCGCTGCAGCCCACGGCGTGGGTGCCCCGCGCGCACATACAATCCAGGTTTTACTCTCGCCGCGCCCTCGCATGTCCTCTGCTTGGCTGTTGCCTGAGCACATCGCCGATGTCCTGCCCGTCCAGGCCCGGCACATCGAAACACTGCGCGCAGAACTGCTCGATGTGGCGCGTCGCTTCGGCTTCGAACTGGTGGCGCCGCCCCTGCTCGAGCATCTCGAATCGCTGTTGTCGGGCACTGGGCGCGAGCTCGAACTGACGACGTTCAAGCTCGTCGACCAGCTCAGTGGCCGCACTCTGGGAATTCGTGCCGACAGCACGCCTCAGGTAGCACGGATCGACGCGCATTTGCTCAATCGCCGCGGCGTGACGAGGCTTTGCTACTGCGGGCCCGTGCTTCGCACCCTCCCTGCGAGCGTGCACGCGACGCGTGAGCCCTTGCAGTTCGGCGCAGAAATTTACGGTCATTCGCAGCTCGAAGCAGACCTCGAAGTGCTGGAGCTTGCGCTCGATTGCCTGGACAGGGCGGGTATGGCGCCGGCCACGCTGGACCTTGCCGATGCGCGCATCGTGAACGCCGTGCTGCAAGAGGCAGGCGACTCCGAGCGGCACGAGGCTGTGGCGACCGTGCTCGCGGCTAAAGACGTGGCGAAGCTGCGCGTACTCGGTGCCGATTTCGCGCCGGAAGTGATCGAAGCGCTGCTCGCCTTGGTCGAACTGTATGGCGACGATTCCGTGTTGCGCAAGGCGCGCGAGGTGCTGCCGACGCATCCCGCACTGGACTCGGCTTTGCGCGACCTGCAGTGGCTCGCCGACCACGTTCGGCAAACTCACCCTGCGGTACGGGTCGGATTCGATCTGGCCGACCTTGGCGGCTATGCCTATTACAGCGGGGCGCGCTTTGCGATCTACAGCCCCGGGGCGAACGACGCGCTGGTGCGCGGCGGGCGCTACGATGAGGTCGGAGCGATCTTTGGCCGCAATCGCCCTGCCGTGGGTTTCAGCCTGGATCTGAAGACGCTGGCCGAACTCGCGCCGGGCAATGGTGCGCGCGCCGCGATCCGCGCACCTTGGGCCGAAGACAGCGGCTTGCGTGCTGCCGTGCGCCAGTTGCGCGGCCGTGGTGAAACCGTGGTGTGCATGCCGCCCGGACGTGAAAGCGAAGCGCAGGAATTCGAATGCGACCGCGAGTTGGTCGCGCTGGGCGGGCAGTGGCTCGTGCGGGCGATTTGAGGCCACAGGAGTGACGCCATGGATTGCATCGATAGCATGAACGGAGCAGCAATCAATTGAACGCGCGCACAGCGGGACACAATGTTGTCGTCGTCGGAACGCAGTGGGGCGACGAGGGCAAAGGCAAGGTCGTCGACTGGCTGACCGACCACGCCCAGGCCGTGGTGCGTTTCCAGGGCGGTCACAACGCCGGCCACACCCTCGTCATCAAGGGCGTGAAGACGGCGCTGCAATTGATTCCATCGGGAATCATGCGTGAAGCCGTGGCGTGTTACATCGGCAACGGCGTGGTCGTCGACCCGACGCATCTGCTCGCGGAAATCGCCAGGCTCGAAGGCATGGGTGTGAACGTGCGCTCGCGCCTGTTTCTCAGCGAGTCGTGTCCGCTGATCCTGCCGTTTCACGTGCAGCTGGACCTGGCCCGCGAGGCGCTTCGCGAAAGCAGCGGGGTGGGCAAGATCGGCACCACAGGCAAGGGCATCGGCCCGGCCTATGAAGACAAGGTGGCGCGTCGTGCGCTGCGCGTCCAGGACTTGAAACACCCGCAGCGCTTCGAGCGCAAATTGCGCGAACTGCTCGATCTGCACAACGCTTCCCTGACCGGACCGCTGCGCTCCAAGGCGCTCGAGATGCAACCCATCCTGGACGGCGCGATGCAAGCCGCGTCGGCATTGGCGCCGATGATGGCCGATGTGGGCTACTTGCTGTACAACGCGCATCGCAACGGGCATAACGTCCTGTTCGAGGGGGCACAGGGCAGTCTGCTCGACATCGACCACGGCACCTACCCTTACGTGACCTCGAGCAATTGCGTTGCCGGTAATGCCGCAGCCGGTGCCGGCGTCGGGCCGAACCTGCTGCATTACATCCTGGGGATCACGAAGGCTTATGCGACGCGCGTCGGCGGCGGGCCGTTTCCGAGCGAACTGGCCATCGACGACAAGGGCACGGTGGGGCACCACCTGTCCAGCGTCGGCCAGGAGCGCGGCACCGTGACGGGTCGTGCGCGCCGCTGCGGTTGGCTCGACGCCGCCGCCCTCAAACGCGCCATCATCATCAATGGCGTTTCAGGCTTGTGCGTCACCAAGCTCGACGTGCTCGACGGTCTGACCGAGATCAAAGTCTGTGTCGGCTACGAGCTCGGTGCCCGGCAACTCGACATCCTGCCGCTGGACGCCGACGACATCGCGATGTGCCGGCCCGTCTACGACACCCTGCCCGGTTGGAACGAGAGCACCCATGGAGTCACTCGCTGGGAGGGCCTGCCGCTCAATGCGCGCCGCTATCTCGAGCGGGTTCAGGAATTCATCGGTGCGCCGATCGACATGGTGTCCACCGGTCCGGACCGCGACCACACGATTTTGTTGCGCCACCCGTTCCAGGCCTGAGGCGCGTAGCGAACTGGAGACCCGCATGCTCACCGACGACGGCAAACACCTCTACGTGTCCTGGGACGAGTACCACATGCTGACCGAAAGATTGGCGCTGAAAGTTCACGCCTCGGGTTGGGTATTCGACCAGATTCTGTGCTTGGCACGCGGCGGCATGCGACCCGGCGACGTGTTGTCGCGAGTCTTCGACAAGCCGCTCGCCATCATGGCGACAAGCTCCTACCGGGCCGACGCCGGCACGATTCAGGGGCGCTTGGATCTGGCGAAGTACATCACCTTGCCCAAGGGCGAATTGGCGGGGCGTGTGCTGCTCGTCGACGACCTGGCCGATTCGGGGATCACCTTGCGCGCGGTGGTGGATCGGCTGCGCGGCATGCCTTCGATCGTTGAGCTCCGGTCAGCGGTGATTTGGACGAAGGCCGTGTCGAGCTATACGCCCGACTATTACGTCGAGTTGTTGCCGACGAGTCCTTGGATTCATCAGCCGTTCGAGGAGTATGACGAGTTGAGGCCGGCGGGTTTGGCGAAGAAGTTCGTGATTTGATGTTGGGTCACGCCCCGCTTCGCATCGGCTTGGGCTGGCTGCGCGTCGCGAGGCCGCCTTTGGCGGCCCGGGACTCGGCCCCGTTCCGCGGCCCCGGCCGGGCTTGCAAGCCCGGCCTTCTCAGTCCCTTCGCGCTGGGTGCGCAGGCACCCAGCTCTGGGCACCAAATGAAAAGGCCGCATACTGCGGCCCTCATATTTGGTGCCCAGGAAGGGACTCGAACCCCCACGGAGTTACCCGCTAGTACCTGAAACTAGTGCGTCTACCAATTCCGCCACCTGGGCATTTCAGGAAGTCGGGGACTATACCATTCGAGTTATTCCAATGAAGAGCAGCGTCGGTGCCGAGTTGATGAGCGAGGTCGACGGCAGCGTGCAAGGGCATCGTGACGGTCACGGCTTCGTGCTGCGTAACGACGGACAAGCCGATATTTACTTGTCGCAGCAGGAAATGCGCGCGGTGCTGCACCGCGATCGGGTCAAGGTGCGCATCGTGCGCTGCGATCGCAAAGGCCGGCCCGAGGGACGGGTTCTCGAAATCCTGGAGCGCAAGCGAGCGCCCATCATCGGGCGCTTGCTGCACGAGGCCGGGGTCTGGTTGGTGGCGCCTGAAGACCAGCGCTACGGCCAGGACATCCTGATTCCGAAGAATGCGACGGCCAGCGCAACCGCCGGTCAAGTGGTGGCGATAGAACTCACCGAACCGCCGTCGATGTACTCCCAGCCGGTGGGTCGCGTCGTCGAAGTGCTGGGCGAAATCGACGACCCTGGCATGGAGATCGAGATCGCGGTGCGCAAGTACGAAGTGCCGCACCACTTTTCCGCCGAAGCCCTGGCACAAGCGGCGAGCCTGCCGCAGACGATTCGAGCGACCGATCGCAAGCACTGCATCGACCTCAGCGATGTGGCCCTGGTCACGATCGACGGCGAGGACGCACGCGATTTCGACGATGCGGTGTATTGCGAACCGGCCGTCATCGGCAAGAGCGTCGGCCGCACCAAGAGCGACAACGCCTGGCGCCTGATCGTCGCGATCGCCGACGTGAGCCATTACGTCAAGCCCGGCGATGCGCTCGACGCCGATGCCTACCAGCGCGCCACGTCGGTGTACTTTCCGCGCCGCGTGATCCCGATGCTGCCCGAGCGCATCTCCAACGGCTTGTGCTCGCTCAACCCGAACGAAGACAGGCTGGCCCTCGTGTGCGACATGCTCGTCACGGAGGGCGGCGACGTGCACGCATATCAGTTCTATCCGGCCGTGATTCGATCGCAGGCGCGTCTGACCTACGACGAAGTGGCCGCCATTTTGGCGAACACGCACGGCGCGCAAGCGCTGCGCCGCGAGGCCCTGATCCCCGACCTGTTGAATTTGCATGGCGTGTACCGCGCGCTCGCCAAGGCCCGCGAAAAGCGCGGTGCGGTCGATTTCGCGACCAGCGAAACCCAGATCGTTTGCGACGCGAACGGGCGCATCGAGAAAATCGTGCCGCGCACGCGCACCGAAGCCCACCGCGTCATTGAAGAGGCGATGCTTGCCGCGAACGTATGCGCGGCCGACTTTATTGCACGCGCCAAGCACCCCACTTTGTACCGGGTGCATGAAGGTCCGACGCCCGAGCGCAGGGAACTGCTGCAGAACTATCTGAAGGCGCTCGGCCTGGGCTTGACGATCGGCAATGAACCCAGGCCTGCCGAGTACCAGAGCATCGCCGCGGCGACGCGGGATCGCCCCGACGCGCAGCAAATTCACACCATGCTGCTGCGCTCGATGCAACAGGCGATTTACACCGGCACCAATGCCGGGCACTTCGGCCTGGCTTACGACGCCTATACGCATTTCACGAGCCCGATTCGGCGCTACCCCGATCTGCTCGTGCATCGTGTCATTCATGCTTTGCTGGGTGGCCGGCGCTACCATCTGGTGCCCGCCGCCGTGGTGGCCACGCCCATGCCGCGCAAGGGCGCGCGGCCGGTCAAACACGCCGGCCAGGAGGCGGAGGTCTGGGAGCTGGCCGGAGCCCACTGCAGTGCCAACGAACGGCGTGCCGACGAGGCCTCGCGCGATGTCGAGGCCTGGCTCAAGTGCCGCTACATGCGCGAACACTTGGGCGAAGAGTTCAGTGGCACGGTCAATGCGGTGACCGCCTTTGGCCTGTTCGTGCAACTCGATGTCTTGTACGTCGAGGGCCTGGTCCACATCGCCGAGCTGGGCGGCGAGTATTACCGCTTCGACGAGGCGCGCCAGGAGCTTCGCGGCGAGCGCAGCGGTTTGCGCTACGCCATAGGATCACGAGTGCGTATCCAGGTCAGCCGCGTCGATCTCGATGGCCGGCGCATCGATTTCCGACTGGTGCGTGAAGGTCAGACGACGGTGCCGCTGGGGCGTGCCAAGCGCGAAAGGCGCGGCGAGGTGGCGCACGGCGCTGCCGAGGAACTGGTCGCGCTCGAGGGCGCCGATCGCGCGGCAAAGGCCGCAACCCGGCGCAGTACAAAGCGGCCCGAGGTCAAGGCAGCGA
>JBAQUQ010000200.1:0-8942 GCA_049297615.1 Burkholderiaceae bacterium
GTCGAGCGCCGCGCGCAAGGCCTGGATGTTTTGCGGCCGCTCGCCGGGGCGCACCGCGAGCGCCCAATCGATGATCAGCAAGAGGCGCTGCGACACGCCCGGGAAACTGCGTTGCGCCAGCGGCACCCGCTCGTCTTCGAGGGCACGCGCCGTCGCCGGCGGCGGCGGTGTGCCCACCAGCGCAAAGTGCAGCACCGCGCCGATCGCATAAATATCGGTCCACGGCCCCTGGCGCAACTGGGTCATCTGGGCGTACTGCTCGATCGGCGCGTAACTCGGCTTGAGGATCGCGGTGAGTGTTTGCGTGCGGTCGCTGATGACGCGCCGCGCCGCGCCGAAGTCGAGCAGCACCGGCGGGCCACCGGGGGGCAGCAAGATGTTGTCGGGCGCGATGTCGCGGTGATACACGCCCTCGCGGTGCAGCAACTCGATCGCGCCCAGCAAAGGGTCGAGCAGGCCGCGCAGCCAGGTCTCGTCCGGCGCCGCACTCGATTCGCGCCGCGTATCGCGCAAGGTGCGGCCCTGCAGGTACGGCATCACCATATAGGCGGTGGCGTTGTCCTCCCAGAACCGATACACCTTGACAAGCGAGGGGTGGTCGAATTTGGCCAACAGGCGCGCCTCATTGACGAAGGAGCGCAGGCCGATCGCATAGGTCTCGGTGAACGAACCGGAACGCACCGTGATCTGCGCTCCGACACCGCGCGTCGCCAGCGATGCGGGCATGTATTCCTTGAGCGCGACCTCGCGTTGCAGCGAATGGTCCATCGCCAGGTAGACGACGCCGAAGCCGCCGACGCCGATCACACGCAAGATCTCGAACTCGGCGAAGCGCGTGCCCGGCGCCAAGGCGTCGTGCTCCAGCGCAGCGCTCGCGACAGGCTGCGGTTCGGGCGGGGTGGGCGGGACGGAGTTCATGCGGGGTCGGCAGGCAATCGCGCAACCCCGAGCTTAAGCCCAAGCGTCCGACGGGCCTTGGGCCGGGCGCACTGCAAAGCCACAAAGGCTTTCGGCACGGCGCTGATCAGCGCTCTACCTTCTGCTATGTTCGGCACATGGTTTCGTACATGCCCGATGACCACCGTGCGCATCACGCGCATCACGCGCTGCGCGGGCGTCGCGCGTTGCGCCTGCTGCCCGCTTGGGCGCTGGCAGCGCTCACCCTGGGTTGCCTGAGCCCGCTCGACCTGCAAGGCCACCGCGGCGCGCGCGGCCTGGCGCCCGAGAACACGCTGGCGGCGTTCGACGCCGCGTTGGCGCTGGGCGTGAGCACGCTCGAACTCGACACCGTGTTGACGCTCGACAACGTCGTCGTGATTTCGCACGATGCCACCCTCAACCCCAACCTCACGCGCGACGCCGCCGGGCGCTTCATCGACGCTCCCGGCCCGGCGATTCGCAGCCTCAGCCTGGCCGAGCTGCGCCGTTTCGACGTTGGCCGCTTGAAGGCCGACTCGCGCTACGCCCGAAACTGGCCCGAACAGCGTGCCGCCGACGGCCAGCGCGTGCCGAGCCTGGCCGAGCTGTTCGAACTCGTACAAGAGCGCGGCGCTGCCCATGTACGCTTCAACATCGAAACCAAGATTTCGCCGCTCAAACCGCAGCTGACTCCCGAACCCGAGGCCTTTGTGCGCGCCATTCTCGACGTCGCCCAGAGCCACGGCATGACGCATCGCATCACGCTACAGAGTTTCGACTGGCGCACCCTGGCTGTGGCGCAACGCCTGGCCCCGCAAGTTCCTACCGCCTACTTGACGGCCCAGCAGGCCTGGGCGAACAACCTTGCCGATGCGCGTTGGACGGCGGGCCTGACGCTGGCCGAGCACGGTTCGGCGCCGCGCATGGTGAAGGCCGCGGGCGGCACGATTTGGTCGCCCTACCACGGCGACCTCGACGCGCCATTGCGCCGCACCGCGCAGGCGCTGGGCTTGAAGGTGGTGGTGTGGACCGTCAATGAAGCCGCCGACATCGAAAAGATGCTCGACCTGGGCGTGGACGGAATCATCAGCGACCGGCCGGACCGGGTGCGCGCGGCACTCGCCGCCCGCGGCTGGCCGCTGCCACAGCCGGTTCCCAAGACGCGGCCGTAGGACGCGCTGCCGCTTCCGCACTTGCACGACATCCCAGCGAAAGCCGGGGTCCAGGAGCGTCGTTTGAGGGTGGATCCCGGCTTTCGCCGGGATGACAGTTGCCGCGGTGAAGAACTCAGGAGCGCGCTGCGCGTCGGGAGGTCAAGTGCGCGCTGCGCGTAGGGCGGTCAAGTGCGCGCTGCGCGCGCACGGTGCACCCAATAGGCGAGCACTCCGATCAGACGCTCCAGGTCGATCGGCTTGGACACGAATTCATTCATGCCGTGGTGCAGGGCGCGGTCGCGCTCCGACACCAGCACGTCGGCAGTGAGCGCGATGATGGGCAGCTTGGTGGCCGGATAACGCTTGCGGATCTCGATCGTCGCGGCAATGCCGCCCATCACCGGCATGTGCAGGTCCATCAGGACGGCGTCGAAACGCCCGAGGGAAGCGTCGATCGCCTCGATCGCCTGTTCGCCATTGGCGGCCAGGGTCACGTCGGCGCCCCAACGGCGCAGCGTCGCTTCGGTCACGAGGGTGTTGACGGCGTCGTCTTCGACGAGCAACAACTGGGCCCCGCGCAGCGCCTGCGCGTCGGGGTTTCGACTCGTCGAGTGGCTGACTGGCGGCGGCACGCGGCGCAGCGGCAGATCGGCCCAGAACACACTGCCCTCGCCGACTTTGCTCTGCACACCCACGCCGCCGCCCATCAGGACGGCGAGTTGGCGGCAAATGCTCAGGCCCAGGCCGGTGCTGCCGAGTTGCCGCGAGCCACCGAACTCGCCGCGCGAAAACGGCTGAAACAGGCGCGGCTTCACGTCCACGGCGATGCCCTCGCCAGTGTCGCGCACGAGGATGCGGATGCGCCCGTCGGGGCGCCTTTGCACGCCCATTTCGATGCTGCCCCGCGTCGTGTACTTCAGCGCATTGCTGGTGAAGTTCGCCAGGATTTGCCGCACCCGCACCGGGTCGCCGCTGACCCATTGCGGCACGCCCTTGCCGATCTCCAGCCTGCATTCCAGGCCTTTGGCCGCAGCCAGTTCGGCATAGGCACCGCACAGCGTGCCCAGCAAGTCGTGCAGATCGAACGGCACCTGGGCGAGCGAGATCTGGCCGGCTTCGATTTTCGACAGGTCCAGGATGTCGGAGATGACGCCGGCCAGGGCCTGCGCAGTGTCTTCGATGCGGTCGAGGTATTCGCGCATTCGCGCGTGCCCCACGTCGGGTTCCTGGGCGAGCCGCACCAGACCGAGCAGGCCGTTCAGCGGCGTGCGGATCTCGTGACTCGTGTTGGCGAGGAACTCGCTTTTGGCCAGGCTGGCCAGCTCGGCGCTCTCTTTGGCCTGGGCCAGGGCCTCGTGGGTCTGGCGCCGATCGGTGACGTCCTCGATGATCCACACGCCCAGCGCCGCGTCGGGCAATGTGTCGGAGGCCCGCTCGGGCGCTGCGTCGGGGGCTGCATCGGGCGCCGGGGCGGACACCGGGTCGGACACCGGGTCAAGGGGCCGGGCAGAGTCGGCACGCACGCTGAACCAGCGCAGCGTGCCGTCATGGCGTCTGAGTTGGCGCTCCAGATCCACCGGCTGGCCGAGTTCGAGGGTCGCCGCGAGTTCCAGTTCGAAATCCGCGAAGCTCGCTGCGTCGGGCCAGAGCACCGCCAGAGGCTGCCCGCTCAAGCCGGCGCCGGACGGCCAGCCCAATTGCGCTGCGACGAACGCATTGGCGTACACGATGGTGCGGCCGTGCGTCAGCACAACGCCAACTCTTGCCCGTTGAAGTGCTGCCGCGAAGTCCAGGACTGGCGATTGGTATGTGTGCATGAGCAGCGAGGAGCGCAGTCTCGCCTTGATCGACCTGGTGTTGAATCGGCGCGCAGACTACACTGCCTAAGGGTAGACCCTGAGTCTTCGTCAATGATTTGATCGAATCGTTCACGCAGGCAGAGACAATGCAGCGCTGAGTCGGCGCGACCCTGGGCGATGCAGGGCAGGCCGGCGGACTTCGTTCACACAATGACAGGTTCGAGCTCGAGTCGAATGCCGAACTTGCCGTACACGCTTTCCTGGATCGCCCGCGCCAGCGTCATCACTTCCGAGCCGGTCGCGTCGCCGCGATTGACGAGGACCAGGGCCTGCTTCTCATAGACCGCGGCCTTGCCCACGCTCTTGCCCTTCCAGCCGCAGCTGTCGATCAACCAAGCCGCGGCGAGCTTGATGCGGCCGTCGGCCATGGGGTAGTGCACGAGCTCGGGGTCGCGCCCGATGATGTCGCGGCATTGTTCGGGCGTGACCAGGGGGTTCTTGAAGAAGCTGCCGGCATTGCCCACGCACGCCGGGTCGGGCAATTTCGCACGGCGGATTGCGCAGACCCAGTCGAACAACTGGTGCGCGTCGGGCGCCGTCACTCCTGTGTGCGCCATTTTGCGTTGCAGGTCGAGATAGCCCAGCACCGGCTGCCAGGGGCGTGGCAGGCGAAAGCGCACGCGCATGATCACGCTGCGCCCGGCGAGCGCCTGTTTGAAGACGCTGTCACGATAGCCGAATGCAAGGACCCTGCCCGCCAGGGTCACGCTGCGCCCGGTGACGAGGTCTACCGCGTCGAGCGACTCGAAGCGATCGGCGAGTTCCAGGCCATAAGCGCCGATGTTTTGCACCGGCGCAGCGCCCACCGTGCCCGGGATCAGGGCCAGGTTCTCCAGGCCCGGCCAACCCTGGGCCAGTGTCCAGGCGACGAATTCGTGCCAGTTCTCGCCGGCACCGGCTTCGACGATCCAGGCATCGGCGCGTTCTTCGACCAGCCGCATGCCGCGCACTTCGATCTTCAGCACGACCTGGGGCATGTCGCGCGTCAGCACGATATTGCTGCCCCCGCCGAGCACGAACTTCGGCGCGCGGCCGAACTGCGGGTGGTCGACGACGCGGCGCACGTCGGCGTCGCCGGCGATGCGCACCAAAGAGCGCGCCACCGCCGGCAACCCGAGCGTGTTGTAGGGCTTGAGGCTGACACCGGTCTCGACATTCATCGCGCAATTTTCGTCGATCGAGCGCCGATCCGCGTGGCGAGCGGCGCGCGCGGGGCGACAATTCGGCGCATGCCCAGTTTCGATGCCATGTTGGAGCCCAACCTCGTCGAGGTGCGCAATGCCGTGGACCAGACCGCCAGGGAGATGGGAACGCGTTTCGATTTCAAGGGTTCGTCGGCGCGCATCGAGTTGCAGGACAAAGCGCTCACGCTCTGGGCCGACAGCGACTTCCAGATCGGCCAGGCGATGGACATCCTGCTCGGCAAGCTGAGCAAACGCGGCGTCGATGCGCGGTTTCTGGACCGCAGCGCAGCCATCGAGAAGATCGGCGGCGACAAGGTCAAGCAGCCGCTCACCGTGAAGAGCGGCATCGACACCGAGACGGCGCGCGCAATCCAGAACGCCGTCAAGCAAAGCAAGCTCAAGGTGCAGGCCGCGATCCAGGGCGACACGGTGCGAATCAGCGGCGCCAAACGCGATGAGCTTCTAGCCGCCATCGCCCTGATACGTCAGACGATCGTCGACGCGCCACTGTCGTTCAGCAACTTCCGCGAGTGATGCAACGCTGCCTGGCGCTCATCGGGGACTTCCGCGAGTGATGCAACGCTGCCTGGCGCTCATCGGGGTCGTGCTGCTGTGGGCCGGTGCCGCGGCGGCGCAGACGGTATCGCTCAGCGGCAGCCTGGGCGGCAAGGCCTTGCTGATGATCGACGGCGCGCCGCGCACCTTGGCGGTCGGCCAGACCGTTCAAGGCGTCAAGCTGCTCGCGGTGAGCGGCAGCGAAGCGGTCGTCGAACTGGGTGGGCAACGCCTGACCCTGCGCTTGGGGCAAGCCCAGGTCAATCTCGGCGGCGCCGCCAGCGCCGGAAGCGGTTCGCAGATCGTGCTCACGGCCGGCAGCGGCGGGCACTTCGTCACGCAGGGCAGCATCAATGGCAAGGCAGTGAGCTTCATCGTCGACACCGGCGCGACCCATGTGGCGCTGAGTCAGAACGTTGCCGAGCAGATCGGTCTGAACTATCGAGGCGGCCAGCGCAGTGTGGGCAATACCGCGAACGGCCAGATCGTGGCCTACCGCGTGACGCTGGACACGGTGCGTATCGGCGACGTGCAGGTCCACAACGTCGACGCCGCCGTCTTGCCTGCCGGCATGGAGCAGGTGCTGCTCGGCAACAGCTTCCTGACGCGCTTTCAGATGAAGCGCGAGAACGACAAGATGACCCTGGAGAAGCGGCCCTAAATCCTGTCTAAGATCTGACTCAATACTATTCTAGATAATCAGACGAATACGCTGAATTCATTAGAAGTTAAGTTCTACGAACGACTTATCACCTTTTGGCCAATTCTTCGCCCCCCATTCTTCGCAATTCCTGCGGCTTACCTCACCATACTGCACATTCTGTAAAGTTGTGCACAAACGTCGAATGTGCCTCGCCGGCACCTCGGCCGGGTTCATTCCGTAAAAGTGCCGAAGCACAGCCTCTGAAACTCTGGTGACATCTGGAAAATACCGTCGAATCATGATTGCGCCCAGATAGACTTGTTCCAGCTTTGCAGTTGCCTCGAATTGTTTCTTCCCGGCGGATTCGGTCTTCAAAGATTCGTAGTCGATACGCTTAACCTGTGACATTCGCGACTCGAAGTCGCTCAGTTTCTCCTTCCGGTCGGAGCCTCTATCTTGCTTCGACTCATTCTCCGTCCCCGCAAATAGCCATATGCAAGGTCGAAGACTGAAGCTGCTACCGCGTCGAACGTAATAACCATCCTCTAATGGTGCCAAAAAAGACCCGTAAACTTGATTTCCGTCTAGCGACGCATTGATTTCGTCAACAAATACCAGCAAATCTGCCGAAGAATTTGCCTGATGCGTTGCGACTGAGTCGAATAGCGCAAACAAGTCGTCCTTGTGCACCATCTGAGTGATATCGAACCGCATTAGTGCTAAGCCAAATGCGCTGGCCAGACACTTGGCCAAGTGGGTCTTACCGGATCCGGGATCGGCGTTAATGAGAATGCTAAGGGGGGTGTGTCGAGGGCCTCCAGCCGTAAACCCTCGAACCGCCCGGCCGAGCTCGTTAATTATCTCTTCCTTCCTCTCTATGCAGGTGACGTAGCCATCGAGTGCCGAAGATCCCCGCCAGATGTCGAGCTTCTTTCGGCCGTTGCGCTCGATTAACCCCATTTCGCTTCTCGCGAACTTCCAGTCTTCTGATTCCTGCTCCCATTTTTTTTTGCTAGTTGTCGCCCTCGCGGTCGCCGGCGATGCCGCATTGAAAAGCCGAATGCGCGCAAAGGCCTCCGCCCTGTTGAGCATTCGATCGAGATCATCGATGCTGTGTTGGCCTCGAGCGAACCGGTCGACGAGCAGGGCCAAGATCGCGGTGGCGAAGCCAAGGCTGGCAGCACCAGTGGAGCTTGCCTTCAAATAAGACGTGACTAGGAGATCCATGCCGTCGGTGTCAGGCCTGGTCTGACAGATCAGATCGCGGTGTTCCGAGATGAGAATCTTGTTCTCCCCCGAAAGCGAATCCAGTACGAGCATCGCTTCGTGAGAGATCGTTTGATGCGTTACCCAGGAGGCCCACGGGCTTCTGTGTTCCACCACTTCAGGTCCGGCAACAAGGATCTCGATCGATTCGAGCTTAGTGAGCCACTGTGGCTTCTCGATCTTGCTTCTGATGAACCAAGTGGCTTCGGGATATTTGCCAGCGAGGGCAGCAACGAAGTCCGGGGAAACAACACCCTTTTGAAGATCGACTATGCACAAAAGTATGTTGTCGAAGCTGTCGGCTGCGGGCAACGCGCTAAGCAACCCTAGATCGGGAGGCTGCTTATCTTTAGCCTCCCAGTCGATGCGATTTAGTTGCTCAAGCCCCCCATCTTGCTGACCATGGTACTGTCTCACTACGCGAGTGGTGGGGCCCTTCGGACTGAGAGTCACGATTGCAGTTTCGGGCAGACAATCGCAAAACTCGCTCATAATCCTAAAACCGGGTTTATTGGCGCGGCATTCCGGATTTGCACGGGAGTGCAAGAGATGTTGAAAGAGCCTGTGGTCGGACGAATGCCAACTTCCAACCCCCCAAACTTGGTAGCGGCCGGGCTCCTGCGTATTTGAGGCGAGTTCGGTCAGAATCCTAGCCACGTGGCCGGCACCGCATAGATCAAGCACTTCCTGCTGATCATCCGTGTCGAGACGATAGTGCGCATAGCCAATGTGCGAGCTAATTCGAGATCGATGACTTACGAGCCGCCAGTATTCGTCAACCACCCAGTCGCCAACAACGACAACTAGGCTGCGCGGAGCAGCATCCTTTGACATGGCATCGCTCCTTGTTGAGCCAACAACAGAATCAGCGCTGCCCGCCAAGGCATCGCCGCGTACCTGAAGCACCACAACTTTACACGCCCACATAGCACGCACGCGGCCAGACGCCCGATGAGGTGTAGCTCATTACCCCAGTGCCCACGAAGCAGGCGGCGCGGAATGTGTCCATCAGCGACAGCTTGGGCGGCAAGGCCTTGCTGAGGACACGGTGCGCATCGGCGACGTGCAGGTGCACAACGTCGACGCCACCGTCTTGCCTGCCGGCATGGAGCAGGTGCTGCTCGGCAACTCCTTCCTGACGCGCTTCCAGATGAAGCGCGAGAACGACAAGATGACCCTGGACAAGCGGCCATAGCCGGCGCTCAGCGGCCTTCTGAAGCGGGCTCGGTGTGCGTTCGCGGGCGCGCCAAGGCGAACGCCAGCAGTGCCGCCACCCCCAGACCGGCCAGGATCAGCAGCAGTTCGCGGTAGCCCGCAAGCACGAGCAACAGCCCCGCTGTGGCCAGCGGCGCCGCGGCACGCG
>JBAQUQ010000201.1:0-3464 GCA_049297615.1 Burkholderiaceae bacterium
GTGCCGGGCGACGCGCCGGCACTCAATTCGACCGGTGCGAAACCTCCACAATTGTGATGAGACGCCAATCTGAACGGTTCAAACTGGGGATGGTGCAGCACTCTCGCGGCATATAGCATCGACGTGCATTCGGCGCTTCCCTCGCGCACCGCGCCCGGTAGTGCGCAGGTGCAGGGCGGAGCCGCGGCAATGCACGCTGACAACAATGCGAATAGGCTGGAGTTTCAGGGATTCGTGTTCGACTTCGAGCGCGCTGAACTGCGCGCAGCGTCGGGCGAACGAATCGCACTTCGGCCGCAGGTGCTCGCTGTGTTGCAGTGCCTGGCGCGCCGGCCCGGCTTCACGATCGCCAAGGCAGAGCTGATGCGTTGCGTGTGGCCGAACGTGGTCGTCGGCGACGACAGCCTGGTGCAGTGCATCCGCGAGTTGCGCCATGCGCTGCATGACCACTCGCGCCGCATCGTGCAGACCGAGGCGCGGCGCGGTTATCGCTTGATGGCCGCAGCAATGGCGTCCGGTACGCAGACCAATCCGCCTGAGCCACCCAAGCGATTCGACGCCCCCCCCCCCCGCGTTTCACCAGGACATCCGCTTCGCCACCACGACCGACGGCGTTCGCATCGCCTGCGCGAGCAGCGGCGAAGGCCCGCCGCTCGTACGCACCGCCCATTGGCTGACGCATCTCGACTGGGACTGGCGCAGCGCCACCCTGGGGCCGCCGATTCAGGCACTGTCGAAACGCCATCGTCTGCTTCGTTACGACGGCCGCGGCTACGGCCTGTCGGATTGGGACGCCACGCCAGCCTCGCTCGATCAGGGCGTTGACGAGCTGCGAGCCGTGGTCGACAGCGTCGCGCTGGATCGCTTTGTCTTGTTCGGCGTGTCCACCGGTGCACCGCTGGCGATCCGCTTCGCGGCATGGTATCCGCAGCGCGTGACGGGTCTTGTACTGCTCAGCGGCTTCGCGCGAGGCGAGTTGCGCCGCGGCGCGGGCAGCACATCGCCCGAAAACTTCAACGCGTTGCTGCGCCTGATCGAAGACGGCTGGTCGCGCGACAACCCCGCCTTCCGGCAGTTGCTCACGTTATTGCGTTGGCCCGGCGCGAACACGCAGCAAATGGAGTCGTTCAATCATTTGCAGCGCGTCTCGTGTACTCCGCAGGCAGCCGTTGCGTTGATGCGCCGCGATGCTGAGATTGATGTCTCGGACGATTTGGCCGCGGTGAAATGCCCGACCCTCGTCTTGCACAGCCCACGCGACGCACTCGTCCCCTTCGAAGAGGGGCGCTTGATAGCCTCGTCAATCCGCTGCGCCAGCCTCGAGCCGTTCGAGAGTCCGAACCACTTGCCGCTGCTCGGCGAGCCGGCGTTTGAGTTCGTGCAACGGCAGATCGAAGAATTTCTGCTCAGCAGCGCCAGCTTCCACCCTGCGCACCGCCACAGGGCGGCCGATGTGCCGGTGCAGCGTAACGCGGCAATGCCCCACACGTTGCGCGCCGTCGATCGTTTGCCGCCGACGCAAGACGCACCGCAGGCCCCCGCAAGCGGCGCCAGTAAGCAGTAGCTTGGCAGTGCAGTCGGCGCTGCGCCGACGAGCGCGGTCCGCAAGCCAGCACCTGGCGTTTTGACGACCCTGCCGCCGCTGATGTGGGCCGGGGTTGACGAGGTTCGAGGGCTTGAGGCTGCGCCATCGGGACATACTCGGTTGTGCGCTGCATGGTCTGGTCGTAGCATTGGCGAAGTTGTCCGCCCGACAAGCCCAACATTCAGCAGACTGCGCGCAAGGCTTGATCTTTCGCCCATCAACACACTGGGAGCCATCGATGATTTACTTTCGCAAATTGGTTTTGGTACCGGCCCTGACTCTCGGCCTGGCCGGCGTTGGATCCGCCGACTCTATCGATGGGGAACCCCCGACTTGCGCCGAGCTCGCGACGCAGATTGGCAACATAAAGAACGGATTGCTGCAACAGTTCCTGCTCCCCGTCTATGGCGGAATCTTCACGCCGAAAAAAATATGGTGGGCGGTGGTGGACCGCAAGGGCGTGCTGTGCATCGTGGAGAAACTCGACGGACGCGATGCCTGGCCAAGCAGCCGTGCGATTGCCATCGCCAAGGCCAGCACAGCCAATGGCTTCAGCAATGAATCTCTGGCCTTGTCCACCGCCAATCTGTACGCCGCAACCCAGCCCGGCGGTCTGCTGTACGGCCTGAACAACTCCAATACATTCCACCCGGACTACCTTGCGCAACTGAATATCGAGCAGAGTGGTGGCCCGAGCAGACAACGGACCGGAATCGGGGAAGTGCCAGGCGGCATCGTCACCTTTGGCGGTGGTGTGGCTCTGTACGAAGCAGGCCGGGTCATCGGTGGCCTCGGCGTCAGCGGCGACACCCCTTGCGCCGAGCACAAGCTCGCGTACGAGACGCGCAAGCTGGCAGGGCTTGGCGGCATCCCCACTCCCGTGGGTGCCGGCTTGCCCCGCACCGACGACATCAGGTACCCGCGGGGCGACAACAGGCCGAGCGGCTTCGAGCATCCGAGATGCCGGTCGGTGAGAGTGCAGGGCAAGCCGGGTGACCACGACACGGACGGCAAGGACGGCAAGGACGGCAAGGACGGTAAAGACGACAGGGACGGCAAGGACGGCAAGGACGATTGACATCGCGCGCCGTGCTCGCGACGTTCGCGCGCTCGTGCGCCAGCGCCTGTGCGCTACCCCCGTGTCCAGGCCCTTGCTTGCTGCGCACACCAGTGCCCATGCCCGTGAGGCCAAGTCCGTCTCATTCGCTGCGGTGGAGAAGCACGATCATCGCCCTCGCTGCGCGAGCATCCAGATGCCTGCCAACACGAGTACCGTGCCCGCTGCCACCCAGGCCGTGAAGGGCTCGCCGAGGATCAGCACGCCCATCAAAATCGTCGACAGCGGACCGATCATCCCGGTTTGCGCCGTCAACACGGCGCCAATGCGTTCGATCGCCATCATCACCATCAATACCGGCGCAAAGGTGCACAGCGTCGCGTTCAGCAATGACAGCCAAAGCACCTCGGGCGCCACAGCCAGCGCAGCGAGCGGGCGCAACAGCGCGAATTGCACGATGCACAGCAGGCACGCGACCGTCGTGGCCAGGCCGGTGAGACGCAATGCGCCGAGCCGCTTCACTTCTTCGCCGCTGTAGACGAGGTAGATCGCATAACTCAGGGTGCTGGCGAAGACGAACAGCGCACCCAATGTGACATTCGCGGCCTGCGCACCTTGCAGCACCGCCTCATGGCCGAACACGAGGAGCACGCCGCTGTAGCTGACGCCCAGTGCGGCGAGTTGCGCTGCACTCGCGCGCCGCTTCAGCAGCAAGGCGCCGAGCAAGAGCACGACGGTCGGGCTCAAATAGAGAATCAATCGCTCCAGGCTGGCACTGATGTATTCCAGGCCGATGAAGTCGAGCGTGCTGGCCAGGTAGTA
>JBAQUQ010000202.1:0-4160 GCA_049297615.1 Burkholderiaceae bacterium
CGCAAGAATCGGGCTAGGCTGGTCGCGGTGCGGAGTTCGAATGACTTCGCGCCCTGTCGTCGCGCGGTAGACAGAGAGTTCCGCAAGCAGCTCTCGACCTCGCTCGGGGTGGCCCCGTTCAAACGCAGCAATTCGCCCTCGATTCGCCGCACCTCCGCTTGCCACATGTATTCGTCGTGGCCATCGATGTGGCTCTTCGCTTGCGCAATCAGTTCCAATCCGGCAGGTCCGTCGCCGTGTTGCAGGAATATTTCCGCCAACATGCAAAGGTACCTCGTCTGGTACCAGCCGGTGCCGATCGCGAAGCGCTCGTCGATGCTGCGTCGCATCAGTGCGGCGCCTTCAGCAAGGTCACCGTTCAATGCCATCAACCAGCCGCGCAGGATCACGCCACTGAGCCTGAAATAGTGAAGACTGTGTTGCTCCGCGAGGTCGATAACTGCGTCCGCATATGAGCGCACTGCGCTTGCGTCGCGCAGCAACTCGTAGAGCCCCGCTCCGCCGTACACGCGTGCGAAGGCCGTCATATTTGCATGGTTGAGTTCAGTGGTGTAGTCGATTGCGGCAGCGCTCCACTGCCGAGCCCTGTCCGGATAGCCTTGAATCCAGAGGATGATCGCCAAATACGCCAGCGCGTACATCTTTGGGTCGTGAACGTATTGAACCGGCGGCGGCCGATGTTTGCTCGGATCGTATGAACGAACGATCGTTTCCAGGGCAGTCTTCGCGGCTTCGAATTCGCCGAAATGCATGCAGCTCAGGCCGGCCAGCCGGCGCCCGACGAGGCGCAGCGAGTCGTCCGATGTAGCTTCGGCGGTGGCTGTGGCCTCGCTTGTCAGGTGCCGCATCATGGCCTGATCGCCGCGCACGAAGTGAAAGTGAAACTCGCCACTCAGCGTCGCATAGATCCCGGCTCGATCACCGAGGCGCTGACTGAGCACGCGGGCGCGGCTGTAGGCAGCGCCGGTTTCCGGAGCGGGATAGCCGTGCACGGAAAGCAGCGGCGTGCCGATCGCCGTCTGGGCGATGAGTTCCTGGCGATCCCGGTGCTCGCTTTCGGGCAGCAGCTTCAACGCGTCGAGCGCTCGCGTCAGATGCCGGATGGCCTCCAGATTGGCCGAGCGTTCCGCTGCATGGCGTCCGGCCTTAATCCAATAGCCGATCGCACGCTCTGACTGGTTCGCCTCGGCGAAATGGCGCGCCAGGAGTTCGGGTTCGCGCGCCGCCTGCTCGGGGAATCGGGTCTCGAGAAGCTTGGCGATTTTTGCGTGGAGTTGCTGTCGCGTGGTGATCAACAACATGCTGTACGCGGCGTCCTGCACGAGGGCATGCTTGAACAGGTACACCGCGTCTGGAGGCGTGCCGCGCGCGACCAGCAGCCCCGCCACCGTGAGCTGTTCGATCGACGCGCGCAGGTCACGCTCCGGCAGCGAAGAAACGCCAGCCAGCATCTCGTAGGAGCACTCGCGCCCGATGGCGGCGCCGATTTGCGCGATTTCCTTGGCAGGGCCGAGCCGGTCCAGACGCGCCATCA
Organism: Burkholderiaceae bacterium; assembly: GCA_049297615.1. Classification (GTDB taxonomy): domain Bacteria; phylum Pseudomonadota; class Gammaproteobacteria; order Burkholderiales; family Burkholderiaceae_C; genus JAEMQF01. Next base: position 1,535 of record JBAQUQ010000202.1, read on the forward strand.
GCGAGGCCTGGAGCGTCACCGGTACCGTGTTCAGCGACACATTGGACAACCCGAAGCCCATACCGGCGCCTCTGCTTCCGGCTTCGAGGACGGCCTTGGTCAGCTCTTCCGCGAACAGTGGCACGCCGTCGGCCCGCTCGACGATTCCGTTGACGATCTCGGGCGGCAGCAGATGGCCGATAACGACGCGTTCAATCAATGCCGCACCGTCACGCCGGTCGAGACGATTCAAGGTCATCAGCGTGACATTGGGCTGGCCGATCCACGGCGGACTGAACTCGGGTCGGAAGGTCATGACCAGCAAGACGGGCAGTTGGCGAATGCGCTCGATCGTTCTGTCGAGCGCCTCATGACTCGTGGGATCGATCCAATGCATGTCCTCGAAAACGTATAAAACGGGCTGGCGGGCCGCCAAAACGCCGAGTTGGCGCAACAAAGTGTCGAATGTCTTCTGCTTGCGTTGTTGTGGGTTCAAGTTCAATGGTGGATACCGGCCGATATCCGGCAGCCGAAGCAACTCGGCCACAAGGAGGCGATCTTGCGGCCCATTCGGCCCAGCATCGAACAGCGCTTCGATCTTGTTTAGCTTGATGGCGGTGTCGTCGTCGCGGTCGAAACCCGCTGCGCGTTCGATCTGGCTCGCAATGGGATAAAGCGCAGTATCGCGATGATGCGGGGAACAGAAGTAGCGCAGATTTGTATGCGGCTCATCCGCAATGCGCTCCAGGAGCGAGGTGATCAGGCGTGACTTTCCGATGCCGGGCTCGCCCGAAATCATCAACACCTGACCGGCCCCGCTCTTGGCCTGTTCCCACCGGCGAAGCAAGAGCTGGACCTCCTCTTCCCGACCCACAAGTGGCGTCAGGGCAGATGGGTGAAAGGCTTCGAAGCGACTTTCGATTCTGCTTTGGCGCACGACCTCGTAAGCCTGAACCGGGTGCGCGAATCCCTTGGCCTCGATCACGCCCAGAGTTTCGTACTCGAACATGTCGCCCAGCAACCGGCGCGTCGCGGCCTCGATCACCACCGTGTTCGGCGCCGCGAAACCCTGCAGGCGTGCCGCCAGATTCGGGGTTTCACCGATGGCCGCGTCGTCGTGAGCCGCGCGTTGACCGACCACGACCAGACCGGTTGCGATGCCGACGCGAGCGGCCAGAACGATGCCAGGTCGCGTGGCCAGCACTTTGATGGCTTGAATAGCGGCCAATCCCGCCCGGACCGCCATTTCCGCCTCGTGTTCATGGGCTCGCGGCCAGCCGAAATAGGCCAGCACGCCGTCGCCGAGGTACTGCGCGACATGACCGCCGAAGCTTGCTACCTTTGCGGCAACGGCGTCGTGATAGGTGCGCAGGATATCGCTCAGCTCTTCGGGATCGAGCTGGACCGACAGCGCCGTCGAACCGGCGAGGTCGCAGAACATCACTGTCAGCTGCCGGCGCTCGGCAGCGCCTGCGGCCGCTACAGGAGGGTGCGATTCAACCGCCTCCTGCGAGCGCTCGCGCTGCGCAAGCGCCCTGAGGAGCTTTTTGCGCAGGCCGAGCGATACGCCGATCTTCTCTAGATCGGCATCCGTAAGGTCGACGAGGATAGCCAAATCGACATCGTTCGCCTGAAATACTGGGGTAAGTTGGTCCAGTCCCACGGCGGCCAGCCATTTTTCGAGTTCATCCATGGACCGAACCTCCACAATACTATGCATGTTGCTCCAACTCATCCGCGACGACAATAGTGTTGGCCCCATGCTTCGCGCCTGGGCATGAGGACCGCAACGGGCACAGACGCTATCGAATCAACCAGGAGAAGAGAATGTCCAAGTTGTCGAACCCCATGCCGTCTGCTGCTGCGCTCGGAACGCCTCTTGCCGGTCCTGCCGGAGATCGCGTGGCGAGCGCTTTTGCTGCATGGAACGCGGCGTTCAACAAGGGGGATGCGAAGGCGGTTGCAGCCTTCTACGCGGCGGATGCCGTGGTCCTGCCAGCGTCGCACGAGATTGTCAAAGGACCAGCCGATATCGAGAAATTCTGGGCCGGCCTGATCTCCAGCCACGTTACCGGACATGTCCTCGAACCGTTCAAGATTGTGGAAGCGGGCGACGCGCTGATCGCGGCGTCGAAGTGGTCCGCGAATGGGCGCGACGACAAGGGCAACAAGACCTCGTTCGGCGGTATCGCCACCCACGTGCTCCAGAAGCAGACTGACAAGTCGTACAAGCTGGTATTGCACACCTTCAACTGAGTCACGCTGGGCGCAAAGCGCCTACGGAGAACCATTGCGGGCGCGCCGCTTGCCTTGCGTGGGCGACGCGTCGGTGAGCCTGGAAGAAACCATGGTCGCGATGCAAAAGGCCCAGATCGGCTTCCAGGCCACGCTCCGGGTGCGCAACCGCCTGGTGCAAGCCTATAGCGACATCATGAATATGCAGGTGTAGGAGCGCGACAGCTCCTCGGGGCGCGACCCCGCCAGAGTGGCAGGAAAAATCGCGCCTCTACCCTATTGAATGCTGCGCCGGTACGCGCTCAGGCGCCTGATCTCGACTTGCAGGTTGCGCGTAAAGCCCTGCCGCCGGCCGCGCTGATCGGTGCTCAGGCCCGCCAGAAAGCCCTCGCAGCGTTGCTTTTCCGGCCAG
>JBAQUQ010000203.1:0-3212 GCA_049297615.1 Burkholderiaceae bacterium
GTTCGAATTGTGCGGGGACGGCGCTGCGCGGCGGCGCATCCGGCACCGCGATCTCGACCGGCGGCGCCGCGGCCGGGGGCACGGGAGTGCTGCAGCCCGTCAGCAGGCCGATCAATGATCCCATCGACAGGGCAGCACTCACCCCTAGAGCATGGCGGATTCGGTTCATGGTGGTTCTTCCGTGGTCTGTTGAGTTCGGATTCGAATTCGAAGGTCGCGCGAGGCCCGCATCTTACGGCGGACTGTGCCCGGCGAAGGGCCTGTTGGCGATCGGGTCGGGCCCGAGCGCGAACACTGCGGCCGGTGTCGCCTTGCCTTTGAACCGAACCGGCTCGAGCGCGTGATGCGCCACGCTCAGGGCCAGACCCGCGCGCGTTGTCTCGTCGATCAGAATCGCGCGCCTGGCGATCTTGGTATGCGCCTCGAGCCGCGCCGCCAGGTTCACCGTGTCGCCGATGCAGGTATAGGTGGCGCGTTGCTGAGTGCCGGTGTAGCCGGCGACCATGTCGCCGGTGGCAATGCCCACACCGATGGCGATCACCGGCTTGGCAGCGGCCACGCGCTCCTGGTTGAAGAGTTCGATCAGCTCGGTCATCTCGAGCGCGGCGCGCACCGCGCAGCCGCAATGGTCCTCCAGGGCCAGAGGCGCACCGAAGATCGCCATCAGGCCGTCGCCGATCATCTGGTTCACCACGCCGCCGTGGTTGCCGATCGCGTCGAACATCAGCGCGTAATAGGCATTGAGCAGCTCGTGCGTTTCTTCCGGCGGCTGCGACTCCACGAGCGTGGTGAAGCCGCGGATGTCGGCAAACATCACCGTGCCGCGAATGCGTTTGCCGCCCAGCGCAAAGCCCGACTGCGCAAGGTCTTGCGCAACCTCGGCGGTGGCGAAGCGCCGCACCATGTCGCGCAACTGGTCGCGCAGGCGTTTTTTCTCGAGGCAGGCACCGATGCGCGCGCGCAAGAGCACCGGGTTGATGGGCTTGCTTAAATAGTCCTCGGCGCCGAGCTCGATGCAACGCACGACATTGCCGATGCCTTCGAGCGACGAGGTCACGAGCACCGGCAGGTCGCGCAACAAGGCGTCGGTCTTGAGTTGCTCGAGCACCTGAAAGCCGTCCATCTCGGGCATTTCGATGTCCAGCAGGAGCAGGTCGAAGGGCTCGTTGCGCAGCATCTCGAGGGCGATGCGGCCGTTCTCCGCGCTCGCCGAGCGATGCCCTAGCAGCTCGACGTTGCGCGCCAGCAGCAGGCGGTTCACCTTGTTGTCGTCGGCGATCAGCAGGCGCGCGCCCTGTTCAGCCATGGCACAGGCCCTGGAGTGCCGCGGCGGCGCGCACATACTCGGTTTGCAGCGCGTCGAGCGGCGCGGGCTCGGCCGGCATGCCCCCGAGTTCGAGCTCGCGCGCCATGGCCGCGAGCGCCGTCGCGCCGAACGTGCTGGCGTTGGACTTCAGTGAATGCGCGATGCGCCGGAACGGGTCGGCCTGGCCGCCGGCAAACGCTTCGCGCAACGCGGCGAGCATCCGCGGTGCGTCTTCGATGAACGTGTCGACGAGTTCCTCGACGAAATCGGCGCCGGCTGTTTCCTGCAGTTCCTTGAACGTGGCGAGGTCGATCGGCGAATTCGTCGTCATGTCATGCGTCCTTGCGTGCGCTTACATTGTTCAACGCCTCGACCAATTGATCCACCCGGATCGGCTTGGTCAGATAGTCATCCATTCCCGCGGCCAGGCAAAGCTCGCGGTCGCCCTGCATCGCGTTGGCCGTCATCGCCACGATGCGAGGCCGCGTTTCGGATTCGCCACGCGAAGTGATGCGCCTCGATGCCTCCAGCCCGTCCATCTCGGGCATCTGAACGTCCATCAGAACCACATCGTAGGCCTGGCGCTGCACGCACTCGATCGCCTCGATGCCGTTGCTCGCCACGTCGGCCCGGTAGCCCATCTGCTGCAGCAGGCGCAGCGCGAGCTTCTGATTCACCACGTTGTCTTCAGCAAGCAGGATGCGCAGCGGGTGGCGCTGCGCCATGCCCGGGTCCAGCGTCGTCTTCGCCGGCAACCGGGTCGCCGCTTGAGGCGCCGGCACATCCGCGACATCGTGCGCGAGCAGGCTCACGAGCGTGTCGAACAACTGCGACTGGCGCAGCGGCTTGGCGAGGTAGGCGCTGAACAGGCCTTCGGTATCCCCCACCTCGCGCCGGCCAAGCGAGCTGAACAGCACGAGCGGCAGCTTGGGGTTGATCTGGCGCACCTTGCGCGCCAGTTCCAGACCGTCCATCTCGGGCATGTGCATGTCCACAATGGCGAGGTCGAATGCTTCGCCGTGCTCCAACCAGCGCAGGCATTCCCCCGGCGAACCGGTGTCTTTCGGGGACATGCCCCATTTGCCGGCCTGCAGCGCCAGCACCTTGCGATTCGTCGCGTTGTCGTCGACGACGAGCATGCGCTTGTCCGCCATCGCCGGCTGGTGGCCGATGAAGTCGCGCCGGTTCGCCTTGGGCGACTCGGCCAACGGGGCATGGATCGTGAAAATGAAGGTCGAGCCCGCACCTAGCCCGGCGCTTTGCGCCCACATCGTGCCACCCATCAGTTCGGCCAGGCGCTTGCTGATCGCCAGGCCCAGGCCCGTGCCACCGTACTTGCGAGTCGTCGACGAGTCGGCCTGGCTGAAGCTCTGGAACAGCCGGCTCATGCCTTCGGCAGTCAGGCCGATGCCGGTGTCGCGCACCGCAAACGTCAGCTCCACCGTGGCACCGGCACTGTCACCCCGGCGAAGGCCGGGATCCACTGCGGGCTGACCCGCCTGGATCGCGGCCGGCGCCGGAATGCCAGGGGCGGCGGATTCCCCAACGCGTTTCGCACCCACTGTCAGCACCACTTCGCCCCGCTCCGTGAACTTGACTGCGTTGGCGAGCAGATTGAGCAGGATCTGGCGCAATCGCGTCACGTCGCCGTTCACCGCCACTGGCACATCGCCTTCGAACAGGTAGGCGGTGTCGAGGTGCTTCTCGGCGGCGCGGCCGCTGATCAGGTCGAGTGCCGACTCGACGCACTCGCGCAGGTCGAACGGATGCGCCTCGATATCCATGCGCCCGGCTTCGATCTTCGAGAAATCGAGGATGTCGTTGATGATGGTGAGCAGCGCGTCGCCGGAATCGCGGATCGTGCCGGCGTAGTCGCGCTGCTCGTCGTTCAGCGGCGTGTCGAGCA
>JBAQUQ010000204.1:0-2004 GCA_049297615.1 Burkholderiaceae bacterium
GGCTTGGACTGTGCGCTGATCACCGGTGCGGGCACCGGCAGTTTCGAGTTCGAGGCGGCCAGCGGCGTGTATGGCGAGTTGCAACCCGGCAGCTACCTCTTCATGGACCGCGACTACGCCGACAACCAGGCCTCGAGCGGCGCGCCGCGCTTCGAGCACGCCCTGTTCGTCAAGAGCCAGGTCATGAGCCGTGCCGAGTCGCACGCCGTCATCGACGCCGGTCACAAGGCCTATGCCGTCGATTCGGGCCTGCCGCGCGTGTGCGGGCGCGATCTCGAATTCGCCGGCTGCAGCGACGAGCACGGCGTGCTGCGCGCGCGAGCCGACACCCTGCCCGAGCTCGGCGATACGGTGTGGCTGGTGCCCGGCCACTGTGACCCGACGGTGAACCTGCACGAGCGCTATGTCGTCGTGCGCGGCGGCCTCGAGCAGGGGCGAGTGGAAGCGTTTTGGCGCGTCGACGCGCGCGGCGCGATGGCGTAGCGCCTCGCGCGCGGGCACGCCCTCAGGCACGAGGCGAGGTTTGACTCCCGCCCAAATCATCGTCCTGGCCACGCCGGTATTCCTGGCCCTGATCGCACTGGAGTTCTGGCTTGGCGTGCGGCGGGGCCAGAACACCTATCGACTCAACGACGCCCTGTCCAGCATCGGCCTGGGCATCGTGAGTCAGCTGATCGTCGTGTTCAGCGCCGCGTTGTCGCTGGGCATCTACAGCGCCGCGTTCAACGCGTTCGCGCTGTCGCCGTGGCGCGTCGATTCGCCATGGACCTGGCTCGCCGCCTTGGCTGCGTACGACCTGTGCTACTACTGGAAACACCGCTTCGGCCACCGTGTCGCGCTGATGTGGGCGGCGCATGTCGTGCACCATCAGAGCGAGGACTACAACCTCTCGACCGCCTTGCGCCAGACCGGCAGCGACTGGGTCACGGACTGGCTGTTCTACCTGCCCCTGGCGGTGCTCGGCGTGCCGCCCCTGGTGTTCGTCGTGGTCGCGCTGATCGATTTGCTCTACCAGTTCTGGGTGCACACGCAGAGCATCGGCAAGCTCGGCTGGTTCGACCGCTGGTTCTGCTCACCCAGCAACCACCGCGTGCACCACGCGGTCAACGAGCAATACCTCGACAAGAACTATGGCGGCATCCTGATCGTCTGGGACCGCCTGTTCGGCAGCTTTGCCGAGGAAGACCCGGCGCAGGCCTGCATCTACGGCACGCGCGCGCCGCTGCGAAGCTGGAACCCGCTGTGGGCGAACCTGCACACTTATCGCGACTTGAGCGCCGACGCCTGGCGCGCGGGCTCCTGGGCCGACAAGCTGAAGGTCTTCTTCAAGCCCCCGGGGTGGCGCCCTGCCGACGTCGCCCAGCGTTGGCCGAAACCCGGCTTCGACATGGCAGGCCTGCGCCGCTACGACCCGCCGCTGACGCGCCGCGCTGCGCTGATCGCGAGCACGTTGTTCGCCGCGATGCTCGGCGCCACCGCGCTGTTCCTGTGGAACGCGCATCGCTTCGGCCTGGCGCAGCAAGCACTCGCAGCGCTCAGCATCGTGCTCGGCTTGTGCGCTGTCGCCTGGCTCAGTGTCTCGCCCGCCGCAGCGTCCAGCGCCGGCGCGGCGCGCCGCGGGAATCAGTAGCTGATCTCGAATCGAAACCCTAGGCTGCTGAGCACGGCCGAGCGCAGCCCGATCTGCTCGACCACGACGTCGGGCGCGACCGTATCCGACTCGCGAACGATCTGGCCGTTGAGGATGAGAAAGCGGTCCGCCGGGTTCTTTGAATACACCGACCCGTTCACCACCAGGGAAGGGATCAGGCGACGCACCTCCTCGGGCAATTCGTGCAGCGCGTGGATGCGAGGCGCGGCCTGGCTCGCAGCGCTGCCCGCCACACCGCGCGCTTCGGCGGCGCGCGCTGCGCTTTGCGGCGGCGGCGCTGCCGCCGCGGGTGGCTCGCGGGGCGCATTGCGAACTCGCGCGGGTTCAGCAACCGCGCTGCCTGAATCCCGATC
>JBAQUQ010000205.1:0-8384 GCA_049297615.1 Burkholderiaceae bacterium
CGCCTCTGGGTCGAAAGCATCAAGCGCGCTGTTGCAGCCCTGACGCAAATCGAGGTGTGCCAGTTTCATCCCAGTGGCCGCCAGGCAGTGTTGCTGCGCGCGCTCGGCTAGTGGTGGCTAGCGGCCGGTACGCGCCAGCGACAGTACCCAGCCGGCCATGCGCGACTTCAGCGTCGCGATGTCCTTGGCACTGAAGAAGTTCTCCGGCTTGACCAGGTCGACGCCGTACACCGGACGGTGGAAATCTTTCTCGTAGCCAAAGGGCACGGTCGCGTCGATTCCCATGCCGCCTTCGAACTGGGTGTTCGACGCCGTCCACTGCTTGTCGCCCGAGGTCATGCGCTCGGAAGGCATGAAGGTCTGGCCGCGCCCACCGGGAATCGGATTGAGGATGTCGGTGCGCGGGTTCACGCGCGTCGTCAGGCACCACATGATGTCGTCCATCGAATAGATGTCGACGTCTTCGCTGACCGCGATCGCCAGCCGCATGCCCTGCGAGCACGACAGGATCGCGCCGAGGAAGTTGCGCTGCCAGCCCTCCTCGATCTGGTTGCGCTTTTTCACCTGGATGATGCAGCCGCCCCAGTCGGTCATGCAGTAGGGGATGTGGACGTTCTGGATGATGCCGGGTTGCAGCCTGTCGCACAGCGCGTAGATCGCCGATTCGCGCACCGAAGTGTCGATGTTGGAATCGTCGGCGGTGTGCACGCCCAGCGGAAAGACGATCGGCTTGCCCTGGCGCTTGCGCATCGTGATGGCGCTGACGTGGAAGGTCGGCGTCTTGTAGGCCTTGCCCATATAGCCGGCCCATTCCGGATGGAAGTGGTAGCGGCCCTGCACGTCGGCCCTTTCCGACTCGGCGGTTTCATAGCGTTTGTCGCGCGGATGCAGATGGCCCTCGAGAACGTACTCGGCGTCGGCCAGGGTGTAGGCGTCGATGGTTCGGCACTTCACCAGGCGCACCGGTGAGCCCTGGATGGCGCCGGCGATGCCGATCTCGTCGCAGCCCTTGGGCAGGATCGCGTAGTCGAAGCCCGAACCGGCGACATAGGTGCACGCCGGCGGAACGCCGAAACACATCGTCAGCGGAATCGGCTTCTCGTCCTTGTAGTGCTCGGTCATCACCTGCCACATGTGCGAGCCCGGCGAGATCATGAAGGTGCCGACATTGCCCCAGCGGAAGTTCATGCGGTTGTAGCCGATGTGGCTGCCGCCGTCGAAGTACTCGCCCACCACGCACGAGATGCCCGAACCGACGGTGAGTTCGCTCTCGAGCGGGGTGTGGCGGATGGCTGTCATCCAGCGGTTCACGTCAAGGTCGTCGGTGATCACGTCTTCCTGCACCGGCGCCTCGTCCTGGCCGACGATCACCGACTTCAGCGGACGGTCGATCGCGCGGGCGACCTTCTTCACGCGATCGAGCGAGTCCTTCCAGCCGAACATCTGCTCGACGACGCGGATGTCGCCGAACAAATTGGTGATGGCGCGCGCGTGCGGCTTGCCCAACACGTTGTTGAACAGCATCGGCAGGCTGCCGTCGAAGATCTTCTGCAGGCCGGTGATCTCGAGGTCGGGATTGACCGGCCGGTCGGTCTCGACGAGCAGGCCCTGCGAGCGCAGCCAATCGATCGTCGAGCGCAGGCTGGTGATGTCGTGCTGGATCGCGGCGCGGTTGACGGGCTCGTTCATGGTGATCCTCCGGCTTGGGGGCGGGCTTACTTCAGGCGTCGCACGGCGTCGCCGCGGTCCATCTGACCGTCCCAGCGTTTCGCGAATTGCGCATCGATGCCGAACTGGTCGAGCACGCGGGCGACGACGTGGTCGACGATGTCGTCGATCGACTGCGGCTTGTTGTAGAACGCCGGCATCGGCGGCAGGATGGTCACGCCCATGCGCGCGAGCTTGAGCATGTTCTCGAGGTGGATCTCCGACAGCGGCGTCTCGCGCGCCACGAGCACGAGCTTGCGGCGCTCCTTCAACACCACGTCGGCGGCGCGTTGCACGAGGCTGTCGCCGTAGCCGTGGGCGATCGCGGCCAGGGTCTTCATCGTGCACGGCGCGATCACCATGCCCTCGGTCTGGAACGAGCCCGAGGAAATCGTCGCGGCCATATTGCCCACGCCGTGCACGACGCTGGCCAGGGCGCTCAACTGCGGCGAGGTCAGGCCGGTCTCGTGCTCGACGGTCTGCAGCCCCCACTTGGAGAGCACGAGGTGGGTTTCGACCTCGGCGGCGCGCAAGGCCTGCAGCAGGCGCACGCCGAAGATGGCGCCGGTGGCGCCGGTGATGGCAACGATCAGTCTGCGCATCTCCTGGCCCTCGTGTCGTGCGGCCCGGGCCGCGTGACCACTATATGGACATCCCCTCACTGCGGATCGAACCCCACTGGAGCGGCTTCGCCCCGCCGGGTTCAGGGGCGAGGCGAGCCTCACCCGGGTTCATCCTAGCATCGCCGCGCCGGCGTCGAGCGCCGCCAGGATCAAAAAAACAATTCCAGCATATGGACCCGGCAAGCGGCGACAGTGCTCACGAGGAAACGCCGGAGCGCCCTCAGGGCGACGCCTGCTCCTGCATGCGGCGCTCGATCGCGGCGATCTCCGCGCGCAGGATGCTCACCAGCTCCGCTTGACGGCGCGGCGTCATGCGGCTCGAAATCGCCGCCACGCTCAGGGAAGCGAAGGGCTGTCCGAAGCGGTTCACGATCGGCAGGCCGAGCGTCGTTGCGCCGGCCGTGATGTGGGTGTCGTTCAGCGCGTAGCCGAGCTGCTGCGATCGCTTCCAGGTCTTGAGCAGCACCGGCACGGTCAGTTTGTGGAACGCGCCCAGCCGCTTCGCATTGGCGCGAACGATTTCCTCGACCGCCTCGTCGGACAGGCGCAGCAGCAAGGCCAGGCCACCCGCGCCCACGCCCAGGGGACGGCGCGCGCCGACCTCGAGGGTCAGCGCCTTGATCGGGAAGGCGCCTTCCTTGCGGTCCAGACACACCGAGTCGTAGCCGCTGCGCACCGACAGGAAGACGGTGTCGCCGGTTCGGTCGGCGATGCGCTGCAAGGAGGCGCGGCAGATGTCGACCAGGTTGAACTGCGGCGACGCCGCCAGGCCCAGCTCGAAGATCAGCGGGCCGAGCAGGTAATGGTGCGAGTCGGGGGCCTGCATCAGGAAGCCCTCCTCGACCAGGCACTTCAGGATGCGATGCGCCGTCGGGCGCTCGAGTTTGGAGTGCTGCACCACTTCGGCCAGGCGCATTCCGGTGCGGCTGCGCGCGGCGATCAGCCTCACGAGCAGGGCGGCGCGCTGGATCGTCTGGGTGCCAGGGGCCCTGGAGCCGGCGGGCAAGCGTGGCAAGGGGTTCGGCGAGGCAGAGGCCATAGCTGTCCATCATATGGATACTTTTCGCGAGCCCCTGTCGAGCCGCTCGCGCATACCGCATGCTAGCATTTCACGCCAGGGAAGCGGCACGTCGGCGATGCAGCGGGCCCTTGATCCCCGGTGCCGGCGCAGCACGGCATGCTTACGATGTCCATATTGTGGATCACCCGAGGAGACCGAAAGGACGGGCCATGAACGACAGGCTGAACACCACCGATGCGATGGCTGCTCCGATGGGCAGCAGCGCCGACCAGGGCAGTCAGCGGCGCGCCGGCGTCGAAATCCCCTACACCGATCTGCGCGAGTGGATCGTGCAGGCCGAAAAGCTGGGCGAAGTGCGAATCGTCAAGGGCGCGACCTGGCAGGAAGAGATCGGCATGGCGACTGAGCTCGTCCAGCACGACGAGAACGCACCCTGCGTGATCTTCGACGAGGTGCCGGGCTGCCGCAAAGGGCAGCGCGTGCTGACCAACTTCTTCGGCGGCAGGCGCAAGAACATGACCCTGGGCTTTCCGCTCGATTTCAGCAAGCTCGAGTTGTCGCAGGCCTTCCTCGAGAACTACCTGCGCGAGCTCGAGACCATCCCGCACGAGTTCGTCGAGACCGGCCCGGTGTTCGAGAACATGCTCAGCGGCGACGAAATCGACATCACCCAGTTCCCGGTGCCGCTGTGGCACGACGGCGATGGCGGGCGCTACATCGGCACGGGCAGCTACAACCTCACCCAGGACCCCGACGAGAAGTGGATCAATGTGGGCACCTACCGGGTCATGATCCACGACCGCAACAGCGTCGGCTTCTACATGTCGCCGGGCAAGCATGGCCGGATCCACCGCGACAAATACCAGGCCAGGGGCGAGCCGATGCCGGTGGTGATTGTGCTCGGCGGCGACCCGCTGCAGTTCCTGGTCGCGTGCAGCGAGATGCCCTATGGCGTCTGCGAGCTCGACATCGCCGGCGGGCTGCGCGGCAAGGCGGTCCAGGTCGTGCGCGGCAAGGTGACCGGCTTGCCGATCCCGGCGAACGCCGAACTCGTGCTCGAAGGCTTCGTGCAGCCGGGCAAGCGCAAGCTCGAGGGGCCGTTCGGCGAATGGACCGGCTACTACGGCAGCGACAGCCGCGAGGAGCCGGTGCTCGACATCAAGGCGGTCTATCACCGCAACGACCCGATCCTGATGGGCTGCCCGCCGCAGCGCCCGCCCGAAGAGCAGGCGCGCTACCGCGCGGTGACGCGATCGGCGCTGATCCGCAAGAACATCGCCGCGGCGGGCGTTCCCGACGTGACGGCGGTCTGGGCGCACGAGGTCGGCGGCTCGCGCCTGCTGCTCGGCGTGGCGATCAAGCAGCGGTACGCCGGCCACACCAAGCAGGCCGGCCATGTGGCCGCGATGTGCCATGCCGGGGCCTACGCCGGCAAGTACGTGATCGTCGTCGACGACGATATCGACGTCAGCAACCTCGAAGAGCTGATGTGGGCCATGCTGACGCGCTCCGACCCGGCCACCAGCATCGACATCATCACCAAGACCTGGAGCACGCCGCTCGACCCGCGCATCCCGCCGCAGCAGAAGCTTGCCGGCGACAACACCAACTCGCGCGCGATCATCGACGCCTGCCGCCCCTTCCACTGGCGCGACCATTTTCCGAAGGTCAACATGCCCAGCGCCGAAACCGCGCGCAAGGCGAAGCAGAAATTCGGCTACCTGCTCGCGTAGTGGCGTCGCTTCGGTGGGCGCGAGCGAGGTAAGCCCGGGACGCTGCCTTCGCGCTTGGCACGCTCGACCCGGCGTGCGTCTGCGCTTCAGTGGTGGCTCGAACGCACCGGCAGCGGCAAGCCGGGAACGTGCAGGCGCTGGTCGAGGCAGGAGATTTTGCCGCGCGCCGGCCCTGCAGGGCTGATCTCGCCCGCCGTATTGGGAACGTTGTCGCGCCGATTCCCGTCGGAGTTGGCGGTGCACATCACGTCGCCCAGAAGGAAGGGGCTGGTCGGGGTTTCGAGCGGGCCGCCATTTCGCAAGCCGGTCGTCGCGTCGGGGGCGTTGCGGAAGACCTCGATCACCCGGCCTCGGTTCGTCACCACGACGACGGCATTGCGTTCATTCGCGTCGACCCAGATATTGCCGGCCCGATCGAGCGCGATCCCGTCGGCACCGTCGAGCAGCGGGTGCGCCACCATGACGTTGCTCAAGCACAGCGTATTCGCGGTGAAGGTGGTGTCGCAGCCGGTGCGCGATTCAAGATTGCCGTGGCGGTCGAACTCGACTTCCCAGATCGCGCCGCGCGCCGTGTCGGCGATGAGCAGCTTGCCTTCGCGGTCGAAGGCCACGCCGTTGGCGACCAGGGGCTGGGCCGTTCCGGGAGGCAGGGTGAGGACAGAGCGGCCGACGCCGAGCGAATTGGCCATCGGCTGAATTCGGAACACCTCGACGCCCACGCCACCGCCCGGCGCGATGCTCCAGACCCGGCCATTGCCTTGCGTGCCGTCGCCCGTCCAGAGCGTGCCGCGGCGGTCGAACGCCAGGCCATTCGTGCCCAGAACACCCGTCGCATACACCGTCGCGGTCGGCGGGTTGGCCGCGTCAGGCGCCAGGGCGTAGACCGTAGCGCCCTCGGAGAAATAGAGACGCCCGTCCGGGCCGAATGTGATTCCCGAGGGACTGCACTGCCCGGTAGGCGACGGTGCCGGAACAAAACCGACGACAACCGGAGTCACACTGCTGAGCGCGATGCGCCAGACCGGGCAAGAGACTCCGGCGCCGGCGTTGCGCCCGGTCGTGTAGAGGTTGCCGTTACGGTCGCCGCTCAGGCCCTCGATCGCCAGCGGCGTCGTGACCAGGGTGGTGAAGCCCGCGTGGCGCGGCAGGCGCGAGCCCTCGTCGGCCCATGCCGAGAAGGCGCAGAGCATCGACAACGCAGCGAGATGACTCTTCATTTCGGTCTCCAGGGTGGCGCGTTCTTTTGACGCACCAAAAAGTGTATGGTCAAATCCGCTGCGGTTCAAATAAAAGAACAATGTTCCATATAAAGGAACGTCGAACGACCCACCCCGAGGATCACATGCCCCACGACCAGGACCTCACGCATTGGCACGAACCTTCGGGCAACAAGAAGGCCGGCTTCGGCGAGTTTCGCAAACAGCCCACGCCCTACGACGCCTTCATGGAGTCTGAAGGCCTGCCGGTGTTTCGCGGCCTGGGTATTTCCAAGGTGCAAGACCTGCCCCTCGTTCCCTGGAAGCGCACCGGCGGGCGCGGCCATTTCATCCAGCTCTGGGGCACCGAAACCAAATGGGGCTGTCATGTGGTCGAGGTGCCGCCGCGCGGCGCCTTGCACGCGCAGAAGCACATGTACGAGGAGATCTACCTCGTCGTCGAAGGGCGCGGCACGACCGAGGTCTGGCAAGAAGGCGACATCAAGAAACATATCTTCGAGTGGCAGGCCGGATCGATGTTCTCGATCCCGCTGAACGCCTGGTTCCGCATCGTCAATGCCGGCTCGGGCGGGGCTTTGCTGCTGGCGGGCAACACCGCGCCGAACGTGCTCAATCAGTTGAACAACACCGAGGCCGTGTTCAACAACCCCTTCGTCTTCCGCGACCGTTTCAACGGCGCCGACGACTTCTTCAAAGCGCGCGACGACATCGAGCCCGACCCGGTGCGCGGCCTGGCGATGCGGCGCACCAACTTCATCCCCGACGTCGTCAACTGCGACTTGCCGCTGGACAACCGGCGTTCGCTGGGTTGGCGGCGCGTCGAACCCTTCATGACGAACAACTGCTTCTATTTCTGGATCGGCCAGCACGAGAACGGGCGCTACTCGAAGGCGCATGCACACACCTCGGCAGCGGTATTGATCTGCCTGAAGGGCAAGGGCTACACCTACACCTGGCCCGAGCGCATCGGCGAACGGCCCTGGGAGAGCGGCCAGGCCGATCAAGTGAAACGCCTCGACTACGAACCCGTGGGCATGGTCAGCGCTGCGCCGGGCGGGGCGCGCTGGTACCACCAGCATTTCAGCGCCAGCCATGAACCGCTGCGCCTGACCGCCTGGTTCGGCCCGCACAACCCCGGGCGCGACCCCGGCGCGCCGGGCGACAAACACACCGACTACACCGCGATCGACGTCAATGAAGGCGGCACCGCGATACCTTATTGGATGGAAGACCCCTTCCTGCGCCGGGAGTACGAGGCCACGCTGAAGCTCAATGGCGTGCCCAGCCGCATGCAGGCGGCCTGGTACGACAAGCCCGACGGCGCGTCGCAGGGCGAAGTGGTGGCGTCCCGGGCGCGCGGCAAAGGCTGAGAGGCGCTTCGGTGAGCCCGAGCCGCGGCGGCCGTGTCTTCTTCAGCAATGTGCGGCGCAGCCTGGAGTTCGAAGATCAGATCACCCTGCTCAGCGTCGGCGTCGACATCGGTTCGTCGACCTCGCACCTGGTGTTCTCGCGCCTGCTGCTGGAACGCCTGGACAACCGCTACGTCGTGTCGCAGCGCGTCGTGCTGCACGAGTCGGAGGTGCTGCTCACCCCCTATGCCGGCGACCAGAGCATCGACGCCCAGGCGCTGCGCGCTTTTGTCGAGCACCAGTACGCGCTGGCCCAGCTCCGCCCGGAACAGATCGACAGCGGCGCCCTGATCCTCACCGGCGTGGCGGTGCGGCGCGCCAATGCGCGCGCGATCGGCGAGCTGTTTGCGCAGCATGCCGGGCGCTTTGTCGCCGTCAGCGCCGGAGACGCATTGGAGGCCAGGCTCGCCGCATTCGGCTCGGGCGCTGCTGCGCTTTCGATCCGCGATCAGGCGCGCGTGATGAATGTCGACATCGGCGGCGGCACGACGAAGATCGCCCTGTGCGAAGCCGGCGCGGTGATCGAATGCAGCGCCATCGACATCGGCGCGCGCATCCTCGCCCTGGACGGCGAGGGGCGCGTGCAACGCATCGAACCCGCTGCGGTGCGCCTGGCCGGCGAGGTCGCGCTGGCCTTGACCCTGGGCGCCGTGCCCGACGCCGCTGCCGTGCAG
>JBAQUQ010000206.1:0-3057 GCA_049297615.1 Burkholderiaceae bacterium
CTGCGCCGCCGATCGGCTCGGCGCCAGCCCTTGCTGGACCAGCAACTGATCGACTCGCATCGCTTTGCCTTTCGAAGGCCCTTGCCGCAAGCTTTGGCCGTGCCGCCTGAACCCGGCCACCAGCCTAATAGCGGTAACTGTCGGGCTTGTAGGGGCCGTGTTTGGACACGCCGATGTAGGCCGCCTGTTCCTCGCTCAGCTCGGTGAGCTGGGCGTTGAGCGTCTTCAACTGCAGACGCGCCACCTTCTCATCCAGGTGTTTCGGCAATACATAGACCCGGCCGGACTCGTAAGCGTCGCGGCGCGTGAACAACTCGATCTGCGCGATCGTCTGGTTCGCGAACGAGCTGCTCATCACATAGCTCGGATGCCCCGTGCCGCAACCCAGGTTCACGAGCCGCCCCTTGGCGAGCAAGATGATGCGCTTGCCATCGGGAAAGATGACGTGGTCGACCTGGGGCTTGATCTCTTCCCACTTGTATTTTTCGAGCGACGCGATGTCGATCTCGTTGTCGAAGTGGCCGATATTGCACACGATGGCGTTGTGCTTCATCTTCGCCATGTGCTCGAGTGCGATCACGCCCTTGTTGCCCGTCGCGGTGACGAAGATGTCGGCCAAGGGCGCTGCGTACTCCATCGTGACGACGCGAAACCCCTCCATTGCCGCCTGCAGGGCGTTGATCGGGTCGATCTCGGTCACCCACACCTGGGCGCTGAGCGCACGCAGCGCCTGTGCCGAGCCCTTGCCCACATCGCCGTAGCCTGCGACGACGGCAATCTTGCCGGCGATCATCACGTCGGTGGCGCGCTTGATGCCGTCGACCAGGCTCTCGCGGCAGCCGTAGAGATTGTCGAACTTGCTCTTCGTGACCGAGTCGTTGACATTGATCGCGCGAAACATCAAGGTGCCCTTGGCGCTCATTTCCTTGAGCCGGTGCACTCCCGTCGTCGTCTCTTCCGTGACGCCGATGATCTGCGCGCTCTTGCGGCTGTACCAGGTCGAATCGACGGCGAGTTTGGCCTTGATCGCGGCGTACAACTCGCGTTCTTCTTCGCTGCTCGGGTCGCTGATGAGGCGCGCATCGGACTCGGCCCTTTTGCCCAGGTGCATCAGCAGGGTGGCGTCGCCGCCGTCGTCGAGGATCATGTTCGGGCCTTCGGCCTGGGCATTCCTGGCGCCGAACTCGAAGATGCGGTGCGTGTAGTCCCAATAATCCTTCAGCGATTCGCCTTTGTAGGCGAACACCGGGGTGCCGATCCCGGCGTGAGCATTCGCCACGAGCGCCGCGGCTGCATGGTCCTGGGTGCTGAAGATATTGCACGACGCCCAGCGTACCGTGGCTCCCAGCGCCTGCAGCGTCTCGACCAGCACAGCGGTCTGAATCGTCATGTGCAAGCTGCCCGTGATGCGCGCGCCCTTAAGCGGCTGGGTTTTCGCGTACTCGCCGCGAATTGCCATCAGGGCGGGCATTTCGCTCTCGGCGACGGCGATTTCCTTGCGGCCCCAATCGGCGAGCCTCAAGTCGGCGACGGCGTGGTCTTGCTCGGGTCTCAATGCAGCGTTCATAGTGGCTCCTGGTAGCGACGAAACCCGCTAGGAGACGCTGAAGACGGTTCCGTTCGGAATACTCACCCTCGGGGCGTCCCGCAGCAGGTGAGCGCGGTTGCAGACTGGTCTCCGAGCCTGGCCCCAAGCGGGGTTGCAACGCTCCTCGGAAGGCGCGCATTGTAGCCAGCAGACCGGCTGGCCGCCCAGGCTGCGCTCGGCGAAACGCGTGCACACTGGGCGCCATGCACGCGCGCTGCGCCCCTTGGTCGACCTGCCCGCCCCGGCAATTGTTCGATGTGGCGGGTGTGCTGACCGACATCGACGACACCCTCACGCGCGGCGGCGCGATCGAGCCTGCCGCGCTCGGGGCGCTCGAGCGTTTGGCCGCCGCGCACTTGCCCGTGATCGCGATCACCGGCCGGCCGATGGGCTGGAGCGAGCCGTTCGCGCGCGTTTGGCCGCTGGCGGCCATCGTTGCCGAAAACGGCGCCGTGGCGCTGTTTCGTGAAGGCGGCGCATTGCGCATCGAATACGCACAGGACCCGGCCACACGCGAGCGCAACGCAGCGCGTCTGCGCGTCGCGACCGAGGCCGTTTTGCGCGAATTGCCCGAAGCGCGACTGGCAACCGACAGTGCGGGAAGAGTCACCGACATCGCCTTCGATCACAGCGAACATGCGCAGCTCGCGCCGCGCAGCCGCGACCAGATCGTCTCCATCATGCGTGCCATGGGCATGAAGGCGACGGTGAGCTCGATCCACGTGAACGGCTGGTTCGGCGAACACGACAAGCTCAGCGGCGCACGCTGGATCGTGCGTCGCCTGCTCGGCCGCGATTTGGACGCTGAAACCGCGCGCTGGGTTTACGTCGGCGACTCGACCAATGACCAGCTCATGTTCGGCCACTTCGCATTGAGTGTCGGTGTTGCGAACCTGCTGCGCTTCGAGGCTGAATTGACCACCTGGCCGAGCTATTTGACTGCGGGCGAGCGCGGCGCGGGATTCGCCGAAGTGGCTGAAGCACTCATGGCGGCGCGCTGCGCGAGGCCTTGACGCCTTGCAAGGCCGGGCGCGCGAAGCAAGGCCCGACAGCCTCCTCGATCGACAGGAAGCCGCGCATGCGTTCAATTTCTTCGTCGAGCGCCGCTCGATACACCGCGCCGTGCGGCGCCCGCCCGGCGACATAGCCCGTATCGACGACAAGCCCACCCGAGCCAGCCGATACATTGGCCCAGCCCAGCACTCGGTCGCGCCACAACAGCGGCAGGGCGTAGTAGCCGCGCACGCGTTTGCGCGCCGGTGTGTACGCCTCGAAGCGGTAGGCCCAGCCCCACAACATCTCGAAACGCCTGCGGTCCCACACGACGGGGTCGAACGGGCTGAGCAAACGCACCGCGGGCTCGGCTTGATGTCGCTTCGCGGCCGGGTTCTCACCGGCAGGCCAATACCAATCGACGCCGTCGACCGCGGCATGCGCCAGCCGCGCCTTGGCGCGCGCCAGCGCCGCCC
>JBAQUQ010000207.1:0-9205 GCA_049297615.1 Burkholderiaceae bacterium
GGGCCGGCGCATCTTCGGCAGCCTCACGGTCCGGGAAAACCTCGATGTCGCGGCGCGCCGCCCTGCCCCCGCCGGCCGGCGCGCGTGGACGCGCGACGACGTCAACCGGATCTTCCCCCAGCTGAAGGAACGCCAACACCAGGTGGCGGCCAGCCTGTCGGGCGGCGAGCAACAGATGCTGGCGATCGGCCGCGCGCTGATGACGAGCCCGAGACTGCTGCTGCTGGACGAACCCTCGGAGGGCCTGGCGCCGCAGATCGTTCACGAGGTACAGAAAGTGCTCGAAGCGCTGAAGGGGCAGATGACGATCGTGCTCGTCGAGCAGAACCTGGGCCTGGCGATGGCCCTGGCCGACGACGTGGTGCTGCTCGACACCGGCCGCGTCGTCTTCGCCGGCGTGCGCGAAGCCTTTATCGCCCGGCAAGGTGCGCTGCAGGCTCACTTGAGCGTGACCTGAGGGGCGCGAAGCAGCATCGGAGACCAGCTCATGAACGACGCTCTGCACGACGCCAAAATCGGCCGCTACACCTTGCGCTACCTCGACGTCGGCAGCGGAGCGGCGGTGCTCCTGATCCATGGCCTGGCCGGCGACCACAGCGCCTGGCGCGCCCAGGTCGAACTGCTGCGCGGTAGGTACCGCGTCATCGCCTTCGACAACCGCGGCGCCGGCGCCAGCACCCAGGTCGACGAGCCGATCAGCACGCAGGACCTGGCGCACGATAGCCTGGGCCTGCTGGACCACCTGGGCGTGGCCCGAGCGCATGTGGTCGGGCGCTCGATGGGCGGCGCCGTGGCCCAGCACATGGCCCTGCTCGCGCCCCAGCGCATCGCCTCCCTGGCGCTGTGCGCTTCATTCGCGCGCCTGGACGCGCTCGGTCGGCGCGTGCTGTCGAACATGCGCGAGGCGCTCGAGTGGCGCATGAACTGGGCCGACCACGCGCGCCATTCGGTGCCGAACTTCGTCTCGCCCGCTTTCTTCAACGAGCACCCCGAGCAGATCGCGGCCATCGAAGGCCTGCTCGGCGGTGAAACGCGGTTGCCGGCGTGTTATTCGCGTCAGAACGAGGCCTGCCAGGCGCACGACACCCTGCCCGAGCTGGGCCGCATCGCCCAGCGCAGCCTCGTCATGGCCGGCGAGGTCGACCCGATCTGTTCGCTGACGGCCACGCGGGCCCTGGCATCGGGCCTGCCGAATGCGCGCGTCGAGATCTTTGCCGGCGCGAGCCACTTCTTCCTGATGGAACAGCCGGAAAAGTTCAATCGCCTGCTGCTCGACTGGCTGGACCAGGATTGAGGACTTGCGTCGAGCGTCGCCGGGCACGATCCTGACTCCCGGGACGGTGTCGAGGTAAGCCCTGGGCGACAACGACATTGCGATGCGCCAGAATCCACCGTGATCGAAACAGGCTGGGATGGTCTCGGCCACGAACCGAGGAGACTGAGCATGAGAAGACGCAATGTGATCCGCGCAGCTGCAGCCGGCGCTCTGGCCGCCACAGCTTTGCGCGGCGTGCTGGCCCAACAAAAGCTCGTATGGAAAGCATCCGACGTGCACCCGCTCGGTTACCCGACGGTCGAGGCCATCATGCGCATGGGCAAGAAGCTCGAAGCCGCCACGAATGGCCGCATCTCGATCCAGATGTTTCCCTCGATGCAGCTCGGCGGCGAGAAGGAGATGATCGAACAGGCCCAGGTCGGCGCACTGCAGATTGCGCGCATCTCGGTCGGCGCGATGGGCCCGGTGGTGGACGAGGTGAACGTTTTCAACCTGCCCTTCGTGTTCCGCGACGAGGCGCACATGCGCAAGGTGATCGACGGCCCGATCGGCCAGGAACTGCTCGAGCGCATGTCCAACGGGCCCGGCTCGCGCCTGATTGCGCTGGGCTGGATGGACGCCGGCACGCGCAATGTATATGCGAAGAAAGCCGTCACCGGGCCCGCCGACTTGAAGGGCATGAAGATCCGCATGATGGGCAACCCGCTCTTCGTTGAAACCATGAACGCGATGGGCGGCAATGGCGTGGCGATGGGTTTCAACGAACTGTATTCCGCGTTGCAGTCGGGCGTGGTCGACGGCGCGGAGAACAACCCGCCGACGCTGCTGGCGCAGAACCATCACACCGTAGCCAAGGTGATGAGCTTGACCGGCCACCTGATCATTCCGGAGATCTTTGTCTTCTCCAAGCGCAACTGGGAAACGCTGTCCAAGGAAGACCAGGCGCTGGTGAAGAAGTTCTCCGCCGAAGCGCAGATGGAGCAGCGCGGCCTGTGGGACGCCTACACCAAGGAGGCCGAGACCAAGCTCAGCGCCGCCGGGGTGCAGTTCGTGCCCGCCGACAAGGCGGCGTTCTACAAGGCCACCCAGCCGATCCGCGACAAGTACGGCACCAAGTACGCCGCGCTGATCAAGCGCATCGAAGACACCAAGTAGGCCTGATCGGCTCTGGGCGCGGCCCCGGCAACGATGCGGGGCCGCGGGTTCGCGCGCTGCCCGATTTCCCGAAAGCACCCGAGATGACCGCCAAGCAACACTACGCACGGGCGATGGAATGGCTCTACCTGGCCTGCGTCATCCTGTCCGGAACCGCCCTGGTGGTGATCACGCTGATCATTCCGTTCGGCGTGTTCATGCGCTACGCGATGAACAGTCCGCAGTCGTGGCCTGAACCCGCCGCGGTGGTGATGATGATCATGTTTTCCTTCATTGGAGGGGCTGCGATCTATCGCGCCAATGTGCACGTCGCGGTGCGGGCCGTGCTCGACGCGGTCAGCCCGCAGCACCGGCGTTTCATGTTGTGGGGCGTCGACGTGTGCATGGGGGCCACCGCGCTGTTCATGGTGGGCTATGGTGCACAGCTGTGCCGCGTGACGTGGAACCAGTCGATGGCCGAGTTTCCCGGCTTGTCTCAGGGCCTGGTCTATTCCCCGATCGCGATCGCCGGCGTGCTGACCCTGCTGTTCCTCGTCGAACGGGTCTGGGTCGGCGACCCCCCCGAGACCTCGGCGATGTACAGCGACGCCGCGGCCGAGCTGGAATAGCAGGGTTGGAGTGCCCCGTGGACATACTGATCCTGCTCGGTTCCTTCTCGCTGCTGTGCGCGCTGGGCGTTCCGGTCGCGTACGCGCTCGGCCTGGCCGCGATCTGCGCGGCGCTGTGGGTCGACATTCCGCTCGAGGCGGTGATGCTCAAGGTGTCCGACGGCACCGACGATTTTGCGCTGCTCGCGATTCCGTTCTTCGTGCTCGCCGGTGCCATCATGGCCGAGGGCGGCATGGCGGCGCGCCTGATCAACCTGGCGCGCATCTTCATCGGCTTCATCCGCGGCGGCCTGGCGCTGGTCAACATCCTGGCGTCCTCGCTGTTCGGCTGCATCTCGGGCTCCTCGGTGGCAGACACCTCGGCGATCGGCACGGTGATGATTCCGCAGATGGTCAAGGCCGGCTTCCCACGTGTCTTCGCCACCAATGTGACGATCTGCGGATCGGTCCAGGCGCTGTTGATCCCGCCCTCGCACAACGCCGTGATCTATTCGCTCGCGGCCGGCGGCACGATCTCGGTCGCGCACCTGTTCCTGGCCGGCATCTTCCCGGGCCTGCTGTTCGGCCTGTGCCTGATCGGCCTGGTGCTGTGGATCTCGCACACGCGCGGCTACCCGAAGGGCGAACCGGTGCAATTGAAGGACGTGCCGAAGATCGTGATCGATGCGCTCTGGGGCCTGGTCACCGTCGTCATCATCATGGGGGGCATTCTGTCGGGTGTCTTCACGCCCACCGAGTCGGCTGCGGTGGCGTGCGTCTACGCCTTCCTGGTGACGCTTCTGGTGTACCGCGATTACCAGTGGCGCGATTTGCCGCACCTGGTGCACCGCGTCGTCAAGACGGTGGCGATGGTGATGATGCTGATCGGCTTCTCGGTCGCCTTCGGTTACATGATGGCCATCATGCAGATCCCGGCCAAGGTGACCTACTTCTTCCTCTCCATCTCGGAAAACAAGTACGTGTTCCTGCTGCTTGTCAACATCCTGCTGCTGTTGCTGGGCACCTTCATGGACCTGGCACCGATGCTGCTCATCTGCACGCCGATCTTCATGCCGGTGATCGCCAAGCTCGGCATCGACCCGGTGCACTTCGGCATGATCATGATCCTCAATCTGGGCATCGGCCTGATCACGCCACCGGTCGGCCCGACGCTGTTTGTCGGTTGCGCGGTCGGCAAGGTGTCGATGGAGCAGGTTTCGAAGGAACTGTGGCCGTTCTATTTCGCGATGGTCGTCGCCTTGTTGTTCGTGACCTACGTGCCGGCGATCTCATTGTGGCTTCCCGGGTTGATGAAGGTGGGCTGAGTCAAGCGGGCCGCGGGCGATCACGCAACGAACCACGAGCGCACCGGTGCGCCCCTGGTTCTTGCGGCGTCATGCAGGCGGCCCGTATGATGCGCCGGTCCCGATTCGAGCCTCGAGCCCCGGCGGCCGGCGCGCGTGCACCACGGCGTGAGGGCCTGCACCTGACGGAGAACTTCGAACCATGCGATTTGCCAGTTGGAACCACGACGGACGAATGCACGCCGGCCTCGTGTCGGACGACGGCCGCGAAGTCACGCCGCTAGCGCTGGCGGACGCTTCGCGCGGCGTACTCGGATTGATCGAGTCGCTGTCCCGCGGTGAGCCGTTGCCTGCACCCTCCGGTGCACGCCTGCCGCTGGCCTCGGTCAGCCTCAACGCACCCCTGCCCAGACCTTTGCGCGGCCTGTGGTGCGTGGGTCGCAACTACCGCGCCCATGCAAGCGAGTTGGCGAGCACGGTGTTCCGCGACGTTGCGCCCAAAGTAGAAGACGCCTGGCCGATCGTATTCAGCAAAGTCGCGCAGAGCGTGATCGGCCCTCACGATGTGGTGCGCCTGCCGGGCGCTGCGGTATCGAGCCAGATCGACTACGAAGCCGAACTCGCCGTGATCATCGGCCGCGCCGGGCGCGACATTACGCGCGCGCGCGCGATGGACCATGTCTTCGGCTACACCATCGTCAACGACGTGACGGCGCGCGACGTGCAGGTGCGCCATTTGCAATGGGACCTGGGCAAGAGTTTCGACACGTTTTGCCCGATGGGGCCGTGGATCGTGAGCGCCGATGCGCTCGACGGCCGCGACGTGGGCGTGCGCGCTTGGGTCACGCCCAAGGGCGGTGCAGCCTCATTGCGCCAGGACGGCCACACACGCGACATGATTTTCGACATCGCGACGCTCATCGAAACCTGTTCGCGCGGCATCACACTCTTGCCCGGCGACATCATCGCCACCGGCACCCCGGCGGGCGTGGGCATGGGCTTCAAGCCACCGAAGTGGCTGGGCGCAGGCGACGTGGTGCGCATCGAGATCGACGGCATCGGGGCGATCGAAAATCGCTTCGAGTTCGATTGAGCGGCACGCCGGCGATGCCGAAAATGCCAATGCACAGCATCGACCGCGTGCTCGCCAATGGCGATGACGCGGCTGCGCCGTGTAGTTACGCCCTGGCGCGGGCGGCACGAAGCTCGCGCCACGACAGGCGCGATCGTGCTGTCGAGCTGTATGCGCCCCCCGCACTGGCCAGGGCAAGTCCGCCCGCCTCGCCCATGGGCTCGAAGAACCTGCGGCCGGCCCTTCGTTTTCCTGACAGGAGCCTCCCATGATCGTTGGCCTGAACCACTTCACCGTGATCGCCGAAGACATCGAGCGCACCCTGGACTTCTATGTCGGCTTGCTCGGCCTGGAAAACGGCCATCGGCCCGATCTCGGATTCCCCGGCGCCTGGCTGTACGCGAACGGCCAGGCTGTTCTGCACGTCTACACCGACCGTGCGATGCCGGCGTCGCGCGCCGGCGTGATCGACCACATGGCGTTTTCTGCCCAGGGCCTGAAAGCCGTGAAGGAGCGCTTCGATGCGCGAGGCATGAAATACGACTTGCGACAGCAGCGCGGCGCCGGGACCTGGCAGTTGTTCTGCCTCGACCCGAACGGCGCGAAGGTCGAGCTGGATTTTGCGGCCTCGGAAACGCTCTGATCGCGCCGCTGCACCGGCAGGTGCGACCGCCACTGGCGCCTGCGGGCGACGCGCCGGCAGCGGCAACGATTCGAGGGCGGGCCGCCTGGCATAAAAGCTCGCGTTGAGCTGGGTGCTGGCGACAAGATGCGCACGAAATTGTGCGAAGAGCGGGCGATCGACCTCACCGGGCGCGTTCCAGAAACTGTCCAGGCTGCCGCCGAACACCAGGCCGGGGATCTGATAGACCGACTCGCCCAGGGTGATCACCGGTGTTCCGTGGAACAAGGCCTGCAGGCCGACCGTGCTGTTCACCGTGATCACCCCCCGCGCGTGTTGCAAGAGCGTGGGCAGGTGCTGATCGTGCAGGTAGAGCAATCGGCCATGCACACCATAAGACTGGGCCAGGCCTGCGATGCAGCGGGCGTAGTCGGTGTAGGCCCGGTCCATGGGATGGTGCTTGATCACCAGCTGCGCGTGCGCCGGCGCATAGGCCGCGAATGACGCCACCACCTCGTCGAGAAAGTCCTGCATGTCGCGGAATCTCGAATGGTCGCGCACCTGGCTGTCGTCGCGCACCTGCAAGGGAACCAGAAACCAGCGCTTGTGGCGCTCGGGCGTCAACAAGGGAGGCAGAGCGCCGCGCTCCTGCCAGGCGTGGACGGCGTAGCGCAGCGCGCCACGCAGCCAGCGCAGCGGTTCGGTGATGGGGTTCAGGCTGCGATGATGGCGCTGGCGCCAATACCAGGGCTTGAGCAGAATCGCCGCCAGTCCGTAGACCGCTGCCAGGCGCGCGGTGCGCCAGATGTTTTGCCGTGTCGGCAGCGGACCCGGCGTCTGCGGCATCGCCCGGGCGTTGTAGAAACTGGCCACACGCGGCTGGCGCGACAGGGCGTTCACCCCGCGCCGCTCGATCGTCACGTAGTCGGGGCGCAGGTAGCCCTCTTCGAAGACGAAAACCTCGACCCCCATTTGACGCGCCACGGCACGCGCGGTGCAATGGCTCGGACGCATCTGTCCGAACAAGACGAGGGCATCGATGCGCCGCTCGTGCATCAGGCCGCGCAGCCAGGCGCTCAGCTCGCTGGGCGTGCCGTTGTAGCGCAGAGCCCCCGGATGGCGCCAGAACACCTGGTCACCGCCGTTGAAGTGAACCTTGGTGACCTGGCTGCCCTGGCCCTGCAGCAGCCGCGCCAAGTGGCTGAAGAAGTCGCCCATGGGCCCTTGCAGCATCAGCACGCGGCGCCGCGCCGTCAAGGCGCGAAACGCGGCGGGCCAGGCGGATTCGGCGGATGCGGGGCGGTCTGGCGGCGGCACGCTCATGCCACGATTGCAGCGTGGCCGCCCGGCAGGCGATGCCGAGAAAACGAAGGCTAAAGACGGGCTTTTCTGACTTCGGCTCAGCGCGTGCGCAACTGGCTCCAGCTGCCGAGCAGGAGGCGCCTGAAGCGCCGCCAGGCCCGCTGCCAGGGGCTCGGCGCGCCGCCGCCTGCTTCGCGCCACTGCGCCAGTTCGGTCAGCGCGCGCTCGGGAGTCGTGAACTGGCCGCTGCTGCGGCTGATATAGGTGGGATAGAGGATCAACACGCCGGCCACCAATTCGTCCAGGGTCAGGCGGCGCTGGCGCCGCGGCATGGGCACCTGGTCGTCGGTCAGCCCCCAGCCGGCGTAGAACGGGCAGCCATAGGTGACCACCTTGCGCCCGCGCAACAGCGCCTCGAAGCCGGCCAATGAGGTCAGGACATGAACTTCATCGACGCTGCGCAGCAGGGTGTCCATCGGCGTATCGATCACGATCTCGTCGCACAACTCGGCCGAACGGTCTTCGCCACGGCCCGCGGCGCGCAGCCTGGCCACCACGTCGGGGTGCGGCTTGTAGACGATGTGCGCACCGGGCGCCGCGGCACGCACCGCCTGCAACAGTTCGAAGTTGCCGCGCACGCCGGGCGTCGCGTAGCGCATCGCAGCGTCCGACTCGACCTGCCCGGGCACCAGGATCGTGCGCTTGCGCGAGTCCGGGCGCTGCCAGGACCCGGCACCGACGTTGTACTTGGTCAGCCCGAGCGCCGTGATGCGCTGGCGCAGCGCGCGCGCACGCTCCAACAGCGCCGGCTCGAACTCGCGCTCGCCGAGCAAACGTTCGAGGTCGGACGGCGCGCCCGCGTCGTAGTACACGCCGCTGCCGTCCATCACCCAGGACAGCGGGGCGATCAGATCGGCGCCCAGGCCGACCGAGCGCAGGAAGCCGTCTTCGAGGCGAACCACGCGCTGCGCCGCGCCGCCAGCGTCGCGGCGCCCCCACACGGCCAGGGTCGCGCCGGGCGGCGCCGACTCGCAACTGCGAACGAAATGCACCGCGCTGCCGCCGAAATAGGCCCGCACGATCGGCTTCTTCCAGCGCGAAAAGCCGACCGCGTAGACCTGGGGCGCAAAGCGCTCGCGCATGCGGCGCTGCAGTGCCAGGTGCTCCATCAGGCGTTCGACCTCGCAACGCCGGCCGGTCTCGGGGTCGAGGTAGCGCGCGTAGCGCACCAGGGCGGCGTGGACGAGTTGCTCGAGCGGCACCGGTTGCCGGCGCGACGGCGCGGGGAGCGCGTCGCGCGTCAAGCCCCAGCCGGCGTAGAACGGCATGCCGAAGCACCGCACCGGTTTGCCCCACAGCAGCGCCTCGAAACCCATCTGCGAAGTGACGCAATAGACCGCGCTCGCTCGCTCCAGCAAGCCGCTCGGATGGGCGTCGCTGGCCAGCACGGTGATCCGCGACGCGGCCCCCGCGCTCAGGCGATCGAAGTGACCGCGCTTGCGCCCGGCGATGACGTCGGGATGGACCTTCAGCAACACCCGGCACTGCGGGTGCTCGTCGAGCGCGGCTTGGAGCATTGGCGCGAAGCTGGCCGCGTCGGCCAGGCCGTAGTGAATCGACGCGTCGCCGAAGGTCTGGTCGACAGCCAGGACGAATGGGCCCGAGGCTTGCGGCGCCTCGCGCGCATGGTTGTATTTGGACAGGCGGCCCTCGCACCAGCGCCGCACCAGCAACGACGCCCGCTCCTGCTCGGCAGGCGAACACGCGCTGGCGATCATGTCTTCGAGCGCGCTGGGCACGCTCGCGTCGTAGTAGATGCCCAGCCGATCGAGCACGATCGACAGCGGCGGGCAGCGGTCGCCCAACTCCAGCGAACGCATGAATCCG
>JBAQUQ010000208.1:0-3003 GCA_049297615.1 Burkholderiaceae bacterium
ACGGCGCTGAGCCAGCGCGCGGCAAACACCATTGCCTTCGCCAAAACCGCATCCGCCATGTTCGCCATGGACGCGATGCTCAGCCACCGGCCGGGTCATCTCAAGATGCCGCGGCCAGACGCTTACCCTTCGGCTGCGGCTTGCTACTCGTACGCCGCGTGAGCTAATCTCGGCAGTTGCCGCGCAAACGGAGATCGCCATGCACACCCTCACAGCCGCCGAAATGAAGCGCCAGCCGCAGCAGCTGATCGATGACGCGCGGCGCGGTGAGCCAGCCATCGTCACAGTCGCCGGCGAACCGGTGCTGAGTCCGTGCCGCTGGGCAAGGGTGTCGACCCGCGAGCCATGCTGGCCGACTTGGCCGCTACCCTGTTCGACCGGGAACAGATCAGCCTAGGCCTGGCGGCGCAGATGGCCGGTTTGCCGTACAGCGAAATGGTCGACGAACTGGGTCGGCGCGAGATTGCCGTGATCCGGCTCGAGCCGGGGGAACTGGAGCGCGAGCTTGGCTCCTTCGGCGATTAAGGTCGTCGTCTCCGACGCGGGGCCGCTGATCGCGCTCGGCCGACGCAACGCCGATTCGCATGGACGGGCTCGGCGCGGGAGAGAGCGCCGCGATCAGCCGCGCGATGGAGATTGGCGCGGCTTGGCCAGTCAGCGATCGACGAGGCGTTGCTGGACGCCAGCGAGCAGGCCCCGTGAGCAATGGCGTGCTACCGCCGCTGAAACGGATTCCGATCAAGGAACGGGTCTCCGTCGTCTTCGTCGCAAGCGACCGCATGACGGTTCGCTCAGGCGCTCCAAACTTCATCCGTGCGCCCAGCGCTCGGCGCACGGATGTCGGCCACGATCGATCTCCGCGAAAGCCAAGCGATGCCGGCGATGGCGCAACCTCAACGACCCGCCTTACTCTTCAGCACCGCCCACTAGCGCGCGTTTTGTTCGCGCGCAGTTCGTCCCTTCGCGCTCGCGCGAGGCGGCTGCCATCGCAGAACGGCCCGGCCGCGAAAGCCTAGGGTAAACGCGCGCCCGTTCTTGTCGATCACGGCAACACGGTATCAATGCTGGACATTCACCGTCGAAGGCGCTACAACCCTGCACGCCAAGAACAACGCATAACGGTCCTGCCCGATTGGCGCAAGCCCAAGCCGGGGTCCCTCTTCAACGATCTTCATTCGACTTGGAGCCTTCCATGCGACTTCACTCTCTAGCTGCAGCCTTGGCCTGCGCCGGACTTTTTGCCGCTTGCGGCGGTGGTTCGTCATCGCCTTCGCCTGCGACCACCGGGCCGGTCACGCTGACGGGCGTGGTGGCCACGGGCGCGGCCCTCGCGAACGCATCGGTCACGGTCAAGTGTTCCACGGGCACGGGCACGGCCACCTCGAGCAGCAGCGGCGCCTACACCGCCACCATCACCGGGGGCGTCCTGCCTTGCGTGCTCGAGGCCACCGGCGGCGGCAATTCGCTGCATTCGGTCGCCACGGGCAGCGGCACGAGCGCGACGGCGAATATCACGCCGCTCACCGAACTGCTGGTGGCCCAGTTGAGCGCGCAGAACCCTGCCACCTTCTACCAAACGAACACTGCCACGCTGGCCACCACGGTGACCACGACCACCGTCGCCACGGCGCAGACGGCCGTGGTGGGCACCTTGAGCGCAGCCGGCGTGAGCACCTCGTCCATCACCAATATGGTGACCGACCCTCTGGTCGCTTCAGTTGGCGGCACAGGTGGCAATGCCTACGACGGCGTGCTGGTAGCCCTGCAGAACACGCTCACGACTGCGGGAACGACGCTGGCCCAACTCACGACCGCGGTGGCGACGGGCGCAGCCGGAACCGCCGCCGGAGCGCCGGGAACGCCGGCGACGGCTACCGACACGGCCAGCCTGCCTGCGGACCTGCTCCTCAAGCCCCAGGCGAGTAACTGCGCGGCCCTGCGCAGCACGACGTATCGCAGCTTCGGTTTCGAGCCCTCCAGCACCACAGGGCCGTCTGACCCGGTCACCTCGGCCGACACGTTCGTCATTGATGCCGCCAATGCCGCCGGCCCGACCATAACGAATTCCGACGGCAGCATCGACAACTTGACGGCGGACCCAACTGACAAATGCAAATTCTCCTGGAACCCTGGGCCGACCCCGAACGTCGTCACCGTCTCGCCTGCCGGCGTCCTGGTGGCGCGCATCTACGACGACGTCACTCTCAATTACAGCGTCGGCATGGCCTTTCCGCTGCAGACGATTCCCTTGTCCGCACTGGCGGGCACCTGGAATGTGCTGGGCTGGGAGGGCAATGCCGGTGTCTTCGGGGTCAGTGCCGGGACTGTGGTCGTCAACAGCAGCGGCGCGGTGACCAGCACCCGATGCTTCGACCCCCCCGATTTCATCAATACCATCGAGAGCAACTGCATCACGGATACGACCTTGTTGCCGTTTTTCAGCGCCCGTGCCAACGACGCCAACGGTGCCAACGGCGGATTCGATCTGACATCGACCGACCCTGCGGACGTCTTCAAGGATCGCGGCTTTGCCTACCGCGCCGGCAACGGCGATCTGATGATGGCGTTGCTGAGCGCTGACGGCTCGTTCAACCTGATCACCCAGTACCGCACGCAAAACCTGCCGACCGTGGGCAATGTGACGACGCGCTGGAACTTCGATATCGATACCGCTCTATTGGCCAACCTCCCCTTGGCCGCCAACACCCATACCATCATCAGCCTCGACGCGGCCCCCGGCAGCTTTACGCGCAGCACCGCGCCGGCGGGCACGACGGTCTCGCACCCCGAGCACCTGGCGCGCAACATCGCTCGCAACGGCTATACGCACCGCACCGGGGAGACCGGGGTGATCGCCAGCAACGGCTCGACCGTCAACGTGCGTGAGTTCTATTCCATGGGCTTGCGCGGCATGGGCGTGACGCCGGTCTTCCTGCCCGCCAACGCCACCAACATCGACCGCTTCACGATCTCCGTCGATCAGCCCTGAACCCTGGCCGCGCC
>JBAQUQ010000209.1:0-7842 GCA_049297615.1 Burkholderiaceae bacterium
GCGCACGACCGGGCAGCGCTTCCAGGTCGAGATGCAGGGCGTGTCGGCAGCGCAGCGCTCGGACCTGCGTGCATCCCTGGCCCAGGCCGATGTGGTGCTGGCCTGCGCCGCGGCCGGCGTGCAAGTCGTCTCGGCCGAGGATTTGAGCCATGCGCGCCGCCTCAAAGTGGCGGCCGACCTGAACGCCGTGCCGCCCGAAGGCATCGCCGGCCTGGGCGCGATGGACGATGCGCGTGCGCTACCGGGCACGCAGGCCCTGGGCATCGGCGCGCTCACCGTGGGCAATGTCAAGTACCAGACCCAGCAACGCCTCTTGGTGCAAATGCGCGAGGCGACGCTGACGCTGGGTTTCGCCGAAGCGTTCACGACGGCTCAGGCAGTGCTCGCCGAAAGGTCGGGCACAGCCAACCCGTCCTGAACGGCCGTGCGCGCCATCGCCGTTGCGGCGCTTTCGGCGCGGCTGCTCGCACAGGCCGCTGTCGAGGCCGGCCTGGAGGCGGTCGCGCTCGATGTATTCGGCGATGCCGATACCCGCAGCGCGGCGTCGCAGTGGTTGCCCATCGGTGCAGCGTCTGCACTGCGCATCGATGCGGCACTGCTGCTCGATGCGCTTGCAGCGCTGGCGCGCGATGGCAGGGTGCAGGGCTGGGTCGCGGGCAGCGGGTTCGAGGGTCGCCCCGACTTGCTCGAGCAAGGCGCGGGCTATCTGCCGCTGTTTGGCACGGCAGGGGCCGACGTACGCCGTGTGCGCGACCCGAAAACGTTTTTCGCCTGCCTGGACGGGTTGCGCATCGCGCATCCTCCGGTGCGCCATGACAGCGTTGCCGGCACGGGCAGCGGCCGGCGCTGGCTGCTGAAGGACTTCGGGGCCTGTGGCGCCACCCACATCCGGCTCGCCGAGGGGCTGGGCCACGCGACGCTCGAGGCGTCGCAATACTTGCAAGAGCAGGTGCACGGCGTGCCCATGTCGGCGACCTTCATCGCCGACGGCCACCAGGCCGTGCTGCTGGGGTGCAACGAACAGATGATTCGGCCCTTTGCGGACCACCCCTATCGATTCCATGGCGTGTTCGGCCCGGTCGCGGTGCCCGCCGCGGTGTGCGCCGAAGTCACGCGCATCGTTGCGGCGCTGACCGAGGCGTTCGCGCTGCGCGGCCTGGGCAGCCTGGATTTCATGTTGGAGGGCGAAGCTGTCGGCGTGCTCGAAGTGAATCCACGGCCTCCTGCCAGCATGGCCTTGTACCCGCGCGTCGGCCGCCGAGGCGATCTGCCCGTGCTGGGCGCGCACTTGAACGCCTGCCGCGACGCGACTCTGCGCGGCGTCGCGGCGCCGCAGACCAGCGTGCGCGCTGTGCGCGGCACCGAGATCGTCTTTGCCGACCGGGCCTTGCGCCTGAACATGGCGGCGGCGGCCGCGCTGGCCGAGACTGCGGCAACGCACGACTTGCCGCACTGCGTTGCGCAGGACGGCGCGCATGAGACACACTTCGCAGCCGGCGACCCGCTGTGCAGCGTCAGCGCGGGCGGCGCCGACGCGGCATCGGTCAAGCTCGAGCTGGCGCAGCGACGCGCGACCGTTTTGAGAACCTTGGAGGCCTTTCAATGAGCCAAAGCCCTGCGCCGCTGGCGGCGTGCACCCTGAGCGTGAATGCCCATGTTCTGCCCTGGGTCGAACGCCTGCTGCGCGACGCCGATGCGCTGCGCCTGCGTGTGCACAGTGATGCAGGCGGCGTTCGAATCGTCGACGCAGGCATCGAGGCGCCGGGCGGCGTCGCGGCGGGAGTGCTGATCGGCGAAATCTGCATGGGAGGATTCGGCAGCGTCTCGCTGCGCATGGCCTGTCCGCATGAGGCCCTCGAAGGCTGGCCGACTTGGCTGGAGGTGTGCAGCTCCTTGCCCGTGCTCGCCTGTTTGGGCAGCCAATACGCCGGCTGGAGCCTGTCGGCCAGCAAGGAGGAGACCGGCGCCAAGAAATTTTTCGCGCTCGGCTCCGGCCCGGCGCGTGCACTCGCGGCCAAGGAAGCCTTGTTCGACGAACTCGGCTACCGCGATCGCGCCGAGCACGGTGTCTTGGTCCTCGAAGTCGATCGACCGCCCCCCGGCGTCGTGCTGCAAAAGATCCTGCGCGATTGCGCCCTGCCGGCGCAGGCGCTGACCGTGATCCTCACGCCGACCACGAGCGCCGCGGGAACGACCCAGGTGGTGGCGCGCGTGCTCGAAGTGGCGCTGCACAAGACGCACACCCTGGGCTTTGCGCTGGGCAACGTCGTGGACGGCGTGGCCAGCGCGCCGCTGCCCGCGCCCAGCCCCGACGCTGGGGTGGCGATGGGTCGAAGCAATGACGCCATCCTGTACGGCGGCCGTGTGCATTTGAGCGTGCACGGCAGCGACGCGGCAGCGCGGGAACTGGCGCAGAGCTTGCCATCGCGCAACTCACCCGACTTCGGCCGCGGTTTCGCCGAGATCTTCAAGGAATCGGGTTACGACTTCTACAAGATCGATCCGGCCCTGTTCGCCCCCGCCGAAGTCTGGGTCAGCAACCTCGACAGCGGCAACACCTGGCACGCCGGTGCGCCCGACATGGCGCTGTTGCGCCGCCTGTGGTTGCAACAGGCCTGAGGCAGGCATGGCCGTGCGCATCGCGATCATGACCGATGAGACCGGCTGGCACACACGCCAATTGCAGGCGGCGCTGCGCGAACGCGGTGCCTCGGGCCGCTGCGTCGACCTGGCCGATTGCCGCATCGACACCGGCGCGGCTTGGCACGGCCTGGTCATTCCCGGCTTCGGCCGCGACTTGCCCGACGCCGCCCTAGTGCGCGGCATTGCCGGCGGCAGTTTCGAGCAGGTCACGAAGCGCCTGGGTGTGCTGCATGCATTGCGCGACCTGGGCATCCCGGTCTACAACGACGCGCGCGCCATCGAGCGCTGCGTCGACAAATCGATGACGAGTCTGCTCTTGCACGCCGCCCGCGTGCCCACACCGCCGACCTGGGCGCTCGAGTCGCACGCGCAGGCGCAGCGCATCGTGATGGCGCAGGCCGCCGCCGGCCACGCCCTGGTGCTCAAGCCGCTGTTCGGCTCGCAGGGCAAGGGACTGCGACGCGTCGGCGCTGTCCAGGGCGGGCATGTCGGCTTGCCGTCGCTGGACCAAGACTTCGGGTCGCTCGCCTACCTGCAGCGCTTCATCCCGGCGCTGGCCGACCCGGGCTTCGATTGGCGCGTCCTGGTCATCGGCGGGCGTGCCGTCACGGCGATGCGGCGCATCAGCTCGCATTGGGTGCACAACCTTGCGCAGGGCGCGGTCTGCGAGCGCGCCATGCTGTGGCCCGAACTCGCCGGCCTCGCCCAGGACGCCGCGCGCGCCGTCGACGCAGACTATGCGGGAGTCGATGTGATGCCCAGTGCGCAGGGCCCTGCGCTGCAAGTCATCGAAGTCAACGGCATCGCCGCCTGGCAAGGCTTGCAGGGCGTGACCCGGTTCAACATCGCCCGCGCCATCGTCGACGATCTGTTCGATCGCCGATTGAGCCGCTCAAACCCCGCGACGGCGCACCGCGCGCTGGGCGCGAGTGTGCTGCGCGCATGAAGCTGGACGACTCGGCGCAGCTCGAGCAACGCCGGGCGTTCGCCAGAACCTGCTTCCTGCGCGCCTGCGAACTCGATGTCGCAGTGCGCAAGCCGGGCAATGTCAGCGCGATCTCGCCCGGCCACGGCATGCAGGCTGGGCAGTTTCTCGCCAGTGCCCGCGCCGCCGTGGAGCCGCTTTTCGAGGCACGCGCGCGCGTCGGGCCACGCATCGAAAGCGCCGTGGCCGCCACTTGGGTGGTGGTGCACTGCAATACCAATCTCGGCATCGTGCTGCTGTGCGCGCCCATCGCCGCGGCCATCGAGGATCCCGGCGCTCTGGGCAGCGCAGCGAGCCTGCGCTCGGCTCTCGAGTCCGTGCTCGCCGACCTCGACCTCGAGGACACGCGTTGCACCTACCGCGCCATCGCGCAGGCCAGGCCGGCCGGGCTGGGCCGGGTCGCGGCAGAAGACGTGCACACCCCGCCGCGCCTGGCCCTGCGCGGCGCGATGGCATTGGCGGCGCAGCGCGACAGCATTGCGCGCCAGTATGCAAGCGGCTTCGAGGACATATTCAAGCTGGGCTTTCCCCTGCTATACCCTGGGTTTTCACTGACCGCCCAGGGTCCCGACGCGGCGCCCTCTGACGCCGCTGTGGCCCGAGTCCAGCAGGTTTACCTATCCTTCTTGAGTCATCTGCACGATTCACACATTGTTCGAAAACACGGGGCAGCCGCGGCACATACTGTCATGAGCGCGGCGCAGGACTGGGTGCGCCGCGCCGCGCCAAACACCGACCCGGCTTTCGCCGCCTGGGACGAGGCCTTGAAAGCGCAGGACATCAACCCCGGCACGAGCGCTGATCTGTGCGTTGCCACGATGCTGCTCGCCGGCCTTCTGGGCGGCCCGGGCGCCGAATAGCCGACGCCAGGGGGCGCTGCGTGGCATGGAAAGTGATAGCCTCATCGAGGCGCCGGTCTGCAGGCCTGCGTTACTCAGTCTCAGAACCACACTCACAGGAGAATGTTAGCCATGGCAAAAATCGATCGCATGATGGTCGGCGAGTCGCTCGTCGGCGAAGGCAATGAAGTTGCGCACATCGACTTGATCATCGGGCCGCGCGGCAGCCCGGTGGAAACCGCGTTCGCCAACGCGCTGACCAATAACAAGGACGGGTTCACGTCCCTGCTGGCCGTGGTCGCGCCGAACCTGATCACCAAGCCGTCCACCGTGATGTTCAACAAGGTCACGATCAAGGGTGCAAAGCAGGCTGTGCAGATGTTCGGGCCGGCGCAACGCGCCGTGGCGATGGCGGTTGCCGACAGCGTTCAAGACGGCACGATTCCCGCCGGCGAGGCCGACAACCTGTTCATCTGCGTGGGCGTGTTCATCCACTGGCTCGCCGAAGACGACAAGAAGATCCAGGACTACAACTATCGCGCCGTCAAAGAGTCGATCCAGCGCGCCGTTTCCGGCTCGCCCACCGCGGCCGAAGTGGTGGCCAAGAAGGGCAGCGCGTCGCACCCGTTCCAAGCGAAATGACAGGTGGAAACGCACCGCTTTGCGGTGCGAAAGGGACCTCGGTTTGAATCTGGCCGGTCGTCACGCGACCGGCCGGTTTCCTTCAGCGCCCACCCGGCACCATGCCGCTGCCGATCAGACGCAGCACGGCGGCACCGCGCTGGGCGCGCCCGGCTGAAACGCCGCTCTCGGGAGCGAAACGCTCGATCTGCACACCCACGGCGCGCACGTCGTCGAACTTGCGCGGTTTCACGACTTTGACGCGCACCCAGGCCGCGCCGAAATCGACAATCAGCAATTCGGCGATCGCCTCTGCAAACGCCTCCAGCAGTTGTACGCGGTGTTCGCGCAGAAGCCCTTGCAGGCGCTCGCGCACCCGCCCATAGTCGATCGTGTCGGCGATCGCGTCGCTGTCGCAAGCTGCCGACCTGGGCACGCCGGCGTGTACGTCGATGACCAGCGGCTGCGGCTCATGGAGTTCGCCGGCGTGAATGCCGATCACGGTTTGCCCGGTGAATCCTTCGATGAAGATCAGGTCCAGCGGCGCTGCGCGCCGCTCGTCGGGCATCGCTGCGCGCCGTTCGTGGGGCATCGTCGCGTCCCGCTCGCCCGCCATCGCGGCGGGCCTGTCATGCGGCGAGGCTGCAGCGGCAGGCAGGCTCGCGATCGGGTTCGGCATCGACATGGGGTCTCCTGGTTTTCTTGCAGGCCGTTGCAAATTGCGCGCCTGCGCCAGCGCCAGCGCCAGCGCCGGCCTACGCGTTTCACCCGGTGCGCGGGACGCTTGCGGATCACGACAATGTCCCATTGTTGCTGAATTCGAAGACGCGTTGTGTGCCCCTGGACCCGCCAAGGCAAGTTCGCCATCCGGCTAGCATGTCCGATGGCCTCACTTTCTTGACGATGCGGAGGCTCGATGTCATTGACCATCCATGAGGCGCACGCGCACGCAGACCGCATCCTCGAACGCGTGCGCAGCGGCGTGAGTGATCCCCACCGCGATCCGCGCGGCGACGCCGTGGCCCAGTCATGGAGCCGCTGCGTCAATGAATATCGACTCGACCCGGCCCAGCCGCGCGAGCCGATGTTCATCTCGCGCGTCGAGCTCGAGGAGCGGCGCGCCCGGCGCGCCGATGTGATCGCCTGCGCGCGCTACGAGATGACGACGCTGTACCAGCAACTCGGCGACGCCGAAGCGGCCGTGGTCTTGACCGATACCGACGGCGTGATCGTGCACATGGTCACTTCGCCCGAGTTTGCCGCCGAGGTGGGGCCGCTGGGCCTGCGCGTGGGCGGCATGTGGAGCGAAACCGCGGCGGGAACGAATGGCATGGGCACCTGCCTGGCCGCAGGCAGCCCGGTCACGATACAGCGCGACGACCATTTTTTCACCCAGTTCACCGAGCTCACCTGTTCAGCGGTGCCCGTGTACGACCCGACGGGCGAGATCGCTGCCGTGCTCGACGTGACGAGCCGATCCAGCCTGATGCAGCAGCACCTGCTCGTGCTGCTCGGAATGACGGTGCGCATGATCGAAAACCGCCTCATCGACGCGCGCTACCGCAATGCGCACCCCTTGCACTTTCACAGCCGGCCGGAACTCGTGTACACCCTGCACGAAGGCAAGCTCGCCGTCGGCGATGACGGCTGCATCCTCGCGGCAAACCGCAGCGCGCTGTTCCAGCTCGGCCTGCCGTCGATGGCCGACATCCGCACGCGGCGCATCGAAGACCTGTTCCAGACCTCGCTCGAAGACATGCTGGCGCGCAGCACCTCGTCGTCGTTCCATCCCGTCGTGACCTACCGCACCAATGCCGCGCTGCGCTTCTTCGCCGTCGCACGGCGCCCGGCCTCACAGGCCAAGACGGCGTTGGGGCCGGCCACGCCGGGAGCGTCTGCCGCATCGGCTTCGTTGATTTCGCCCGCAGCGGAATCGACCTCGACCACGCCGGCGCGCCAGGCAGGGCCGCGTGCGATTGCCGCGCAAACCGCAGCCCACACCTTCAAGGATCCGCGCCTGGTGGCCCACCTCGACACCGCCCGGCGCGTCATCGCGCGCCAGACGCCGCTGCTGCTGTGCGGTGAAACCGGTTCGGGCAAGGAAGTGTTCGCGCGTGTCGTGCACGACGCGAGCCCGCACGCCGCGGGCGCGTTCGTCGCCGTCAACTGCGCCAGCCTGCCCGAACAGCTGATCGAATCGGAACTGTTCGGCTACCGCGCCGGCGCTTTCACCGGCGCGCAGCGCACCGGACGGCGCGGCAAGATCTTGCAGGCCAACGGCGGCACCTTGTTCCTCGACGAGATCGCCGACATGCCGCTCGAGCTGCAGGCGCGGCTGCTGCGCGTGCTCGACGAGCGCCAGGTCACGCCGCTGGGCACCGAAGAGACGCACGCGGTGGACTTCCAGCTCATCAGCGCGAGCCACGAGCACCTGCCCACGCGCGTGCGCGAGGGGCGCTTTCGCGAAGACCTGTACTACCGGATCGCCGGCATCGAACTCGTGCTGCCGCCGCTGCGCGAGCGCAGCGACCGGCGCGAACTGATGCACAGCCTGCTCGCCGCGGAATCCGCGGGCGCCGCAACGCTGAGCGCCGAAGCCGAGCGCGTGTTGCTCGATCACCCCTGGCCCGGCAACTTGCGGCAACTGCGCCACGTGCTGCGCAGCGCGGCGGCATTGGCCGATTCCAAGCCGATCACGCGCGAGCACCTGCCTGCGCTCACCGGCGCCGCGGCGCCGATCCCCGCGCCCGGAGC
>JBAQUQ010000210.1:0-8170 GCA_049297615.1 Burkholderiaceae bacterium
CGTAGTTGGTCGCTCATTGCTTCGGGCTCTAACGTCCAGCATAAGCCGCCTGCCGGAGGCAGGTCGGCTTGATGCTAAGGTTAGCCCTTTGAAAACGAGCACAGCATTGTCCGCTGATGCGCGAAGGGTGGTGTGGGGCAGGACGCCCGGAGACGAGCCAGGGTAAAGGCGCCGGCCCGCGGCAGCTAGTTTCCAGAGAGGCCTTCGTGGCCAACAGTGCTCGTGAGCGCGATGAGGTTGGCACGTACACAAAGCCGCCACCCACTGCGGCCCGCCAAGCGAGCCAGGGGGTTGAGCAAGGCGGCGTGCTCATCGAAGGCACGGACAAAGGCGCTAACGTGGAGCATAAGCCGCCTGCCGGAGGCAGGTCGGCTTGATGCTAGGGTTAGCCCTTTGAAAACGAGAACAACTGGCTGCGTTGACGCGCCCACGGTGGAGCTTGGCTGGACACAGGGGGACGAGCCGAACTAAAAGCGCTCGCCCGCGGAGGACAGTTTCTAGAGGGGCCTTCGTGGCCAACGATGCTTGTGACCGCGATGAGGCGCGCACGTGCACAAAGCCGCCACCCACAGGAGCCCGCAAAGCGAGCCAGGGGGTTGAGTAAGGCGGCGTGATCATCGAAGGCACGGACAAAGGCGCTAACGTTTGAGTTGAGCCGCAGACGCCGGTACCCCGGTGGCTGTCGGCTCGAACGAATGGTTAGGCGGCGGCTTCATCGATCGGCTTAATTGAGTTGGCTATGAGCATCAGTTCTTCGGTCAAACTGTGCGCCTCAGTGTAGAGCTTGCGAAGGTCCGCAAGACTCACTTGCCTTAAATTCTTGCGCTCCCATTTCTCTGAGGGAACACCACCGGCGAAGTTGGTACCGAACACTGACTCGTCGTCGGTGCGGCACCAACAGAAGTGGGAGATCTTGTTCCTCTCGGCTCGAAGACTGGTTACCCGATGATTGGAGCTTTCGATGCGAACGAGAACTTCTTCAGCGATGATTTTGTGACCGTACCTGTGGCGGTGAATTTCGACTGCTTCAGATATGGCTGCTTGGACGCGGACAGCTGACAGTCCGGCTGAGTAGGTGCGGCCAAGATACTCTGGCGTTCGCAGCAAACGGCTCAGTAGGACGCTGAGCATGTACTCAACGTTTGACCATTCAACTACAACCCGGCCAATGGCGGCGTGCTGCTCGTCGGTGAGGGCTGCGAACTCGCTGGAGTGGTTGAGTGGCATTGCGACGCCTAACGTTTGAGGTAAGCCGCCCACGGAGGCCGCAGGCCGGAGTGGGTCGGCTTGACCGAATGGTTAGGCGTCATTTGTTCCCGCGTTCCCATTCACTTGCTGGGTCGAAAATGACGATGTTCTTCGCCGAAGAGAATGAGTCTGCGAACAGAATGCGAGCATAGTCGAAGCGTTCGCCATCGTTCCGGCGGACAAACAGCGTGTGGGAGTCCGTGACGCCTACAAGGTTTGCTGGCGCCTGCGGCGTTCCCAGTTCGTCGATGGCGCCCGACCAAGCTACTGGGATCGGTTGATTCCGATGGTCGTAAACGGTGAGGTCCGTGACCGTTGCCTTCCTCTTGGATTTGTTGAAGATTGGTATCTGCAATACGCAGTCCGCATGCTTCTGTGTTCTTAATGTTGGGTGCACGACGATCCCAATGACAATTCGCTCGTCTGCCTTCGCATCCTGCTGGATTGACCGTGCAAGCCGGTAGTTTCTTACTGCCGTCACTGCCGACAGGCCCGCAGCAAGTGCCGACATAAACGCGGCGATGACGGCGTATTGAGATGCGGACATGTCCATGGGTTGGGAGGTGCGACGGCAGTGGTTGATGACGCCTAACGTTTGAGGTGAGCCGCCGCTGGAGGCCGCAGGCCGGAAGCGGTCGGCTCGACCGAATGGTTAGGCCTTGGGTGCGGGCGCGTCTGGGTAATACAACGTGAGCTTGTCTCTACCTCGGACCATGCGAGACATGAACTCTCGGGCATGCATCTCATTGGTAATCATTACTACTTGATCTGAAACCATGCAAGCCTGGAATACAACACGAATATCCTCGATATGTGGATGTGGCTTGAGGGGATCCACAAAGAAGATGACAACATCGCAATGCTTATACAAGATGGCAGTCGCGATTTCTATATCGCCGCCTTTGGGTCCGGAATGATGCCGGACCATCTTTCTGTCAATTTCCTTTGAAGTTGCGGCAGCCACCTCACGTCCAGTGGTTCCAGTCGCAAGTATGGTTCCAAACATTCTAAGTTCACGCTCGTGATCGATTACGAACTCAATCATCCTTGCCTTCATCTCATCGTGAGCGATAAGAGCAATTGTCATATCAGAGAACAGTTTTGTATGCCCATAAAGCTTCCCCGGGGATTCTCGATCCCTCCAAGGTGGACGTGAGTTAGGCGCCGCCAATGGCAGTGTGACCTTTTTACCCGGGGAGCGCTCGAGACGGAGCTCCGGTGGGCACCTGAGGAGATTCCTCTTCATATCTACTTCAGATTCATAGTCAACCCACGCCATAACCGACCCTGCATTCATTAGTCGCTTCACGTGCCACTGATCGCAGAGTCGCATGAACGCCAGGTTTTCATGCCGTTGCCAGTGATTGGCGTTGGGCGCATAGAAAGGCCAAACAATGTTGCACTCACGCTGGCTTATTAGATAAGAAAGAACGATTACCCCACCTTCATGTGTCGGTGGAAGACGGGTAACGCCGCAGGAGTCTCGTAGCCAGCAAGCGACGTCGTTCGGTAGTGCCGACATGAGGAGGTCTTGATCGCCGTAGAAGAGGCGGTCATAAGTACCTCCCGTAAAGACGAAATGAAATCCTTCTAGGTGACTCCGAGTTGCGCTGTTGTATACGTGATTGAAGATCGCTGCCAATCGGGCATTCGGCCTGCGGGCGTCGTGACTCGCAAGTACACCAATTAGGGTCTTCATGGGTACGGATGTGCTTGAGTTCTCGATAGCGGTCATGCGACTCTCCCTCACACTGCTAGAGACGTTTTGGGGCCGGCTGTATCGTTGATAGCTGACGTTGGGACAGTGGGTGACCCTAAGAGGCCTAACGTTTGAGTTCAGCCGCCCACGGAGGGCGAAGCCCGGAGTGGGTCGGTTGGAACGAATGGTTAGGCCTCGTGTTCACGCAAATAGCTTGCGAGCTAGCGGTGAGTGCAGAGCAACGAAACCGGCTATGTTGACCAAAACAGTTGCCCAATACGTTGAGACGAACGACGACTTAGACAGTTTGTGGCGGAGTAGCTGC
Organism: Burkholderiaceae bacterium; assembly: GCA_049297615.1. Taxonomy (GTDB): domain Bacteria; phylum Pseudomonadota; class Gammaproteobacteria; order Burkholderiales; family Burkholderiaceae_C; genus JAEMQF01. The sequence continues at coordinate 3,273 of JBAQUQ010000210.1, forward strand.
TGCGCGAATAGTGCGCCCGGCCACCCACAAGCGAGACTAAAGAAGTGAAGAGTTGACTCCGGAGTGCGCCATCCTCCGCCGCGAGCAGCCGCTTTGTCAATGGCGTACGCTCCAAAGGCGAGAAGGCTTGCGAGCACATAGACACCGGCGACCCACGGGCTAACGGGCCAGAGCCGGGCTATGGCGACGGTAAGAACGAGGAAACTCGGTAGCACGAGCAAGCGCGGCAGGCTCCAGTCGGCTGGTGTCTCGTGCCGCGGAGCGCGCGCCAGTTTGCTGGGACGAGCGAACGCGACAGACTTCGCGCGTTTTTTGCCCTGCGGACCAAGTTCGATTTCGAACGAGAGTGGGAGACCAACGCTCGGGCGCCCTGTACCAGGAGGAAACGCCTTGATATGAACGAATACTTCTTGCCCACCTTGAAGTGGCTCGATGAACCCGAAGCCACGTTCGTCATTCCAGGAAATGAGCTTACCGTCGAAGCGCATAGTGGCTCGTGCGAGGCCTAACGTAAAGCATAAGCTGCTTGCCGAAGGCAAGTCAGCTTGATGCTAGGGTTAGCCCTTTGAAAACGAGAACAACTGACTCCATTGGCGCGCGAAGGCTGGAATCTGGCTGGACGCCGGGAGACGAGCCGGGCCAAATGTACTCGCCCGCGGAGGACAGATTCCAGAGGCTCGGCCGTGGCCAACGACGCTTGTGACCGAGATGCGGCCCGCGCGTGCACCAAGCCGCCACCCAGCAAGAGTGGGGAAGCGCAACCCAAGAATGAGTAAGGCGGCGTGTTCATCGAAGGCACGGACAAAGGCGCTAACTACATGTAGACCCGCCGCGCCCAGCGCCGGCAGGCCAACCATTGCAGTTCGCTTCCACTGATCTGTCCAACGGGTTTTCCCTCTCGAGCGGCCTGCGTTCGACCGCGCTTGGCACCAATCCCGTCCCGATATGGGCTGCCTAAATCTGTCCTGTGGCTTCTCCCGAATCCTGCGCCGATTTGGGCGCACCTGCCTGGCTCGCTGCCGTGCAGCCTATCTGCGCTCGCTCCCACCGGCCTGAGACGAGCTTCCCGCCATGGGGGCCGCTTCAGGCCTACCTTTGAGCGCCGGACTTGTCGATATAGGCTGCCTAAATTTCCCCCGACGGCGCGCAAACTCGCCGCGCTGGGGGCAGGTGGGCGCGCCGCTCAGGGATTCGTCTTGGACACCGCCTTGGCCAGCGGCGTCCAGCGTTCGATCTCGCTCTTCACGTACTGGGTGAAGGTGGCGGCGTCGAAGTCGTCGGATTCGATGCTCTCGAGGGCGAGCTGCTGGCGCACGCTGGCGACCTGCAAGGCGCGGCGCACTTCGGCATTGATCCGCTCGACGAGGGGCCTGGGCATCCCCGCCGGCCCGGACACGCCGAACCAGGTGCGCGCCGTCAGCGCGGGGTAGCCCAGTTCGCTGAAGGTCGGCACGCCGGGGTGTTCGGCCAGGCGCTTGGAGGCCGTCGTCGCCAGGGCCCGCAGTCGCCCCGACAGGATATGCGCGTTGGCCGAGGGCAAGGCCATGAAGGCGGCCGGGATCTGGTTGCCCAGCAGGTCGAGCACGGCCTGGCCGCCGCCCTTGTAGCTGATGTGCACCATGTTCAGGTTTTCTGCGGCGCGGAACATCTCGCCGATCAGGTGCGCATGCGTCCCCTGGCCCGACGAGCCCCAACTCAGCCCTTCGGGCTTGGCCGCCACATGGGCGATGAAAGCCTTGACGTCGTTCACCGGCAAGGCCGAATTGACCACCAGCACCACGGGCGGGCCGCCGATCATCGCGATATGCGTGAAGTCCTTCATCGGATCGAAGGCGGGCGACGCGCCGGCCGGCGCGATCACGTGCGACGCGATTCCCGAGATCACCAGGTTGTAGCCGTCGGGCGCCGCCTTGGCCACCGCCAGCGAGCCGATCATGCCGCCGGCGCCGGCGCGGTTCTCGACGACGAAGGGCTGGCCGAAGGCGTCGGCCAGTTGCCGGCCGATCAGCCGCCCGAGCGTGTCGGTGCTGCCACCGGGCGAGAACGGCACCATGAGCTTGACCGGGCGCTCCGGCCAGGCCGGCTGTGCCGCAGCAAGCGGCGCCATCTGCAGCGTGGCGGCCAGGACCAAGGCCGCAGGCAGCGCGCGGGCAACGAGACCTAACAATTGTTGTTTCATGTCGGGACGGCGGCCAGCGAGCAGCCGTTCAGGTTGGTTGTTCATGAGTCGGCCGGCGCGGCCGCGGCGGCGGCAGGCATGCGCAGCGCGGCTTTGCGATGGATGCGCTGCGCATTGTCGATCCGGGTGAGACGGCGCGAGTTCGTGTTTTACCCGATCCCGAAGCTCGGCAGACTCCTAGTCCAGCGCGCCCTGGTCACGCAGCGTCTCCAGGCGTTGCGGGTCGAGCCCGAGCAGTTCGCCGAACACGAACTGGTTGTGTTCGCCCAGGCACGGCGCCGCCGAGTAGATGTCGCCCGGTGTTTCCGATAGCTCAAAGGCCGGATAGCCATAGGCCTGCTCACCCAGCACCGCATGCGGGCGCCGGCGCCACTGCCGGCGCGCCTGGAGTTGCGCGTCGCTGAACAGCTCGGCGACGCTGCTGACAGCGTGGGCGTGAACGCCTTGGCGCTGCAGGGTCGCGGCGGCGGCAGGCGCGTCTTGCTCGTGCGTCCAGGCGGCAATGGCCTGCGTGATGCGCGCTGCGTCGGCCTGGCGGCCGGCGAGTGTCGCGAGTTCGGGCTCGATGGCCAGGCCGGTCTGGCCGATCACCGCGCAGAGCCGCGCGAACTCCGGTGCCGACCAGCACGACAAGGCCAGCCAGGCGCCGTCGCGGCACGGCCAGGCGCCATGCGGCGAGGCATCCGGGTCGGCATTGCCGGCGCGCCCTGCGACCACGCCGGCGTCGTGGTAGGCGAGCAGGGGGCCGGCGAGGAAGAGCAGGCCGCATTCGTACTGCGAGACGTCGAGGTAACTGCCCGCGCCGCTGCGCCGGCGTCGCTCGAGCGCGGCGAGCACGGCCGCCGCACCGAGGGTCGATGCGATGAAGTCGATGTACGGGCCGTAGAGCAGCATCGGCGCTCCAGCGGGGTCGCCCGTCAGGCCGCACATGCCGGCCAGGGCGGTGAGCTGCGAACCGAAGCCCGGCGTATCGGCGCGCGGGCCGGTCTGCCCCATATTGCAGGTCGACAGCATGATCAGGCTGCGGTGGCCCTCGTGCAGCGCGGCGTAGCCCAGGCCGAGCCGCTCCATCACGCCGGGGCGCATGTTCTCGATGACGATGTCGGACCAGCCGGCGAGTTGGCGCGCGAGGTCGACACCCTGCGGGTTCTTCAGATCGACGGTGACGCCGAGTTTGGAGTCGTTGAAGTAGGCAAAGCAGGCGCTCGCGTCGACGCCGGGCTTGCCGTCCTTGAAGGGCGGGTATTGCAGGCGAAAGCCGTCGGGGCGGCTGACCGATTCCACATGGACGACGGTGGCGCCGAAATTGGCCAGCATCTTGCCGATATGAGGCCCGGCCGCGTAGCTGCCGAACTCGACCACCTTGACGCCCTCAAGCGCGGCTGCGTTCACGGTGCGCCTCACTGCACATAGCTTGCGATGCTGCGGCCGGCGCGGCGCGCAGCACCGGGCGTTGGCCGTCGAGCCGGAAGAATGCTCCGCAATGGCGTTCGCTGCGCCCATCGGTCGTGCGGATGTCCTGCCAGAAGCCGCGCGCGTGCAACTGCGGATCGGCGGCGATGTCTTGCACCGTCGACACCGGATAGCCGAGCATTTCGCGCCGGTGCGCGCCGTCGAGGAATTCGCGCTTGCTCAGCGTGGCCAGGAAGCGCGCGATCGGCGCTTCGATGGCGTCGACCTCGGCCTGGCTGGCCCGGGCGGGGTCGAATGTCGACCAGTCGATGGCCGCCAGCGCGCCGGCGTCGGCGCCGCTGTCGTGCATCCAGGCGAGCAGTTGTTCATTGGTACGCCGGCCGGCGGCGCCGCCATAGAGAATGAAGTTGATGTGGCCGTCGCGGCACGGCCAGAACACGCGGTACCTCGCGCCGCTCACCGAACGCCCGGTGATGAAGGCTCCGGCGCGCGTGGGCGTCGTGCCGGCGATGTCGACGAAGGTCGGCGCGTGCGCCAGGGCCGTGATCACCGCGGACTGCGCAGACACGTCGACGATTTGGCCGCGGCCGATGTGTGCGCGCGCGGCCAGGGCCGTCAGGGCGCCCACTGCGGCCTGGGCACCGGCCCAGGCGCCGGACTGAGGCGCGCTCACCCGCATCGGCTCGGCGCCGGGTTCGCCGGCGAGCGACATCGCGCCGGCGGCGGCCATGATCTCGAGATCGGTCGCACGCCAGTGCGCCTTCGGGCCGGCCAGGCCGAAGGGCGTGATCGCCACCAGGATCAGGCGCGGGTTGAGCCGGGCGAGCCGATCGAAATCAAACAGTTCGTCGCCGGCGCCGCCGCAGTGCGGCGTGGCGATCAGGATGTCCAGTGGCAGCACCAGCCGATCCAGCACCTGGGCTGCACCGGCGCCAGCCAGGTCCAGGCGCAGCAAGCGCTTGTTGACATTGAGCGCGCGCCACTCGGCCGGGCTCAGGTCGGCGTCGGGCGCTTCGACCTTGCAGACCTCGGCTCCCATGTCGGCGAGCAGGCGCCCGGCCAGCCAGCCCAGGCGCCCGGTGCAATCAAGAACCTGAAGACCCGCCAGCATGCCAGTGGTCCATTGCGCTGCGCGCCACCCGCGACGGATGAAACGCTTTGCGAACGACTGCCTTCGCGCCGTTGCTGACCTTCAGCTTGCGCTGTGTGCGGCTGTGGAGCAGGGGCAGGTGGCCTGGGGCACGTTCTCCGGCCCACGCTCGCGGGGCAACAGCTGGAGTGCACGAGCGTGTCTCGGTCATCACCG
>JBAQUQ010000211.1:0-3804 GCA_049297615.1 Burkholderiaceae bacterium
TGATGGACCCGCGGGTCAGCCCGCTGCGCACCGGCATGACCGTGGCCGAGGCGATCGAGCGGCTGCGCCTGGTGCGCCGCAGCGGCCTGCGAGAACTGTTCGTCATCGACGCGCAAGGCCGGCTCAGCGGCCGCGTCGAGGTGCAGGACCTGGCGCTGGCCGCGCGCGAATTGCCGTTGTCGGACATCACGCGCAGCGTGGTCGCTTTCGTGAACGATCTCGACCCGCGCGAGGACGTCGTCGAGACCTTGCAGAAACACCCGATCACGGCCCTGCCCGTGGTCAATGTCGGCGGGCGCTTCATCGGCGTCATCCGCCAGGCCGAACTGATGGCCGCGGTCGAGGAAGAAACCAGTCTGGACATCCAGACCATGGTCGGCGCCAGTCCCGACGAGCGCGCCTTGTCGACACCGGCTTTCGCGGTGCGCAAACGCCTGCCTTGGCTGCAGATCAACCTGCTCACGGCCTTCCTCGCCGCCGCCGTGGTCGGCCTGTTCGAGGGCGTGATTTCGCAGTTCACCGCGCTCGCCGTGCTCCTGCCCGTGGTGGCGGGTCAGTCGGGCAATGCCGGCGCCCAGGCCCTGGCGGTCACGATGCGCGGCCTGGTGCTGCGCGAAATCAGCCTGCGCCACTGGAGAGTGGTGCTCGGCAAGGAGGCCTTGGTCGGCCTCGCCAACGGCCTCGCGGTGGCGGCCACGACGGGCGTGGGCGTCTATGTCTGGAGCCGCTCGCCGGCGCTGTCGGCGGTGATCATGTCGGCGATGGTCATCGCCATGCTCGCCGCCGGCCTGGCCGGCGCGCTGGTGCCGATCCTGCTGCGCCGCTTCGGCCAGGACCCGGCCACCGCGTCGTCGATCATCCTGACGACAGTGACCGATGTCGTCGGGTTCTTTTCGTTCCTGGGCATCGCCACGCTGTTTGCGCCCTTGCTGGCGAAAGGCGGTGTCTGAGGGGTACCCAACGGAGGAGCCATGGACAAGGATGCGAAAGGCAAACGCGGCGACGTTTCGCTGCACGAGGTTCGTTTTCCGGGCGAAAGCGCTGCCTACCGAAAAGCGCGCGACGATCTGCTGCGCGCCGAGATGGCTCTGCGCGGGCAGATCGAAGCAGTCGCTGCGCAGCGCCGCGCGCTACCCATGGGCGCCGCGGTTGCGGAAGACTATGTCTTCGAAGAGGGTGCACCTGGCCTGGATGACAGCGCCGCCGTGCGCAGCGTGCGCCTGTCGGAGTTGTTCGAGTCGGGCAAGCCGAGCTTGATCGCCTACAGCTTCATGTATGGCCCCGAGGCGAAGAACGCATGCCCGATGTGCACATCGATGCTCGACAGCCTGAACGGCAGCGCGCTGCACGTGGCCGAACGCGCCAATCTCGTCGTGATCGCGAAATCGCCGATCCAGCGCGTTCGCACCTTCCACTTCTACAACACTGAACTGCTGTTCGCGCCCCATGAAGCCGAACAGGACCCGCGCCACGTCGACCTGATCTGGCCGTTGTGGAATGTGTTCGACTTGATCCCTGAAGGCCGCAGCGCGGATTGGTATCCGAAGCTGCACTCGGCGGGGCGCAGCGCACCGGGCTCGCCATGACCGAGTTGCTTCGCGACGATTGCAGGTGCGGCCGAGTCCGGCATGAACCCGGAGCCACAGCGGCGTTCCCGGCTCTGCGGCTGCGCTAGGGCAGGGCAGCGCACCTGTCGTGGCACAGCCCTACCTGAACGCCTTGGAGCAGCTCGTCGCCAGTGAACTGGCCGATGTGCCTGGCTTGGTGTGCAAGCATTTTTTCAGCGGCGCCGCGTTGACCTCGAAAGACAAGATCTGCGCATCGCTGACGTCCGCCGGCGTCGCCTTCAAACTGCCGCAACAGCGTTGCTCGGAATTGATCGAGTCCGCACAGGCATCGTCTTATTCCCAGACGCGGGTGTCCTCGGCAAGGCTGCCCTCCAGGTGTCGGGCCGGCCTGAACGACTGAAGGCCGGCCGCCGCTTCGGCTACCGGCCCCCTGCCTTCGTCGTCTGCGTTGTTCGGCTCAGCCGTGCATGCCGCGCCCGAAGCCACGCTGTCCCCGGGGACCGAAATACTGGTCCACCGTGCTGCGCTGCTGCGGCGTGAGCACTGCGTACAGATCGCTCAGCGCGCTGCCCATGGCCTGCATGCCGGCCAGGTGTTGCGTCATCGAGCCGGTGTGCATGGTCATGCGCGCCGGCGCCGTGGTGTCTGCACCGGCCGCCTTCCAATGCTGCTCATGAGTCGCCTGCATCAGGCTCGCCTGCTCGGTGGCCTTGGCGGAAAACGCTTGCCAGGCGGCCTCTTGTTCCGAGGTGAGAGCCAGTTCGGTCTTCAGCTGGTCCAGCCGCTGCGCCGACATGAGGCCAGGCCCGCCGCCCCGCATCGCGCCGTAAGCGCCGGGCCCCATGCCGCCCTGCATCATGCCCATGCGCGCCGCGCCGGCTGCACCGGGGCCCATCTCGTCGCAGGCGCCGAATGCCCCGTAGGGCGCGGCCGCGACTGCCGTCACTGCCGCCAATGTCAATGCGCCGGCGGTGCCGGCGAGGATCTTGTGAATGCGTTTCATGATCTGTTCCTTTTGGTTGCCGCCCGTGGTTTCGGGCTGTCTCCATTGCAGCGCGGCAACGTAAGCGGGGCATGTCATGGCTCGGCATTTTTGTAGCGGCCGATGTCGGCGGGCGGTCTTGACATAGTGCGTTACGCTGAAGTTCGGCGCCGCTTCGCAAAACCGACTGCAATGTCTGCCATGGACCAGCCCGACCACATCCTGATCGTCGACGACGACACCGAGATTCGCTCCCTGCTGGGCACTTACCTGACACGCAACGGGCTGAAGGCGACTGCCGTGGGCGACGGCAAGGCGATGTGGCGCGTACTCGACGCGGGCCACGTCGACCTCGTGGTGCTGGACCTGATGCTGCCGGGTGAGGACGGGCTGACGCTGTGCCGCAATCTGCGCGCGAAGTCCGAGCTTGCGGTGATCATGCTGACCGCGCGCGGCGACGAGACCGACCGCATCGTCGGGCTGGAGATGGGCGCCGACGACTACGTGCCCAAGCCCTTCAGCCCACGCGAGTTGCTGGCGCGCATCAAGGCTGTTCTGAAAAGGGTGCGCAGCCTGCCGCCGAATATGCGTCCCGACGAGAGCCGCGAGCTCGAGTTCGCCGGCTGGACGCTCGACACCGTGCAGCGCCATCTGCTGTCGCCCCAAGGCGTGGTGGCCTCGCTCAGCGGCGCCGAGTACCGCTTGCTGCGAATCTTCCTGGCCCACCCCAACCGCGTTCTGAACCGCGACCAGCTGGTCGACCTGACCCAGGGCCGCGAGGCCGATCCGCTGGACCGCAGCATCGACGTCCAGGTCAGCCGCCTGCGCCATCGGCTGGGCGATGACCCGAAAGATCCGCAGCTCATCAAGACGGTGCGCGGCGAGGGCTATGTGCTGTCGGTGCCGGTGAGGCCGTCGCCATGATGCGTCGCCTCTGGCCTGAGTCCCTGTTCGGCCGCCTGGTGGGCGTGTTGGCCATCGGACTGGTGCTGGCCCAGGGGCTGAGCGCCTGGATCAACTGGGCCGAGCGCGACCGCGTCCTGCTGCAGGCCGCGGGCTTGCAGCCGGCGCAGCGCGTGGCCGACATCGTGCGCCTGCTCGACTCGCTGGAGGACAGGGAGCGCGCGCGCATCGTGGGCATCCTGAACGCGCCTCCCCTGGTGGTGAGCCTGGACCGGCCGGAATTGCCGCAGGACACGCCGGGCGAGGCGGGACCTCATGCGCTGATGTTTTCCGCGATGCTGCGCGCCGCCC
>JBAQUQ010000212.1:0-12986 GCA_049297615.1 Burkholderiaceae bacterium
TAAGATATCACTAAGCTAATGTCAAACACTATACATGCCTACATTCCACAAGACAAAGTGACACACAAGTCGTTGATATCACTGGTGTTTAGCGGCTCAAAGGCGGCCTGCCGAGGGGGAACTTCGGTTTAGCCGCTTCGATCGTCGGCTCGCTGCTGGGCCGCGTCGGCGCCGCGCCCTTGCCCAGCCACACCGCCTTGCGGATCAGCAGGCCCAGCGACTTCGCCGCCGGCTGCACCTTCAGCGCGTACTCGTTGGCATCCATGCCCTTGGGGAACTGCACGCGGAAGCATTCGATGCCCTCGGCCATCAGTCGCTCGGCCACTTTCGCGACGCCGCGCTCGCCGGCGTCGTCACGGTCGTAGGCGATTAGCACGCGCTCGGTGCCGTGGCGCTTGAAGGCCGCGACGTGTTCTTCGGTAAAGCCCTCGATGCCATAGGCCGCAGTGACGTTGCGGTAGCCCGCACACCAGAAGGTGAGCGCATCGATGAGCGCTTCGCACAGGATGATCTCCTTCGATGCAGCGAGCGCGGCCAGGTTGAACACGCCGCGCGATCGACCCTCGCGCGCGGGCAGGTACAGGTGCTTGGGCGTGCCTGGGCGCAGGTTGTCGAGCAGCTTGCGGCCATAGACCTCGACCACGTTGCCGGCTTCGTCGAAGACAGGAACGACCAAGCTGCCGTTGAAGTGCTCGTGGCCGCTGTCGCGGTACAGGCCGATCTTCTGCAAGCGGGCGCGGATGTCGGCGCCGGCCTTGCGCGTCTTGTCGGGCAGGCGCAGCCCGAGCGTGCGGTCCGCCACGCCGAGCTTGAAGTGCGCGACGAGTTCGGGATGTGCCAGGCCGCGCGTGGCGAGATACGCCTGCGCCTCGGCAGTTCCGAGCAGGCGCTCGTGGTAGTAGTGAACCGTCTGGTTGAGCAGCGCCTGGTCGTCGGCATCGAGGGCGATCGGCACCGCAAGCGTCTTTACCGTCGAGCGCTTCACGCCAGGATCGGCGGCTAAAGAGGTGACACCTTCGCGCAGCAACTCCACCGCGTGACGGAAGCTCACCCCGTTCCTCTTGATGACCCAGTCGATTGGCCCGCCACCGATGCCGCAGCCGAAGCAGTGCCACAGGTTCTTCGTCGGCGTGACCACCAGCGACGCCGTGTCGTCCTCGTGGAACGGGCAGCGCCCAAGCCAGTCCTTGCCCGACTTCTTCAAGTCGATCCCCGACGCCTGCACCTGGCGCTCGACGCTGACTTCGTTTTTTAGCCGCTCGATCTCGGTGTCGGGGATGCGTGCCATGTCGGAAGCTCCTTTGCCCGACTGCGGCGCAAGGGCTTTGCGGCGAGCAGGCGGCTAAAAAAATAACTTCGATTCAGTGTACTTCGTATCGAAGTATACTGAACACCGTTTTGTAGAAGCGAGGGTTACCTTCATGGCTGTTCACCTGTTCGAACCAACAGCCACCATGACCATCAGCAGCGAAGAGCGCGCGTTCTTTGTGAGCCTGGGCGAGCGCATCGCCTCGTTGCGCCGCGCCAACGACATCACCCAGGTGCAGCTGGCTGAGGCGCTGGGGGTGTCGCAGCAGACGCTGCAGTCGTACGAGGTGGGGCGTCGGCGCCTGCCGGTGTCGGCGCTGCCAACCGTGGCCAAGACGCTGTCGGTGTCGCTCGATGAACTGTTCGGCTCGCAGGCCAAGGCTGCACGCAGTGTTGGCGGCAAGCGCGGGCCCGCTCCTCAGTGGCAGCAGCAAATCGAAGCAGTGGCGCAGTTGCCCAAGTCGCAGCAGCAGTTCGTCTCGCGCATGATCAGGACGGTGCTGGCCGAGGCAAGCGCTCGATGAGCACGGCGCCCTTGCTGCCGCTGGAGGCGATCACGCAGCGCATCTTCGTGCTGCGCGAGCAGAAGGTGCTGATCGACGCCGACCTGGCCGCGCTTTATGGCGTAGAGACGCGCCGGCTCAATGAGCAGGTGCGACGGAACAAGTCACGGTTTCCGGAAGACTTCATCTTCGAGCTGAGCGCCAAGGAGTTCGCCAACTTGAAGTCGCAATTTGCGACATCAAGTTGGGGCGGCCGGCGCAAGCTGCCACTCGCGTTCACCGAACACGGCGCCATCATGGCGGCGACCGTGCTCAACACGCCAAGGGCAGTGGAGGTTTCGGTGTACGTGGTGCGCGCCTTCGTGAAGCTGCGCGAGCTGGTGGGCTCTCACCGCGAACTGGCCAGAAGGCTCGATGACCTCGAGCAAAAGACCGAGGCGTTGTCGATGAGCCACGACACCTTCAGCCGCAACACGCGCAATCAGCTCAAGCAGGTGTTCGATGCGCTGCGCGAACTGATGACACCGCCCGATCCGCCCAAGCGGCCCATCGGGTTCGTCACGCCCGAGGACAAGGGCAAGAAGCCGCAGGCCAGGGGCAGGATGAAAGTCAACTGAATCGACCGAACGGGCTGACGGCAATGTCGAGGTGACGCCACTATCCGCTTGATTGCTGCGATAGAACGGCAGGAGAAATGGGAGACCTGGTACTCCTCGCGCTCCTCAGGCTTTGCGTCCCGGCAGCCTCATGCACCACCATCGCAACAACAGCACGATCACAAGAATCAACTCCGGAAGATCCGGCATCAGACCCCGTTCATCGGCGATACGACTTGATAGCCGAGACCAACCACCGTTGAAGTAGCTCAGTGCGTATAGAGCAACGATTACACCCACCATCCACGTGGGCACCTGCGGCGGATTCAGAGCAAACAGTAGCAACGCGGCGATCACAGCGGCTGGGGTCAATAACCACAGCGAGCTGGATTCAAAGAAGAACAGCACACCGAAAAGCCTGAAGAGCACGACGGGAATCCCGACAACGACCATCAAGACATACGTTGTCTGATCAGAAAGTAGCAAATTCCAAGTCTTCATGGGCGAGCCTACGGCTTTCCAGCGGCCTTGTATGCGGCGTCGCCGAAAACATCCACTGCGCGGTAGTAGAGCCACGGCATAGCTGGAATATCACCGCGCTCCCGGTGCATGTCAGACAAGAACTTGGAATCGCAGAGCGCTTTGCCACACTGCGCGGCGTAGCACTGATCGTGTGCAGCACAGGATCGTGGGAACAGGTCCGGAATAGTCCGGTCAGACTTGGCATCACCGCAGCCAGCGCCCCAGGGCTGTCCATCAGGTCGCATTGGCGGCACAGGTTTTTGAAGTCCTTGACCACCCCAGCCCCCCGAAGCACCTTTGAGACCCAACGGATCCACGAACGAAATCGGATTCCCCCCGACATAGGCGTAGGTATTGATCCCCCCCTGTAGCCCGATGGGATCGGACTGCACGTACCTTCCAGTGCTACTGTCATAGTCCCTGAAATAGTTATAACTCAGCCCCGACTCCGCATCCGCATACTGCCCCGGGAACCTCAAGTTCTGCGTGAAGGCCCCCAGCCCACCCGGGTTGGTCTCCGGCGCCGTCGTCCCGAACGGCTCGGCCATCCACCGCCACCTCAGGCCGTTGTTCTTGTCCAGCACGACTCTTGGCGCATCGAGGTGATCCGCATGAATGTAGTACACCAGCGGCGGATTCGCGCTGTTGGCCGGGTCCGGCGTGAACACTGCAATCGGCGTAGACCCCAGCCACACGTACTCGCGGATCGCGGTGCCGGCCTGATCGTATTCGCCCAGCAACTGTCCGCCCTGGTCGTACACGAAGATGAGCGTGCTGCTCGTCCCCGTGCTTGCGAACTTGCGCACCCGCTGGCCCATTGTGTTGTAGCTGTAGGTGGTGGCCACGCCGGCCTTGGTGAGGCTGGCCATCGCCCGGCCAGGTCGTAGGCGGCGCTGTAGCCGCTGCCCGCGTCAGACGTGGTGTTGCCCGCGCTGTCATAGCTAAAGTTGCGCGCCGGGTTGCTCGTCGCATCGAGCTGGTTGCTCGTGGCCGATGTGCTGTACGCGCTGGGCGCGCCGTTGAGCGTGACGCTCGTGCGGTTGCCGTTGGCGTCGTAGCCGAGGCTCCAGATTGCCGAGGCCGTGGTGATGCCGGTGAGCCGCCCGAGCTCGTCGTAGCCGAAGCTCTGGTTCAGCGCGCTCGCGCCCGCGGTGGCGCTGGCCGTGGCGACGTCAAGATGGCTGTAGCCGCTGACGCGATCGGCCGCGTCGTAGGCGATGTCGCGCGCGTACCCGCCCAGCCGGTAGCGCACGATTCTCCCGGCGGTGTCGAACTCCCTGGCGTGCGCCTGGGTTCCCGCGGCCAGCTGCCACAGCCAGCTCTTGGGTGCACCGAAGGGCTCCCACTGGATGGCACTGATCAGGTTCGCTGCCGCGCTGGCCGTGTCCTTGGCCAGGCCGAGCACGGTGGGCACGCCCTCGGTGTAGGTCACGCTGAGCGTGCGCCCCGAGGGGTAGACGATGCTCGTGACATGGCCTGCGCTGTCGTAGCCGGGTAGCTCACGATGCGGGTGATCTGGCTGGCGTTGGCCCCTGCGTGTGAATTCACGCGCCGGATGTCGGTGAGGACGCTGCCTTGCGGCGAAGTTGAGGCCCGCCACCCCGGGCGCCTGGATCACTTCGCTGCGCTTGCCCTGGGCCACAAGCAAGGCACGGGCCTCAAATCAAGCCGTCGAAAGGCAATACGTCGACAAGCTCGCCCTCCTGTACATCGCCTTGCTCGTGATGCAGCACCACCAGGCCATTCGCCTGGCTCATGCTGCGCAGGATTCCCGAGCCCTGCGCGCCGGTGATTTCGACCTGCCAGTGTCCGCTCGAATTGCGCGTCACGATGCCGCGCTGGTATTCGGTGCGGCCGGGTTTCTTGCGCAGCCTTGCCGTGCTCGCGGCGCGCAGCATCGGCAAGGACTTGGGTGTGGCGCCGCTCATCGCGAGCAGGGCGTCGCGCACGAAGGCGTAGAAGGTCACCATCACGGCGACGGGGTTGCCGGGCAGACCGAACAGGATGGCGCTGTGAGCGTCGGCCCCTATCGCGCCCGCGCTCGCGCCCGCGCCGGCGCTGACCCTGCCGATCGCCATCGGCCGGCCCGGGCGCATCGCGATGCGCCAGAACAGGACGTCGCCCACCTTGGCCATGACCTGCTTCGTGTGGTCGGCTTCGCCCACGCTCACGCCGCCCGAGGTGATGACGGCGTCGGCGTCGCGCGCTGCGGCGCGAAATGTCGCCTCCAGGGCTGCGGGTTCGTCGCGCACGACGCCGAAGTCGAGCACCTCGACGCCCAGGCGCTGCAGCATGCCCCACAGCGTATAGCGGTTGCTGTCGTAGACGCAGCCCGCCTCGAGCGGCTCGCCGATCGAACGCAGCTCGTCGCCGGTGGAGAAGAACGCAACGCGCAATCGGCGCCGCACCGGCACTTCGGCCTGGCCCAGGGAGGCGAGCAGGCCCAGATCGGCCGGGCTCAAGATGCGCCCCGCGGCAAGGGCAGCCTCGCCGGCCGCGAGGTCTTCACCGGCCAGGCGCCGGTTGTCGCCACGGCGCACCAGGTTCGCGGCAATCGCGATGCGCGCGCCGTCGGCGCGAACCAACTCTTGCGGCACGACGGTGTCCAGCCCGGCGGGCATGACCGCGCCGGTCATGATGCGAACGCATTGGCCGGGTGCCACGCTGCCGTCGAACTGCTGGCCGGCGAATCCCGTGCCGACGGCTTGCAAGACGGTTTCGCCGACGCTGCTGAGGTCGGCGCCGCGCAAGGCATAGCCGTCCATCGCCGAGTTGTCGTGCGCCGGCACGTTGAAGCTGCAGACGATGTCGCGCGCCAGGACCCGGCCGAGCGTCGAGCGCAGTGCCAGCATCTCGACGGATTCGACGCGCGGCACGAGGCGCGCGATGAACTCCTGCGCCTGCGCCACCGGCAGGGCATTCGGGTCGTAGCCGCTGACGCAGGAGGCGATCTCCTGCAGGGTGGGAGTGCTCATGCTGAGGACTGCTGGTCGAGCTGAGCCAGCTCGGCCAAGGTGTTCGCGTTGGAGAAAGCGCCGGCGTCGTCGAAGGGCACTTCGACGCAGCGGTGCAAGGCGGTCCAACGGTCGATCTTGCGCTGGCCATCGGCGGTGAAGCGCACCAGGCTTTCCATCACCTCGGTCTTCATCAGGCAGAACACGGGTTGGGGGCGCATCGCGCCGTCTTCGAGCGTGGCGGCCATCGCGATCTCGGCGTCTTGCGCCTCCAGCGCTTGCGCCAGGCGCTGCACCAGGTCCAGTGGAAACTGCGGTGAATCGCAGGGCACGGTGACCAGGTATGGCGTTTCGCACTGTTCGAGCCCGGCCAGAAAACCCGCGAGGGGCCCGGCGAAATCGGGCAGGGCGTCGGGCCAGACGGGTGTGCCGAAGGCTTCATAAGCACCCAGATTGCGGTTCGCATTGATCATCAAATGGCCGACCTGGGGGCCCAGGCGCAGCAACGCGTGCATCGCCAGAGCAACGCCGCGGTGGTTTTGCAATCCCTTGTCGACGCCGCCCATACGGCTGCCGCGCCCGCCGGCGAGGATCAGGCCGGTGATGTCTTCGCGTTGGATCATGTGGTTTTGACTCGTTCGTCCGTCCTGTCGTCCTGCCGCCCATCCGGCCTGAGATTCTTGGCCTCAGGCGTTCGGTTTGCCCCGGCCTGCGGCCAGAGGCCTCAGGCGTTCGCCAGGCACAAGCGCGTGCGCAGGCACGCGCTTGTGTCCGGGCTCACCCCCCGATGTAATGCATCTCGACGCGCCGCTGGCCGCTGCCCGGATCGGCGGCGAGGGCGCCGCGCAACTCGGAGTAACGATCGTCGCGTCCTTGCCATATCAGCCCGATCGCGGCGGCGATCTGTGCGTCGCTCGCTGCGCCGCGCAGCAAGGACCGCAGGTCGTGGCCGTGGCTCGCAAAAAGGCACAGGAACAACTTGCCTTCGGTGGACAGGCGGGCGCGATTGCAATCGTGGCAGAACGCCTGCGTCACGCTGGAGATCACGCCGATTTCGCCGGCGCCGTCGCGGTAGCGCCAGCGCTGCGCCGTTTCGCCGTTGGCATTGGGCGCTATCGCTTCGAGCGGATGCTCCTTGTGAATGCGCGCCACCACGTCGCTCGATGCCAGCACTTCGTCCATGCGCCAGCCATTGGTCGCGCCGACGTCCATGTATTCGATGAAGCGCAGCACGACGGGGCCGTGGCGGAAGTGGCGCGCCATCGGCAGAATCTCGGCGTCGTTCGTGCCTCGCTTGACGACCATGTTCACCTTGATCGGGCCCAGGCCGACGCGCTGCGCTTCGGCGATGCCCTGCAGCACGTCGGCGACGGGGAAGTCGACGTCGTTCATGCGCCGGAACGTCGCGTCGTCCAGCGCGTCCAGGCTCACCGTGACGCGCTGCAAGCCGGCGTCCTTCAACGCGCGCGCCTTCTTCGTCAACAGCGAGGCATTCGTCGTCAGCGTCAAGTCCAGCGCATCGCCCTGCGGTGTGCGCAGCTTGCTCAACATGCCGATCAGCACCTCGAGGTTCTTGCGCAGCAACGGCTCCCCGCCCGTCAGGCGCAGTTTGTGCACGCCGTGGGCGACGAATATTCGCGCGAGCCGGGTGATCTCTTCGAAGCTGAGCAGGGAGCTGTGCGGCAGGAAGCTGTAGTCCTTGTCGAACACTTCCTTGGGCATGCAGTAGCTGCAGCGGAAGTTGCAGCGATCCGTGACGGAAATTCGCAAGTCGTGCAGCGGGCGGCCCAGGCGGTCGCCGAGCAAGCCCTCGGGCGGCACCAAGACCTGCGGGATGCGCGGCACCGACGATGCGTAGCGGTGGTCCGCCAGGGGAATGACTTTTTCGGCCATGGCGCAATTGTGCCTGGGAGGCCGTTTCTGGTGGGGCAAGGCCCCATCGCCGGCTGCGCTATCGTGTCGTCCAGCCGAGTCACGGCGTCGATGGAGACGAGATGTTCAAAGCCCTCATGCTCGAAAGATCGCTCGATAAACCCGAGTCCGCCTTCCAGGCCGGCATTCAGTCCGTCGACGAAGCTCGCCTTCCCGAAGGCGACGTGCTCGTCAGGGTCGAACATTCGACGCTGAACTACAAGGACGGCCTGGCGATCACGAACCGCGGCCCGGTGGTGCGCAGCTGGCCGATGGTGGCCGGCATCGATGCCGCAGGAACGGTGCTCCAAAGCACCCACCCGGCCTGGAAACCGGGTGACCGCGTCGTGAGCAATGGCTGGGGCCTGGGTGAATCACGCTGGGGCGGCTTGGCCGAACGGGTGCGGCTGCAGGGAGATTGGCTGGTCGGGTTGCCCAAGGCGTTCACGACACGCCAAGCGATGGCGATCGGCACTGCGGGCTACACCGCGATGCTGTGCGTGCTGGTGCTGGAGGATCGCCATGTCGAGCCTGGCGCGGGTGACGTGCTGGTCACCGGCGCGACCGGAGGGGTCGGCAGTATCGCGGTGGCCGTGCTATCGCGGCTCGGTTATTCGGTGACAGCTGCGACCGGCAAAGCTGCTGAAGTCGAATACCTGATGGGCTTGGGGGCAAAGCATGTCATCGACCGCGCCGAGCTGGCCGGGCCCGGCAAGCCCTTGCAGAAAGAGCGTTGGGCTGGCGTGATCGACGCTGTGGGCAGCCACACGCTGGTCAATGCGCTCGCGCAAACGCGCTACGGCGGCGTGGTCGCTGCCTGTGGCCTGGCGCAAGGCGCGGATTTGCCGGGAACGGTGATGCCGTTCATCCTGCGCGGCGTCACCCTGGCCGGTGTCGAATCCGTGGTGGTACCGCTGGCAAGGCGCAAGTTGGCATGGCAGCGCCTGGCGCGCGACCTGGACCCGGCCAAGCTCGAAGCGATGACGCAGGACGTGCCGCTGAACGACGCGATCGCGCACGCCCAGGCGCTCATGCAGGGACAGGTGCGCGGGCGCATCGTCGTGACGATTTAACCCGCGGCCAGCACGCTCCAAGGCCCTTCTCCCCCTTTCGTGGGCCCCCCTCGAGGGGGCCTTTCATGAGCCCCGTTTCCGCCCTCAGTGGGATGGGCGGCTCGCCTTGCTTGCGAAAGACTCTGTCCCATCGAAACATCGATCCAGGAGACAGAGATGAACCGCATGCACTTGAGCTATCTTCTTCTGATGCAGCGCCTGCGCCGGCCGAGCGCTGCCGCCCAGCGCCGCTTTTTGATGATGAACCTGGCCGACCTCGACCCCATGCCGCTCGGGCCCGGCTGGTTCGATTCGAGTTGGGAGCTGGAGAACGGGGCCGAAGTCTGCGAAAACAATGGCCTTGACGCGCAACTTCAATCCTGGTTCGACGCCGCGCTGCGCGAACGCGGTGCTCAGACGCGCGAGCACAACCTCGTCGAATTCGAAGCCGCCGACATGGCCGCCTGGCAGTTGCCCGCCCAGCGCAGCCACTCGCCACAAAGCGCAGAACTCGAGTTGGTGCCGGTCTGAGAGACGCACAGGCTTGGCACCGCTGCACTGGCCGGTGAGCGCCTGGCGCCTCAGAAGCCGCCGCGCGCGCGTTCGCGCGTGATGGCTTCACCGAGCTCGATGACCGCCAAGGCGTAGTAGCTCGACCAGTTGTAGCGCGTGATCGCGTAGAAGTTCTCGGTGCCGGCCAGATAGCTCGGTGGCGCATCGCCGTTTTGCAGTTCGACCAAGGCGAGCTTGCCCTCGAAAGCCGAGAGTTCCGCGCCGAGCTGCGCGCCGCGCTGGGCGAATTCCTGGGCGGTAAAGGTCGGCCTGATGTCGGGGCCCAGGAGCACGGCGCGCTCCTGCATCTGGACCGGCGGCACGACGGCAAATCGCGTCGGCACACCGCGTCGCCACCCGAATGCGGCGAGGTAAAACGCGACGCTGCCGATGGCGTCGGCGGCGCTGCCGCTCAAGTCCAGGGTGCCGTCGCCGTCGAAGTCCAAGGCGTACTTCGCGACGCTGGAAGGCATGAATTGGCCCAGGCCCATCGCGCCGGCGAAGCTGCCGCGCGGCGCGCTGGGCACGATTCCCGCGCCATGGCACCACAGCAAGAAGCTGCTCAGTTCAGCGCGGAAAAACGCGCTGCGGTCGCTGCGGCCGTTCGGGAAATCGAAGCTCAGCGAGGCCAGCGCGTCGATCACCCGATAGCTGCCCATCTGCTGGCCGTACAGGGTTTCGATGCCGATGATTCCCACCACGATCTGCGCCGGTACGCCCCAGCGTTCGTCGGCCATCTGCAGCCAGGCCTCATGCGCGCTCCAGAAGCCCAGGCCGGCGCGGATGCGCACCGAATCGATCGCGCGCGCGCGGTAGGCGGCCCAGTTCTTCGCCGTGCCGGCCGGCCCGGGCATGATGTGACGCGCGACGCTGGGGATGCGCCGCGCCTGGGCCAAGGCGTCCTGGGTCCACTGCAAATCGATGCCATGGCGCTGTGCGACTTCGGCGCCGAACGCGGCGACGTCGTCCCGGCCGGCGTAGCTCACCGCTCCGGGCTCGGTCTCGGGCAATGCGGCGCCGCGAGGTTTCCTAGGCCCGGCCAGAGCCGGCAAGCACGCTCCGAGAAGTGGCCCTGGCCAGATCGTCAGCAAGAATTGCTGGAGCAAGGAACGGCGATTCATGGGAGCGGGTGCAGTGCGGGGTTCAGCGGGCCACTGGATGGGGCTTGCAGCCAGGCGAAGTCTATCGGGCGGCCGTTACCGGCAGCGCGGCGAGCCGGCGCGTCAGCGCGACGAATTTGCGCGTCATCGCTTCCATCGGGCGCTGCCGCGCCTCCCGGCCGTAGCGTTGCGCCTCGAGCGTGAGCAAGAGCTCGACCAGGGCGGCGGACTGTTCGCCGAAACGCTGCTCGACGCGCCGCGCCAGGCTGCGCGGCGCTTCATGAGCCGCGCAGCTCAGGCCAGCGCCGCGCAAGGCCACGCGCAAGCGGTCCATCTGGCGTGTCCACGGGTCGACGCGGTTGCGGTCGCGCCAGGCCCACAGCGCGGCGAGCAGGGCCAGGGCACTGAGGGATCCCACCAGGAGCAGGGCCAGGTCTTCCCAGCGCGGCGAGGCCAGGCCCAGGTTGCGCAGCAGGTCGAACTGCGCGCCGCGCGAATAACCCAGCACCCACTGATTCCAGCGGTTATTCAGCGTCTCCCAGCCCTGGCGCAAGCTGGCCAGCATTTCCGGGCTCAGGCTGCTCAGGGCGCCGGCCATCAAGCCCGGTGCGGGCAGCAAATTGCGGCTGCGCTCGATGCGCTCCGGCGCCACCGCCGCGGTGGGGTCGGCGCGCAGCCAACCCGACCCCTCTTGCCAATACTCGGCCCAGGCGTGCGCCGAACTCTGGCGCACGATGTAGTAGCCGTCCACTGGTGTCGGATCCGTCCCTTGGTAGCCCGTCACGACGCGGGCCGGCACGTCCAGCGCACGCATCAACACGACGAAGGCGGCGGCAAAGTGTTCGCAGAATCCGGCGCGCCGGTCGAGCCAGAACTCGTCGATCGTGTTCGGGCCGGTGTATTCACCCGGGGCCAGGGTATAGCTGTAGCCCTGCGTGCGAATGTGTTCGAGCAGGGCCAGCGCGAGCGTGTTCGCGTCGGCGTGCGCGTAGCGCGCCTGGCTGCGCAACTCGGCGGCCCAGGCCAGGGTGCGCGGGTTGAAGCCCCTGGGCAGGGCCAGGTAGTCGCGCAGACCCGCGGTGAAACGCTGCGGCCCTTGGACAAAAGCGATGTTCGCCTCGGCGTCGAAGCGCAATCGTTGCAGCACCGGGCGGTCGGTGAGGGCCTGCAGGTCGTCCTGCACGATCACCTGCATGCCCTCGATGAGCGGCGCACGCGCCGTGGCTTCGAGCAGGGGCAGCATCGCCAGGCGCAGCGGCTCGAGCGTCATTTCGTAGCGAACCGCGGGGCCCGCTGGGCGCAGCGCCAGCGAAGTGGCGAATGTGGGTTGCAGCGGGCGCCATTCGGTGCCGTCGAAGCGCCCCAGCACCGGGCCGCGGAAATACATCGACTGCGGGCGTGGCGCCGTGCCTTCGAAACGCACACGCAGGGCGATGCTGTCGTCCAGCGCCACTTCGGCCACCGAGCCCATGCGCATGCGCAACGACAAGCCGGTGCTCGACGTGCCGTCCTGCGGCACACCCCATAGCGGGCCGATGCGCGGGAACAGCAAGAACATCAGGGCCATGATGGGCGCGCCGAGCAAGGCGGTGCGCGCCGACAGTGTTGCGGCCTGGCGCAGGCTGGGCTGGCCGGCGGGCATGTGGGCCAGCACCAGGGCGGTCAGCAGACCCCACACCGACACCAACATCGCGCCCGCGACGAGCAGGGACTGCGAATAGAGAAAGTGCGTGAGCACCAGGAAGAAGCCGAGAAAGAACACGACGAAGGCGTCGCGCCGCGCACGCAGCTCGAGCGTCTTCAGCGCCATCAACGACACCGCCATCGTCACGCCGGGCTCCTTGCCGAACAGGGTTTGATGCGACCACAACGTCAAGCTTGCGGCGCAGAACAGCACCAGCAATACCACCCAGCGATTGGGCAATGCCGCCTGGCGCACCGCAAGCAGGGCGCGCCACACCAGCACCGCTGCGGTCAGAGCTGTGCACCATAGCGGCAGGTGCGCCACATGCGGCGTGACGGTCCAGGCGATCACGCCGATCAGGAACAGCGTGTCGCGCGTCTCGCGCGGCAAGTGGCGCCAGCCCGGCCAGCTCGGCCATCGTGGCCAACGCAGTGAAGTCAATTCCACAGCGTCATTTCCAAAGGGCGAGCGCCTCCAGGCAGCGCCGCCGATGCGACTCGCCACTGGCCGCGTTCAGGGCACTGCCGGGCAGGTTGAGCGCATAGTCGGCGCCCGCGCGCTGGGCTGCCAGCACCCAGGCTGTGAGCCGGGACAAGCGCTGTTCGTCGGCCAGGCCCGCGCAGAACGCCCAATCGAGCTGCAACTGCCGGTGCACCGGGACGTGGGTATCGCGACTGACCAGCTCGCCGCCGCTTTCCAGCGCTTTGGCGGCTTTTTTCCAGACGACGAGCTTGAGCGCGTCGCCGCGGCGGTAGGTTCGCACGCCGTCGGCTTCACCCGCCGCGCCGGCGCGCTGTTCGAGCC
>JBAQUQ010000213.1:0-18404 GCA_049297615.1 Burkholderiaceae bacterium
CCTGGACGTACGTGCGAACCCGACGCCTTTGATCGAGACGCGAGTTGCGAACCAAAAATGCTGCCCCGCGAGCGTGGGCCGGAGAACGTACCCCGGGCCACCTGCCCGCGCTCGAGGCAGGCGTGCGGGCAGCGGCGAACGTCAGCTTCGGGCCGAAAGCGAGCATTCCCAATTAGTCCGCCTTATGCGTTTGAACACCAATCCGTATGAATCACGCTGACCTTAGCGCGGGGTGGCATCGCGCACAGCGCGCGCGACACCGAAGAACAATCCCCCGTCAGGCGCGTTCGATCACGAGCGCGATGCCCTGGCCGACGCCGATGCACATCGTGCACAGCGCGTAGCGAGCGCCGCTGCGCTGCAGCTGGTTCACGGCCGTCGTCACCAGCCGCGCGCCGCTGGCGCCCAGCGGATGCCCCAGGGCGATGGCCCCGCCCCAGGCGTTGACGCGCTCGTCGTCGTCGGCCAAACCCAGATCGCGCAGCACCGCCAGGCCTTGCGCGGCGAAGGCTTCGTTGAGTTCGATCACGTCGATCTGGGCGAGCTTCAATCCGGTGAGTTCGAGCACTTTGCGCGTCGCCGGCGCCGGGCCCATGCCCATGATGCGCGGCGCGACGCCCACCGTGGCCATGCCCAGGACGCGGGCGCGCGGCGTCAGGCCATGGCGAGCTGCCCCTGCTTCGCTGGCGAGCAGGAGCGCACACGAACCGTCATTGACGCCGCTCGCGTTGCCCGCCGTCACCGTGCCATCGGGGCGCACGATGCCCTTGAGCCTGGCCAGCGCTTCGAGGGAGGTTTCGCGCGGGTGTTCGTCCCGGGTCACGCGCAGCGCTTCGCCCTTTTTCTGCGCGATCGATACGGGAACGATTTCGGCGTCGAAGCAGCCCTTCAGTTGCGCCTTGACGGCATTGAGCTGCGAACGCAAGGCCATTCGGTCTTGCGCATCGCGCTCGATACCGAAGTCCCTGGCGACGTTCTCGGCGGTTTCGGGCATCGAGTCGACGCCGTACAGCTCCTTCATCAAGGGGTTGACGAAGCGCCAGCCTATCGTCGTGTCGTAGACGGCGTTGGTGCGGCTGAACGCGGTTTCGGCCTTGGGGCTGACGAAGGGTGCGCGGCTCATGCTCTCCACGCCGCCGGCGACCATCAACTGCGCTTCGCCGCATTTGATGGCGCGCGCCGCGCTGCCCACGGCGTCCAGACCCGAGCCGCACAGGCGGTTGATCGTGGCGCCGGGCACTTCCTTGGGCAAGCCCGCGAGCAGGGACGCCATGTGCGCCACGTTGCGGTTGTCTTCGCCGGCTTGGTTGGCGCAGCCGAACAACACGTCGCCCAGCGCTGCCCAATCGACCCGCGCGTTGCGCGCCATCAGCGCGCGCAGGGGCAATGCGCCGAGGTCGTCGGTACGCACCGTCGAGAGCGCGCCGCCGTAGCGGCCGAAAGGCGTGCGGATCGCGTCGCAAATAAAGGCTTCATTCATAGGGGTCACCGGTCGGACAGGCGTGGCTGAAGAAGGGCGAAGCGCTGGGTCGCTTCGAGGTCGGACACTGCGGCGTCATTTTGATCGAAGCGCCGGGCAGAGCCGGCGCGGCGACGCCTCACGCCGCACTTCCCCGCCGGGCGAACTGCTGCAGCCACGCGCTGACACGGTATCGCTCACCGCGGTAAACAGCGTCCAGGCCATCGAGCACGCCGATCACGGCTGCCGCGTCCCAGCGCGCCAGCCATTCGAAGGGTCCGGCCGGATAGTTGAGCCCCAGTTTCATCGCCGCGTCGGCGCCCTGCGGCGTGCACACGCCTTGCTGGACCGCGTCGGCCGCTTCGTTGATGAGCATCGCGATCGTGCGGGCCACAACCAGGCCGGGTGCGTCGGCCACGCGTTGCGGGTTGAAACCCAATGCGCGCAGCCAGGTCGGCGCGGCCTCGCACCAGGCCTGCGATGCACGCACCGAGGGCGCCCAGGCCAGCGCGCTGCCGGCCTGCGCCGACAAGGGCAAGTCGAAGACCGCGAGTTCGGCGCCGAGCCGGCTTGCGCTCACGCCGTCGGTCAGGCGCAGTTGGGCGTCCTGGGCGCCTTGCCCGCCGCGGACGTGCAGGCCGACCCAGCCGCAGCCTGTGTCGCGCTCGATGCTGCGCCCGGCGGCCAGGAAAGCGCCCGCTAGAGTGCTGGCCAGGCGCTCGGCGAACAGCCCGCTGCCGCACACCACCAGGCGCTGCGCGGCGGGCGGCGGTGCCGCCTCGAATGGGGGCAGGGCGGGCGCGGCGACGCCTGGCGCATAGTCGAAAAACCCACGGCCCGACTTGCGCCCGAGCAGCCCGGCATCGACCAGTTCGCGCTGCACCAGGGAGGGCACGAAACGTTTGTCGTAGAAGTTGGCCTGGAACACCGAATTCGTCACCGCGAAGTTGGTGTCGTGGCCGATCAGGTCCATCAGCTCGCACGCTCCCATGCGAAAGCCCGCGCCGCGCAGGCAGGCGTCGAGCACCTCGGGCGTGGCGGCGCGTTCCTGCAGCAGGGCGAGCGTCTCGGCGTAATAAGGCCGGGCGATGCGGTTCACGATGAATCCCGGCGTCGAGCGCGCGTGCACCGGCACTTTGCCCCAGGCCTGGCTCAGCTCGAAGATCGATTGCGCCACTGCAGCGTCGGTTTGCAGCCCCGAGACCACTTCGACGAGTTTCATCAAGGGAACGGGGTTGAAAAAATGCATACCGACCAGGCGCTGCGGATGCTGCAGGCCATTGCCGATGGCCGTGATCGAAATCGATGAGGTATTCGTCGCGAGAACGCAGTCGGCGGCGACGCGCCGCTCGAGGTCGCGGAACAGTTCGCGCTTGGCGTCGAGGCTCTCGACGATGGCTTCGACGACCAGGGGCACCGAGGCGGCGGCGTCCAGGCTGGCCACGGGTTCGATGCGCGCCAGGCTGCGCGCCACATCGTCCGGCGCCATCCTGCCCTTGGCGACGAGCGCTTCCAGGCTCCTGCCGAGCTTGGCTTTGGCCTCGGCAGCGGCGCCTTCGCGCGTGTCGTAAAGCAGCACGGCGTGGCCAGCCTGCGCTGCCACCTGGGCGATTCCCGCGCCCATGATTCCCGCGCCGACCACCAGCAGCGGGGCACCTTTCAGTTCGTTGCTCGTCATCGTGGTTTGCGTGAGGGCCTCAGTAAGTCTCCAGGTGCAGGCGCCCTTCTTTCTTCAGCGCTGCGCCCAGGGTTTCCCAGGACAGGCCTGCCTGCTGCGCGACGTCGCGCAAGGCCAGCACGACACCGTCTTCCATGCTCTTGAGGCCACAGACGTAGATGCAGGTGTTGGGGTCTTTCAGCAAATCGCCCAGGTCGGCGCCGCGTTCGCGCATCAGGTCTTGCACATAGCGCTTCGGTGCGCCGGGTGTGCGCGAGAAGGCCAGCGTGATGTCGATGAAATCCTTGGGCAGGTTCTGCAGCGGCCCGAAGTAGGGCAGTTCTTCCTTGCTGCGCGCGCCGAAGAAGAGCATCAACTTGCCGCCTTCGAACTTGCCCGATTGACGCAGGCGCCGTCGCCACTCCGTCATCGCGCGCATCGGTGCGCTGCCGGTGCCGGTGCAGATCATGACGATATTGGAACGCGGATGGTTGGGCATCAGGAAGCTCGACCCGAACGGACCGATCACCTGGACCGTGTCGCCCAGCGCGAGATCGCACATGTAGTTCGAGCCGACGCCGCGCACCGGCTTGCCGTCGTGGTCTTGGAGCACACGCTTGATCGTCAGCGACAAATTGTTGTAGCCGGCGCGCTCGCCATTGCGCGGGCTGGCCACGGAATACTGGCGCGCATGATGCGGCTTGCCCCTGGCGTCCAGCCCCGGCGGCAGGATGCCTATGGACTGGCCCTCGAGCACCGGAAACGGCATCGCGCCGAAGTCGAGCACGATGTGGTGGGTGTCGTATTCGCGCCCGACCGCGGTCACGCGAAAATTGCCGACGACGGTGGCGCTCGTCGGGCCGGTCTTGGTGCCGTACAGGTTGGTATAGGGCTGCGCCGCCGACCAGGGCGGCGTGGTCGCCCCCCAGGCCGACGCGACCCAAGGTGTTTCGCTGGCCTCGAGCTGGGTCGCCGGCACGGCTTGCGGCGGCGTCGCGCGAGCGCCGACGTCGATTGCCGCGCCCTGCTTCAGCGGCAACTCAGCGGGCAGTTCGTCCCAGCCCAACTGCTCGTCGAGCGAGTAGGCCTCGAGCTTGAGCACGGTTCGCCAGTTGTCGATCGAGCCCGTCGGGCAGGGCGAGATGCAGTCCATGCAGCCATTGCAGATGCTCGCGTCGACGACGTAGTTGCGCGAGTCGTGCGTGATCGCCTTGACCGGGCAGATGGATTCGCAGGTGTTGCAGCGGATGCAGACCTCGGGGTCGATCAAGTGCTGCTTGATGATCGTGGCCGCCATCTCCATCGGATGCTCCTGAGCCTCAAGCCACGCCGGCGTCACCATCCCGGCGTTCGCCAGGACGGCGGCATTCAAGCAAACCGCACATAGTCGAAGTCGAGCGGCTGGCGGTTGATGCCCATCACGGGCGGTGCGATCCAGTTCGCGAATTTGCCGGGCTCGACGACGCGGCCCATCAGCGACCTGACGAAGGCGCGATCCGCTGCACTGGGCAGCCAGTCGTCGACATTCGCCTGCCATTGCGACGGCGCCATGACGCGGCCGTCGGGCGCCACCTTCACGCCCGCCAGGGAGCCGATATTGCGGTGAAACGCCTTGTGCGGCACGCTCAGCCGGTTCGGCAGGCCGGCCTTGTCGAGCACCTTGTTCCAACGCCCGATGCCCGCCACCGAGTCTTTGATGAAGTCGTCGCGCAAGACCTCGTTCAACGCGTTGAGCATCGGCACTTGCTTCTCGACGAGCTGGCCGTCGTGCACTTGCAGCACCGTGTAGGCCTGGCCGCGCAACTGGTGGTCGTCGCCGCGCTGGCCTTCTTCAAAGCGCCCCTTCAGGCCCGAGCTGTAGAACGTGGCGGCATTGCTCGACTCGTCGGCGCCGAACAAGTCCACCGTCACGCTGAAGTGGAAGTTGATGTAGCGCTGGATCGTCGGCAGATCGATGATGCCCGCGGCGCGCAGCCTGGCCACGTCGTCGGTCTTCATTTGATTCATCGCCCCAGCCGTGCGTTGGATGACGCGCGACACGCCCGCCTCGCCGACGAACATGTGGTGCGCTTCTTCGGTGAGCATGAACTTGGTGGTGCGTGCCAGCGGGTCGAACGCGCTCTCGGCCAATGCGCACAACTGGAACTTGCCGTCGCGGTCGGTGAAGTAGGTGAACATGAAAAAGCTCAGCCAGTCGGGCGTCGCCTCGTTGAACGCGCCCAGGATGCGCGGGTTGTTTTCATCGCCGGAGCGGCGCACCAGGAGGGCCTCGGCTTCTTCGCGCCCGTCGCGGCCGAAATACTTTTGCAGCAGGTAGACCATCGCCCACAGGTGGCGGCCTTCCTCGACATTGACCTGGAACAGGTTGCGCAGGTCGTATTGGCTGGGGGCAGTCAGCCCGAGGTGGCGCTGCTGCTCGACCGACGCCGGCTCGGTGTCGCCCTGGGTGACGATGATGCGGCGCAGATTCGCGCGGTATTCGCCGGGAACCTCGAGCCAGGCCTTCTCGCCTTTGTGGTCGCCGAAGTGGATCTCGCGGTTCGCATCGCCCGGATTCAGGAAGATTCCCCAGCGGTAGTCGGGCATCTTCACATGACCGAACTGCGCCCAGCCTTGCGGATCGACGCTGACCGCTGTGCGCAGGTAGACGTCGTGCCGGCTCGAGCCTTGCGGCCCGGCGTCGCCCCACCAGTTGATGAAGTTGGGCTGCCACTGTTCGAGCGCGCGCTGCAGCGCACGGTCTTCGCCCAGGTTGACGTTGTTCGGGATCTTTTCGCTGTAGTTGATGCTGGACATGTGAGGCTTTCAATCCTTGAGTGTTGCGCGGCTTCGCAGCGTCTCGATCAAACTCGCATCCAGTCGAACGCGGCCTTGTCGCCCTTGCCGTAAACCTTCAATGCGCCCTTTTCGCCCACTGCGTTCGGGCGCTGGAAGATCCAGTTCTGCCACGCCGTGAGCCTGCCGAAGACGCGCGTGAACATGTTCTCGGGGCCATTGAAGCGCAGGTTCGCTTCCATGGCGGTCAACGCGTCGGGCGACATCGTGATACGTTCTTCGATCGCGATACGAACTTCGTCGGCCCAGTCGATGTCATCGGGCTTGCTCGTCACCAGGCCCAGCGCGAACGCGGCGTCGGCGTCAAGGGGCCGGCCTGCCTGGGCGCGCACCGCGTCGAGCGCGGGCTTCTCGTCGTAGAAGCGGCGCTGCAAACGGCTCTGGCCGGTGATCATCGGAAACAGTCCGAAGTTGACTTCGGTCAGCGTGATCTTCGGCGGCCTGGCTGCGTGCGTTGCTTCGGTCACCTTCGGCTCGGGCAAGGCCAGTTGGTAGCTGCGGTCGCAGGCGAGCGCCAATTCGAAGAGGCTGCCCGCGAAACACGAACCCGGCTCGATCAGCGCCATCAGGCTGCGCGACGACAGGTCGAGCCGGCTGAAGGTGCGCCGCAGCAGGCCTATGGTTTCGCGAACCAGCCAGTGGTTCTTGTGCTCGAGCAGGGCGGCGTCGCTGGCGAGCACGGCGGCGCTGTCGCCCTGCGTCTTGATCAGCCAGGTACCGATATCGAGTTCGTTGCTGCGCATTTGCAGGATCGCGTCTTCGAGTTCGCGAGCCATTTGCAGCGGCCACCAGTTCACACCCTCGGCGACGATCGCTTCCGGCGTCGCGGGCGGCTCGCGCGCCGGCGCCTTGACCGTGAAAGTCGCGCAGCGCCGGTTGCGGTCGATCGCGACGTCGACGAATTCATAACGCAGTGCGTCGGCCTCATCCTTGCGCGAGAGCTTGGTCAGCGACACGCCCTGCGCGCCAGCCGGGCGGTCGCTTTGGGCGGCGAGTTGCAAGGCGCGTTCCTGGACCTTTGCGGCAAAACCTTGTGGCTTGGCGATGTCGTCGACGAGACGCCAGTCTTTCGCCCTCTGGCCGCGCACGCCTTCG
The DNA here is from genome assembly GCA_049297615.1 of Burkholderiaceae bacterium. Taxonomy (GTDB): domain Bacteria; phylum Pseudomonadota; class Gammaproteobacteria; order Burkholderiales; family Burkholderiaceae_C; genus JAEMQF01. Next base: position 7,047 of record JBAQUQ010000213.1, read on the forward strand.
ACGCTGGTGCAAAACAGATCGGCGAGGTCGTGGCGCACGTGCTTCTTGTCGGTCAGGCGCGTCAGGCCGCCGGTGCCGGGCAAGACACCGAGCAGGGGCACTTCGGGCAGACTCACTGCGGAGGCGCGGTCGTCAACAAGGATGATCTCGTCGCAGGCCAGCGCGAGTTCGTAGCCGCCCCCGGCACAGGAGCCGTTCACCGCGGCGAGGAACTTCAGGCCCGAGTGCATTGAGGAGTCTTCGAGGCCGTTGCGGGTTTCGTTCGTGAACTTGCAGAAGTTCACCTTCCACGCGTGGCTCGAGCTTCCCAGCATGAAGATGTTCGCACCTGAGCAGAACACTTTTTCCTTCGCACTCGTGAGGACCACGGTACGAACCTCGGGGTGCTCGAAGCGGACCCGGTTGATCGCGTCGTTCAGTTCGATGTCGACACCCAGGTCATAGCTGTTGAGCTTGAGTTTGTAGCCAGGGCGAAGGCCGGCGTTCTCATCGAAGTCGGCGCGCAGCGTCGCCACCGGCCCTTCGTAGCTCAGCTTCCAGTGCTTGTACTGGGCCGGGTGGGTCTGGTATTCGACGCGGGCGAGGTTGCTCATGGTGTTAATCCTGCAAGATAATGCGTATCTCGATCAATAAGTGCAACATTATGCATGCAATGCGTCAAGCACGTTGAGAAAATTCTTCGCCGCTCCTCAATCGGGCAACTTCAAGGCTTGTCGAACGATGGTGCGCAAGGTCCGGAAAGTCGCTTCGAGCGGCTGCGCGCTGGTGTCGAGCGTGAGGTCGGCCTTCGAATAAAAGGCGGCGCGCCCAGCGAGGATATCGCGCAGGTCTTGCATCGCCTCCTTGCTCGCCGCCATCGGCCGCGTATCGCCTTGCGCGGCGACGCGCTGCATATGGTGGTCGGGGTCGGCCTTGAGCCACACCGTCGTGCAATGTGCGAGCAGCAGATTGAAAGTCGCTGCGTCGGACACCAGTCCGCCCGGCGTGCCCAGGACGGCCTCGGGATAGATCTGGATCGCTTCTTCGAGCGCGCGGCGTTCGTAGCGGCGGTACGCGTTCATGCCGTACAGCGCCTGGATCTCAGCAATGCTGCAACCGGCGAACTTTTCGATCTCGCGGCTCAGCTCGACGAACGGGTAGCCCAGATCGCTCGCAAGGCGCGGGCCGAGGGTCGATTTGCCCGCGCCTCGCAGGCCGATCAGGGCGACGCGCGGGCTGCGCACGAGGTTGTCGCCACCGGTTCCGAGCAACTCGCCGATCGCCACCCGCGCACGCCGCAGCGTCGCTTCGTCGCGATGTTCGAGCAGTTCACGCAGCAGCAGCCATTCCGGCGACGAGGTGGTGATGTCGCCGAGCAGCTCGGCCAGCGAACATTGCAGCGCGGTGGCGACCTGGAGCAACACCAGGACCGACACATTGCCCACGCCGTACTCGAGGTTGGCGAGATGGCGCTCGGACACGTCGGCGCTGTTCGCGACGAACTTGCGTGTCATGCCCCGGCGCGAGCGCAGGTTGCGAACGCGTTCACCGAGCGCCTTCAGAAAGGGATTTTTCTCACCGGTATCGTCGGCTTCGTCGGCCGCTGACGGCATCGCCCCTGGCGACATAGGTGTTAGCCCGATCGAACGCACTATAGTGCTTGACATCGATTTTCTCTGGTTCTAAGCTTCATGTGCGCGCACAATACTTCATCTTTCGACCCACCGCAAGGCCCATGCGACGACATCGTTCCAGGAGACCGACATGAGCACGCAAACCCAGGTGCCCGCCCCCGGCGAGCGCTTCAACTTTGCACAGCACCTGCTCGAGCGCAATGCCGCTCGCCCGAACAAGGCCGCCTTCATCGACGACACGCGAATCCTCGGCTACGCCGAACTTGCCGATCGTGTCCGGCGCGTCGCTGCCGGGCTGCGCGCCCTGGGCATTCGGCGCGAAGAGCGCGTGCTCTTGCTGATGCACGACTGCAATGATTGGCCGGTGGGCTTCCTCGGCGCGATGTACGCCGGCATCGTTCCGGTGGCAGTGAACACCCTGCTCACTGCCGACGATTACGCCTACATGCTCGAGCACTCGCGCGCCCAGGCGGTCCTGGTTTCGGGCGCCCTGCTTCCCACGCTTACGCTGGCGCTGACCAAGGCCGACCACGAGGTGCACAGAGTCATCGTGTCGCGGCCCCAGGCGCCGCTGAAGGCGGCGCCCTCACAGGACCCGCCGCTGAAGGCCACGCCCTCGCAGGACGCGCCGCCGCATCCTACCGAGGTCGAATTCGAGACCTTCGTAAAGGGCCAGGAGCCGCTGCCTCGGCCCGCGTCGACCGGCCCCGACGACCCCGGCTTCTGGCTCTATTCATCGGGTTCGACCGGCCGGCCCAAGGGCACGGTGCACTCGCACGGCAACCCGTACTGGACCGCCGAGCTGTATGGCAAGGGGGTACTCGCCTTGCGCGAGGACGACATCTGTTTCTCAGCCGCCAAGCTGTTCTTTGCCTACGGCCTGGGCAATGCGCTGAGCTTTCCGATGAGCGTGGGCGCCACCAGCATCCTGATGGCCGAGCGTCCGACGCCCGACGCGACATTCAAGCGCTGGCTCGGCGGCGGCGCGGGCGGCACCGCCCAGCCGACGGTGTTCTACGGCGCGCCCACCGGCTTTGCGGGAATGCTCGCCCACCCCGCCCTGCCTGCGCGTGACGCGGTGGCGCTGCGCCTGGTCTCGTCGGCCGGCGAGGCCCTGCCGGCCGAAATCGGCGAGCGATTCAAACGCCACTTCGGCGTGGACATCGTCGACGGCATCGGCTCGACCGAAATGCTCCATATCTTCTTGTCGAACCAGCCGGACCGGGTGCGCTACGGCACGACCGGCTGGCCGGTGCCGGGTTACGCGGTCGAGCTGCGCGGCGAAAGCGGCGCGCCCGTTGCCGAGGGCGAAACCGGCGAGCTCTACATCCAGGGCCCATCGGCGGCGATGATGTACTGGGGCAATCGCAGCAAGACGCGCGACACCTTCCAGGGTGGCTGGACCAAGAGCGGCGACAAGTTCGTCCGCAACGCCGACGGCAGCTACACCTACGCCGGCCGCAGCGATGACATGTTGAAGGTCGGCGGCATCTACGTGTCGCCGTTCGAAGTCGAGGCGACCCTGGTGCAGCACGCGGCCGTCCTGGAAGCGGCCGTGGTGGGCAGGCAAGACGCCGACGGCCTGACCAAGCCCAAGGCCTTCGTCGTCTTCAAGCCGGGCCGAAGTGCGAGCGAAGAGGAACTCAAGGCTTTCGTCAAGGACCGCCTGGCGCCGTACAAGTACCCGCGTTTCTTCGAATTCGTCGACGACCTGCCGAAGACGGCGACGGGCAAGATCCAACGCTTCAAGCTGCGCGAGCGCGAGCAACCTGCCCCGGGCGCGGCGCCTCCGCAGGCCGGCAAGTGAATCGCCGCGACGACATGCCTCAGCCTGAGACACGCTTCGCCGAAATCGACTGGGCCGCCCGCCGCGTTCGCATCGAACACCAATGGGTCGGCTCGACCGATCGCCGCCTGCCCCTGATCGTGTTCCTGCACGAAGGCCTGGGTTCGCTGTCGATGTGGAAGGACTTTCCGCAGCGCCTGTGCGACGCCGCCGGCTGCCGTGGCCTTGTCTATTCGCGCCCCGGTTATGGTCGCTCGACGCCGCGCGCCGCCGAAGAGGCATGGGGCCCGGACTTCATGCACGCCCAAGCGCACCAAGTGCTGCCCGCGCTGTTCGAGGCGCTCGACATCGACGCCGCAGTCGAGCGCCCCTGGCTGTTCGGCCACAGCGATGGCGCTTCGATCGCCCTGCTCTACGCGGCGAAGTTTTCGCAAGGTCTGAGGGGCGCGATCGTCGTCGCGCCGCATATCCGGGTCGAAGACGTGTCGGTGCAAAGCATCGCGAAAGCGCGTGACGCCTACCTCGACACCGACCTGAAGCAGCGCCTGGCCAGGTACCACGACGACCCCGATTCGGCGTTTTGGGGCTGGAACCGCGTTTGGCTGCAACCGGCGTTTCGCCACTGGTCAATCGAGGCACAGATCTCGTCCATCACCTGCCCACTGCTGGCCCTGCAGGGCGTTGACGACGAATACGGCACGCTCGAACAGATTCGCGGCATCGCACGCCGCCTGCCCCACACCGAACTGCTCGAGCTGCCCGACTGCGGGCATTCCCCGCAGCGCGATCAACCCGAAAGGGTGATCATTGCAAGCACCCGTTTCATTCAATGTCAGACCACAGGAGAGACACGATGAAGATGCCCCACTACGCCCTGGTCGCGGCCGCCGCCGCGCTCGCAGCCTTCGCCGCACCCTTGGCACAGGCCCAGTCAGGCGCCAAGCTCAAGATCGGCCTGATGCTGCCCGCCACCGGGACCTTTGCCGCGCTCGGCACCGCGATCGAAAACGGCTTTCGCCTCTATCTGGCCGAGCAGGGCGGCAAGTTCGGCGGCCGCGAGGTCGAGTTCTTCAAGGTCGACGACGAGTCCGAGCCATCGAAGGCCACGGACAATGTCAACAAACTGATCAAGCGCGATGGCGTGGACGTTGTCGTGGGCAGTGTGCACAGCGGCGTCGCGATGGCGATGGCCAAGGTCGCGAAGGACACCGGCACCCTGCTCATCGTTCCGAACGCCGGCGCCGGCGCGGTGACCGGGCCGATGTGCGCGACCAACATCTTCCGCAGCTCCTTCACGAACTGGCAACCCGGTTACGCGACCGGCGAGGCCGTGGCCAAGCGCGGCTACAAGAAGGTGGTGACGATCACCTGGAAGTACGCCGCGGGCGACGAGATGGTGAGCGGCTTCAAAGAGGCCTTCGAGAAGTCGGGCGGCCAGGTGATCAAGGAACTGAACCTGCCTTTCCCGAACGTCGAATTCCAGGCCTTGTTGACCGACATCGCCGCAGCCAAACCCGACGCCGTGTTCGCATTCTTTGCCGGCGGCGGTGCGGTGAAGTTCGTCAAGGATTACGCCGCCGCCGGGCTGAAGAAGAACATCCCCCTGTTCGGCACCGGCTTCCTCACCGACGGCACGCTCCAAGCGCAGGGCGCCGACGCCGAGGGTGTGTTCACCGCCCTGCACTACGCCGACAGCCTGGGCACGCCGCGCGACAACGCGTTCCGCCTGGCCTACGCGAAAGCCTACAAGCTGCAACCCGACGTGTACGCGGTGCAGGGCTACGACGCCGCGCAGATGCTGGCGGTGGGCATGACCGCCGTGAAGGGCGACCTGAGCAAGAAGGGCGAATTCGCCGAGGCCCTGCGCAAAGCCAAGATCAACAGCCCGCGCGGACCGTTCACGCTGTCCAGTGCGCACAACCCGGTGCAGGACATGTACCTGCGCCAGGTGGTGGGCATGGAGAACAAGGTCGTCGGCATCGCCAGCAAGGCCTTGGCCGATCCAGGCCGCGGCTGCAAGATGTAGCCGCGGCTGCGCGCTCGCGCTTCGGCCTGGCCTGCACCCTCAACCAATCCTCACCCCAGCCCTCTCCCGCCCTGCGGGAGAGGGAACCGCGTTGACTGATGCAGCGGGACTTCCCCCTCTCCCGCCCGCGTGAGAGGGACGGGGCGAGGGACGATCCGCCGCACACACCCACGATGGACCTCTCCACCTTCCTCATCCAGTGCCTGAACTCGCTGCAGTACGGCTTGCTGCTGTTCCTGGTGGCGTCGGGGCTGACCCTGATCTTCGGAATCATGGGTGTGATCAACCTCGCGCATGGCAGCTTCTACATGATCGGCGCGTACATGGCGTACGCACTTGCGCCCTTGGTCGGCGCCAGCTTCGGCGGCGGTTTCTTCGCGACCTTGTGGGTCGGCCTGGTGCTCGCGGTTGTGCTCGGCTACGCGCTCGAATGGGCCTTCTTCAGCTTCCTCTATGAGCGCGAACATCTGCAGCAGGTCTTGATGACGTACGGCCTGATCCTTGTTTTTGAAGAATTGCGCAGCCTGCTCGTCGGCGACGATGTCTACGGCGTCAAGGCCCCTGAAATCCTCGCCGGCACCTTGCCGCTGGGCGATGTGATGACGTATCCGGTGTACCGCCTGTTCATCTCGGGCGTCTGCATCGCGCTCGCGCTGGGCATGTATTTCGTGTTCACGCGCACCCGACTCGGCATGATGATTCGCGCCGGCAGCACGAACCGCGAAATGGTGCAGTCGCTGGGCATCGACATCAAGTTCCTCTACCGCGTCGTGTTCGCCGCGGGTGTCGCCATCGCCGTGCTCGCCGGCATGGTGGCCGCACCGGTGTCGTCGGTGTACCCGGGCATGGGCAATACGGTGTTGATCATCTGCTTTGTCGTCGTCGTGATCGGCGGCATCGGTTCGATTCGCGGCGCGCTCGTCGCGGCGCTGTTGATCGGCGTCGTCGACACCTTCGGCAAAGTGATCTTCCCGCAGGCGGCGGGCGTCCTGGTCTACGTGCTGATGGCATTGATCCTGCTGTGGAAGCCGGACGGCCTGTTCAAGGCGGGGTGATGGGACCACCCCCGAAACGGCCTTCGGCCGTCTCCCCCTCAAGGGGGCAACGCCAGCGGACCGGCGAAGCCGGATCCGCGGCGTTCGCTTGATGTAGCGGGCGGCGCGCGTGAAAGCTCGATTCTGGTTTGTCGCCGCTTGCTTCCTGGCGCTCGCGCTCTACCCGCTGGTCGCCGGCGAGTTCGGCGTCGACCTGATCGCCAAGATCATGATCTTCGCGGTGTTCGCCTTGAGCCTCGAACTGCTCGTCGGTGCGACCGGCCTGGTGTGTTTCGGCCAGGCGGCGTTTTTCGGCATCGGTGCCTATGCCTGCGTATTGCTCTCGCCCAAGGCCGACTCGGCCTCGGTGCTGTGGCTGCTGCCGGCCTGCGTGCTTGCCGCGGCTGGGTATGCGCTCTTTGTCGGCGCGCTGTCGCTGCGCACCCGGGGCGTTTACTTCATCATGGTGACGCTCGCGTTTGCACAGATGGCCTACTACGTCATCCACGACACGCCCCTGGGCGGTGGCACCGACGGTATCTACCTGATGGCCAAGCCGGTGCTGGGCAGGGTGCTCGACCTCGACAAGCCGCTGATCTTCTATTTCTTCATCCTCGCCAGCCTCGCCCTCGTCTTCGCTTTTCTCGCCCTGCTCGGGCGCTCGCGCTTCGGCCGGGCGCTCGCCGGAATCAAGGTCAACGAGCAGCGCATGCGCGCCACCGGATTTTCGACCTATCCGTACAAACTCGCGGCGTTCACGATCTCGGGCGGCATCGCGGGTTGGGCAGGCTTCTTGTTCGCGGTGAAAGACGGTTTCGTGAATCCCGAACTGCTGAGCTGGCATTTTTCGGGCGCGGTGCTGATCATGATCATTCTGGGCGGCCTGGGCCACCTGCGCGGCGCCTTGATCGGCGCCTTCGCCTTCACCCTGCTTCAGGAGTTCTTCCAGTCCGAGGCGGTTTTCGGTGCCTTCGCGAAACATTGGCATCTCAGTCTGGGCCTGGCGATCATCGCCAGCGTCGCCCTGCTGCCGCGCGGCCTGGTGGGCATGCCGGGGCAGGTGCGGGCTCGGCTGCTCGGCACGAACCGAGGCACCAGGGCCATCGGGGCAGGCGATGAGCCGGGCTGAAATCTTGCTGCGCGGGCGCGACATCACGCGCCGTTGGGGCGGCCTGGTCGCGGTGGACGGCGTGTCGATCGAATTGCAGCGCGGCGCGGTGCACGCCGTGATCGGCACGAACGGCGCGGGCAAGTCGACCCTGGTGAACATTCTCGCGGGCGAACTCCCACCCTCGAGCGGCAGTGTCGAGTTGCTCGGCCAGGACGTGACGCGCTGGCCCCAGCCCAGGCGCGCGCGCGCCGGCCTGGGCCGCAGCTACCAGCGCAATACGATCTACCCGAGCTTCACCGTGCTCGAGAACTGCCGGCTCGCTGCGCAGGCCCGCACGCAAAAACCCTGGGCCTGGTTGAGCAACGCCCAGCAATGCGCAGTGAGCACCGGCGCGGCGCGCGCCGCAGCGGCTCGCGCCGGCCTCGACCAAGTGCTCGACCGCACGGCCGGCCTGCTCGCGCATGGCCAGAAACGCCAGTTGGAAATCGCCATGTGCCTGGCCACGGCACCCCAGGTGTTGTTGCTCGACGAGCCGCTCGCCGGCATGGGCGCCGAGGAGACCGACCGCATGCTCGCCCTGCTCGCCGAGCTTCGGGAAGGCCACGCGATCCTGCTCGTTGAACACGACATGGACGCGGTATTTCGCATCGCCGACCGCATCACGGTCATGGTGAACGGCCAGGTGATCGCCTGTGACACCCCCGAAGCGGTGCGCGCGAGCCCCGAGGTTCAAGCCGCATACCTCGGAGGCCATTGAGATGACCATGGATGCCGGCAGCAAACTCATCGTCGACGCGCGCGCCATCCACGCCTGGTACGGCTCGAGCCATGTGCTGCACGGCGTCGACCTGCAAATCGGCCGCGCCGAAACCGTCGGCCTGCTGGGTCGCAATGGCATGGGCAAGAGCACCCTGATCCGGACCCTGCTCGGCCACGTCACGCAACGCCAGGGCCACATCGCCCTCTTCGGGCAGGACATGTCCAACGCGAGACCGCACGAGGTGGCGCGCCAAGGCGTCGCGTACGTTCCCGAAGGGCGCGGCGTGTTCCCCAATCTTTCGGTGCGCGAGAACCTGCTGATGGCCGCGCGCGCCGGGCGCTACGGGCGCCAGGACTGGCCTTATGAGCGCGTACTCGAGACCTTCCCGCGCCTGAGGGAACGGCTCGCGAATCTGGGCGCGCAGTTGTCGGGCGGCGAGCAGCAGATGCTGGCGATCGGCCGCGCGCTGCTGACCCACCCCGAACTCATCATCCTCGACGAAGCCACCGAGGGCCTCGCGCCCAAGGTCGTGCAGGACATCTGGCGTGTGGTGGGCGAGATCCGCAGCAGCGGCATCGCGACCCTGATCGTCGATCGCGACTACAAGAAGGTGCTGGCGCGAGCGGACAGGGCTCTGGTGCTGCAAAAAGGCGCCGTCGTGCTCACCGGTGCCGCGCAGGCGCTCGCCCAGAGCGGCGAATTGGCGTCTTATCTGGGCGTCTGAGGCATCGATTGGGCCTCGCCCGCAGCGCCTCTCAGCAGGCCAGGAAGTTCGTCTGCGGGATGCCCTTTCCGCCCCGCGCCGCCCCCGCCGCGCTGGACGATGTCACTCGAGGCGTGGCCGGGCATCTTCTTGCCGCGGGCCGTGCTGTGAGTACGGGCGGCACAAGGCCGCCACGTCCTCGCGCAGAATCTGCGCCAGCCGTGACACCGCTTTGCCGCGGGTGTCGATGTCGGCGAACACCAGGTACAGATGCAGGTGGCGCTCGCGCCCTTCGCGCAAGGGCAAGGCCTTGAGCGCACCGGCCTCCAGCTCGTGGGCAATGGTGTGTTCGGCGAACCAGGCGAATCCCAGCCCCATGCTGGCGGCGGCGATCTGCGTGGCCTTGTGCGACACGGCCCAGCGCTCCTCGGCGCCCTGCCAACCGCCCGCCTCGCGCGGCTTGGCCGTGGCGGAGTCACGCACCACCAGATGCCGGTGCTGGCTCAGGTCGTCCAGGCTCAGTTCACGACCCAGCTGGTGCAGTGGATGGTCACGGTGCGCGGCGGCGATGAAACGCACCGGCAGCAGCGGCTCACCGGCGAAGCCCTGCGGCACATAGCCGGTGACGGCAAAATCGACGCTGTGCTCGAACAGCATTTCGTCGGTGCCGCCGAGCACGGTCTCGAAGAGCTGCACCTGCGTCTGCGGGCGTTCCAGCGCAAAGCGCTCCAGCGAACGCAGCAGGACCCAGGTGGGGAAGACGATCTCCACGGCGATCCGCACCTCGGGCTCCCAGCCTGCAGCCAGCACGGCGGCGCTGCGCTCCAGCGCTGCGGCGCGGTCGATCAGGGTCTGCGCGCGCCGGTAAAGCACCTGGCCGTTCGGCGTCAGTTGCGCCTTTCGGCCCTGGATCTCGAACAGCTTCACCTGGAGCTGCGCCTCGATCTTCTGCACCGCGTAGCTGACGCTGGACTGGGTCTTGAAAAGTCGCTCGGCGGCCTGGGCGTAACCGCCGGCTTCGACCACGGCAACGAGGGCGCGCCACTGTTCGAGACTGATTCTGGGAGCGAGCATCCATCGAGTGTATCGATGATATTAAGCAGAAAATTCAGCTTTTCAATCGATGTGCTAAATAATCAAATAGCGCCATCGACACCAACCCGGAGAACCGACATGACCACCTTGCAGCAAACCCTTGCATCGACCCCAAGGAGTACCTCCATGAATCAAGCACTCGAAAAAGCCGGCCCCTGGATCGCCCTGCTGGGCCGAGTGCTGATCGCCGCCATCTTCGTCAGCGCCGGCTGGAGCAAGATCGGCGGCTACGCCGGCACCCAGGCCTATATGCAATCGATGGGCGTGCCCGGCGCCCTGCTGCCCCTGGTGATCGCCGCCGAGCTGGGCGGGGGCATCGCGATCGTGGTGGGCATGTTCACGCGCCTCACCGCGCTCGGCCTGGCCGCATTCAGCGTCGTCTCGGCACTCATCTTCCACGCTCCAGTCGATGCCATGCAGCAAATCGCGTTCATGAAGAACCTAGCCATGGCGGGCGGTTTCCTGTTCCTGGTCGCCTCCGGCGCGGGACGCTTCAGCGTCGACGCACTGATAGCGCGACGCGAGCGAGATCCGCAACACGCCTGAGACAAAGATTGAAGGCAGCACGATGAGCACTCGGACCCTGCAAAGCATCATTCCCAGCCTCGAGACCTCCGACGGGGCGGGCGTGAAACTGCGGCGCAGCATCGGCAGGAACCCGCAACAGCGGCTCGATCCCTTTCTGATGCTGGACGAATTCGGCACCGAGAATCCCGATGACTACATCGGCGGCTTCCCGCCGCATCCGCATCGCGGGTTCGAGACCGTCACCTATATGCTCGACGGGCATATGCGCCATGAGGACCACCTGGGCAATATCGGCGAACTCGAGAGCGGCGGCGTGCAATGGATGCGCGCCGGCCGCGGCGTGATCCACTCGGAAATGCCGATGCAGGACCAAGGGCGTATGCGTGGCTTCCAGCTCTGGATCAACCTGGCCGGGCGCGACAAGATGAGTCCCGCCAGTTATCGCGACGTCCCTCAGGCGCAGATTCCAACTGCCGCCCTGCCGGGGGGCGGGCGCGTCAAGGTGATCGCCGGCCGCGTCGAAGTGAACGGGCACCGCATCGCCGGGCCGATAAATTCCGAGGCCGGCGAGATGGCCACCGATCCGCTCTACCTGGACGTGCATCTGAACGCCGGCGCATCCTTTGGGCAGCCGTTGCAGGTCGGCCACAACGCCTTCGCCTACCTGTATGAGGGCGAGCTCGCGATCGGTCAGGCGGATGC
>JBAQUQ010000214.1:0-44937 GCA_049297615.1 Burkholderiaceae bacterium
GCGCCTGGCTGGCCATGCCTTCGGCGGCCTCGCGCGCCGCGTGCAACGCCACCGGGCCGTCCGCCGCGCACAAACGCAGCACAGCTTCCGGTGCACCCTTGATGAATACGCGGCGCGGCGCCGTCGGGCCGGCGTGGCGCGTCGCCATCATCTTGGTGTCGGAGTCGAACGGCAACTCGGCCTGGCGCGGCGATTCTCGGCGCAGGGCGGCCATATCAATGCCGGCCTTGCCGGCGGCAACCAGCAGCGCCGCTTCGGTCGGGTCGCCGAGCACGGTCCATTGCGCCAGGTCGTCCTGCGGCGGCACGAGTTCAGCGTCGTTGCACAGCACGACGGCTTGCAAGAGTGTGGTGACGGCGCCGTCCGATGCAATCACCGGCGCGCCTGCTTCGCTGATTGCGCCCTGCGGCGCGTAGCCCACGCCCGAGACGGCGATCTGCCGCCCGCCAGGCAGCCACAGAGCGCCGACGGTCATCTCGTTGCGTGTCAGCGTGCCGGTTTTGTCGCTGCAGATCACGGTGGTCGACCCCAGCGTCTCGACGGCGGAGAGCCGGCGGATGATCGCGCCGCGCCCGGCCATGCGCTGCATGCCCACCGCCAGCGCGATCGTCATCGCCACCGGCAGGCCCTCGGGAACCATCGATACCATCTGGCTGATCGCCACCATCAGCACGTCGGCGAATGGCAAACCGCGCAGCAGACCGAGCCCGACCACGACGACAAACAACACCAGCGCACCAGCCACCAGATAGCGGCCGAACTGAGTGATGCGCAGTTCCAGCGGTGTCTTCGGCTCCTGCGCACCTTCGGTCATGCGGGCAATGCCGCCGACCTCGGTGTGCGTGCCCGTTGAGGTGACGATGGCGCGCGCGCGACCGGCCGTGATGTGGGTGCCCGAGAACACCATGTTGCGGCGGTCGGCCAAGCCGGTGGCCTCGGGCAAAGCCTCGATGTTCTTGGACACGGGCACCGATTCGCCCGTCAGCGCCGCTTCGGCCACCTGCAGTTGAGCCTCCTCGATCAGCCGCGCGTCGGCGCCGACGGCGTCACCCGCGGCCAGCAGCAGCAGGTCGCCGGGAACCAGCTCGCGCGCGGCAATGGCCTGCTCGTGGCCGTCGCGCAACACCCGCACCTGCAGGGCCGAGAGCCGGCGCAGCGCCGCCATCGAAGCTTCAGCCCGCCCTTCCTGGTACGAGCCGACCAGCGCATTCACCAGCACCACGGCGAGGATCACCGCCGCGTCGCCCCAATGGCCCATGCCTGCGGCCAGCGCCGCCGCGACGAAAAGGATGTAGATCAGCGGGCTCCTGAACTGGCGCAGGAACACGAGGACGGCCGATCGTTTCGGTGGCTCGGGCAGTGCATTCGGGCCATGTTCGGCGCCGCGCTCCCGCACGCCTTGCGAAGACAGGCCGCCTGTGACATCGCTGTCCAGGCGTTCGACCGCCTGCGCTGCCTCGATCGCATGCCAGGAGGCGCCAGACGTGAAGCCTGGGTCGATCATGGCGAGGACCCGAAGAACAGGAACAGCGCGTTCATGAGATAGATCTGCAACAGGCACAGGCTGATCAGGCTCAAGCCGCCAACGGCCTTGCGCCGGGCCCGGACCATCAGTCCGAGGCAGAACAGCACCGTCATCAGCACGGCCGAGAATGCGCTGGCCACGTGCATCGACGAAGCGGCGCCCAGCAGCGGCCCGGCGGTGTAGATCAGGTCGCCCACGCCAAGCATCGCCACATTCAGCAGGTTGGCGCCCAACACGTTGCCGATCGCCATGTCCAGCGCGCCCATGCGCGCGGCGCTCAAGGTCACCGCCAGTTCCGGGGCCGACGTGATGGTCGCCACCAACATCGTACCGACGAAGCTCTGTTCCCAGCCGTGCGCTTGCGCCAGCGCTTTGGCCCCGAACGGCAACCAGCTGCCGGCGGCGACGATCACCACGGCGGCGGCGCCGTATCCAGCGAGCGCCTGGCGCAAACTCAAGGTCACCGAGCCGGATGTGGGCGACCATGATGACGCGCCAGGTGCCATGCCACCGGCAGTGCTGGAGGACAAGGAGTGTTCCTGCCTGAACATCACCCGCATCGCGAACAGCCAGGCCGCAAGAAGAAGCGGGGTGTACAGCCCCACGTGCGCCAGCACCGGAGCACCTGTGGCATGTTCGAGGATGAGGCTGGTGCCGACGAGCGCAAGCATGGCGGCGCCGAGTCCGGCCGGGAGCAGGTGGCCACGTGAAGCCCTGGCGTATAGCCCTTCGCCGGGGGTGAGCAGTTCCAGCACAACCAGGATGGTCAGGTTGAACACCGCGCTGCCCAATAGTCCCCCCACGGCGATGTCCGGCGCGTGTGCAAAGCGCAGCGCGGACACGGTGGTGACCAGCTCGGGCAGCGTCGTCACACCGGCCAGCAGCGTGAAGCCGATCCACGAACCCGTCATTCCGGTGCGCTCGCCGATCACGCCGCCGCAGCGTGACAGCCAGTAGCCGGCGATACCGATCACCAGCAGGCACGCGCCGAGTTGGCTCCACAGCGTCACGACGGAATGGACATCAGGCATGGCGGGCAGAAGCGATCATCATCGCCCGCCTGCGCGAGCAGATCGATCGATACGAGTGAAAATGACGGCAGGGTCGCGGCGCGCTTCGGCGCGCACCGCGAGCGCAATGCACCTCGATGCTCGCCACACCTGGAACCTCAATTCAACGGTAACAGGATAGGCGCCTCACTCACCCCTGTGCCCTCGGAATCACCGAGTCGGCGAGGGCTGAGTTGTTCGCACCGCCATCCAGAAAGCGACGTGCCCGAAGCGCGACGCCATAGGTAATGGCTTTGCCGTCGGCACGCGCCGACGAAGTCAATGCGTTCGATCGTTCAGGATCGCGTGCGAAACCATCGTCTGACTGACATGCCAGCGCGCCAGGGCATGGTCGTAGACCATCCGCTCGTCTGACGTGACCCGGCCGTCTGCGGTGATCACGGCCGCGGCGAGGCGGCAGACCAGCAGGCGCTGATTCGGTTCGCGGACCTCGTCGAGAAATCTGTCGAGGTACAGCACATCCGACGCACAAAGCCATGATTTCTCGCAAAGACTGGCGCCGATGTCCTTCAAGCAGGTACGGGCCAATTCGACAAAGCGATCCCGACTCACGCCGATGCGACGAAACGCGTCGAGCTCATCGAGCGCGTGCAATTCGCGCTCGTCGATGCGACCGTTCGCGGCGACCATCATGGCCAGTACGCCGGCTGGCGCCTCCGCGGTGTGAGCAGTCTCTGTGTGCATGGGTGAAGTCCTCAGAGCGAGCCGCGTGCCGATTGACGATCAATTCGCCGACAACCCGCTTTGTGTTGGATTCATCCTGCAAAGTTCCGCTTATCGTCGGGCTGGTGGGCCGGATCTTGATCCAGATCAGCCGTGACGCGCGAGCATTCGCTCGAGTCCAGTGACTGCACAATCAGCACGTGAGGCACTCTGGCCCCACCCCTTGTTCTTCGCTGGAGCGCAGGCCGATGCAGATCACCTTCCTGGGCGCCGCAGATGCCGTCACCGGATCGAAACACCTGGTCGATATCGGTGGGCAACGCATCCTGCTGGACTGCGGCTTGTTTCAGGGCTTCAAGGTGTTGCGGGAGCGCAATTGGGCGCCGCTCACAGTCCCCGTGAAGGAGATCGATGCGGTGGTACTCAGCCATGCGCACCTGGACCACAGCGGCTACCTACCATCGCTGGTGAAGCAGGGCTATACGGGACCGGTCTACGCTTCGGCGGCCACGCGCGACCTGTGCGAGGTGCTGCTGCTCGACAGCGCCAAGCTGCAGGAGGAGGACGCACGTCGCGCCAACAAGTACGGCTACTCCAGCCACAAGACCGCGTTGCCACTCTACGGCGTGGCCGATGCCAAGCGGGCGATCGCGAAGATCAGCCCGATTGCGGCCGGACGTGATGTTCGCCTGGGGCAGGTGCGCGTGTCGTTGACGCCGGTCGGCCATCTGCTGGGCGCCTCGGCCGTGACGCTGCGCGCGGGTGAAGAGTCGCTCGTGTTCTCGGGCGACCTGGGGCGCGATGACGATCACCTGATGCCGGCGCCGCAGACGGTGCCGCAGGCCGACGTGCTGTTGATCGAGTCCACCTACGGAAACCGCCTTCATCCGGCGAACGACGCCGACCAGCGGCTGGGCGCGATCGTCCGGGCCACCGTGCGGCGCGGCGGCTCGGTGCTGCTGCCGTCGTTTGCCGTGGGTCGTGCCCAGGCGCTGCTGCACAGCGTGCAGATCCTGCGGGCGGCGGGAGAGATTCCAGGCGACATGCCGGTGTATCTGGACAGCCCGATGGCGATCGAGGCTACTGCGCTGTACCAGCGTCACCGGCAGCTGATGCGTCTGACTTCCCGCGAAGCCGGCGCCTTGACCGACGGTGTCACGATGGTCACGACCCCGCAGCAATCGGAGAAGCTGACACGAGCGCGCTACCCATGCGTGATCATTTCGGCCAGCGGCATGGCCACAGGGGGCCGCGTGCTGCATCACCTGAAGGTTATGGCACCGAACCCGAAGAACCACATCGCCTTTCCCGGGTTCCAGGTGTCAGGCACCCGCGGCGGCAAGCTGGTCGCCGGGGCCAAGGAGGTGAAGATCCACGGTGAGTATGTCGCGGTCAAGGCCGAGGTGAGTCAGCTCGAAGGTTTTTCGGGCCATGCCGATGCCGATGGGCTGATGGCGTGGATGCGCGGCTTCGAACGTGCACCGCGGCAGGTGTTTGTTGTTCATGGCGAACCCGAGGCAGCGGATACGCTGCGTCTGCGCATCAAGGATGAGCTAGGCTGGGCAGTCCACGTGCCAGAGCACCTGGCGACGTGTCGGGCTTGACAACAACGATCGGCCGGCGCGAGGCGACGCGGCGAGCGCAAGACCTGCTCATCGTCTACCACCTCGATGACGGGCGGCTGGCGTGTATGCCGCACGACGCGACAGCCGCAGCGCATTGAGGCGACGTTCACGTTGGAAGTGCTTTGGCCCGACGCCTACAGGTGCGAAAACTTCAGCAGCGACTTCGGATCGACGACGTTCACGCGCTCGCGCTCGAGGTTGACCCAGCCACGCTCCTCGAAGCTGCGCAACAATCGGCTCACGAATACGCGTACGCTACCGAGTTCGTCGGCCAGGTTCTGGTGTGTGGCGTTGAGCACCGGGCCGCGCTGAACCAGCAGCCGGGCCAGCCGCGTGTCGAGTTTGCGAAACGCCACCTCCTCGACCAGTTCCATCACCTCGGCCAGCCGTGCGCCATACATGTCGAAAACAAAGCGGCGAAACGCCGGAGCCTGCAGGATCAGTTCCTGAAACTGCGCGGGCGGAATCTTCAGTACCGACACCTCACTTTCGGCCAAGCCGCGCGCGTTGTAGTCGTTCTGCGCGAGCAGGCAGCCACCCGACAGGATGCAGCCCTCGCCGGGGCTGACGCGGTAAAGCACGATCTCGCGGCCGCTCGGCGACGCCTTCAGCACCCGAACGCTGCCTTCCAGCACCAGCGGAAAGCCCTCGCACGGCATGTTCGGCTCGAACAGCACGCTGCCGGCGGGCATGCGGCGCACCGGCGCGGCGGCCAGCAGTTCGTCGAGGCGCGCTACCGGCATTTGTGCGAACACCGGAAAGCGCGCGAGCAACAGGGTGCGCGTGGTTTCAATCTCGTTCATCGAAATCTCCTGCATGGATGGCCCCCGCTATGGGTGTGGGAGCCGATCGCAGCACGCAACCCAGGTTGCAGACAGGTAGCGCGTGGCGGGCGAGGCTCGCATTCATGGTGGCGCGCTGCCGCGACGCGCCCACCGTCAACCAGCCAGAGAATTGTATGGACGCCCAAACCACGGTCAGTCACACCCATGTCGTCGCCCTCATTGCCACACCACGAATCGGGTTCCCGAGGGCAACCCAGGTGGCAGACAAATCGCGCGCGATCGTCGAAGCTGCTGCTTGTCTTCACACTGTTCCATTGACGGAGTCTTCAATGAATATCGAAAACGTCGTCCGCCTATTCGCGGGCACCGTGATCCTCGTCTCGCTCGCCTTCGGTGTGGCGGCGAGCCCCTTGTTCCATTCGAGCCACTGGCTGTGGCTGACCGCTTTCGTCGGCGCCAACCTGTTCCAGAGTTCGTTCACCGGCCTGTGCCCGCTCGAAACCATCCTGCGCAAGTGCGGGCTGAAGAGCGGGGGCGCGGCCTGCGGGGTCTGACATGGCGGCAACCCCGATGGAACTGCGCTTCGAGGTCGAGAACCTCAAATGCGGCGGTTGCGCACGCACGATCGAGAAGGCGCTGCGCGCCGATGTGCGCGTGACGCGCATCGACGTCGATCCGTCACGGGACTTGGTGGTGGTCGAGACCGCAGCCGAGTTGCGGGCCGAGCTCGCCACCACGCTGGCGCGCCTGGGCTATCCGGAGAAGGGTTCGATCGACGGCCTGAGTTCGGCCGCGGCGCTCGCCAAGTCCTTCCTCAGCTGCGCTGTCGGCCGTTTGTCCGACTGAAGTCAGCGCCGCCCCGCACTGCGCTCGACGGCTATTGCGTGGCTGCCGGTCGCGATCGCCGACTTGTCATAGCCCGCAGGAAATTCTCGCCGGGACCTGTAAGGACCCGACCGCATGCGCCGTCTATTGGCCGCGAAGGTCGCGCTCGACTTTCGGAGTGTTCTCTGCATCGCGGCCCCTGCCGCACTTTCGCGTCAACTCAACCCTGGAGATCTTCATGCCTCAATCCACGACCAAGCTTCCCGCCATCGCCTTGGCGCTTGCGCTCGGCACGGCCTTCACTGCCTGGCCTGCCAACGCTCAGAATGCCGACAAGGAAAAGTGCTTCGGCGTCGCCCTGAAGGGCAAGAACGACTGCAAGGCCGGCGCCGGCACCACTTGCTCAGGTACGTCCAAGGTCGACTACCAGGGCAACGCCTGGTCGCTGGTGCCCAAGGGCACCTGCGCAAAGACCGTCTCCAAGACCTCGCCGACCGGCTACGGTCAATCCGCCGAGTTCAAGGAAAAGAAGGCCTGAGCGCCAGCAGTTCCAGCTTGGGCAATCCCCTGACCATGCCTGGCGCGGCCCAGCACCCTCGAAGCGGTACAGCCACCGCCGGTGCCACCACGCCCGTCATGGCAGCCGGCTTGCCGTGGCGTGCCGGCATCGGGCTGAAGCCTGAGCATTTCCGCGAAGTGCTGAACTCTCGCCCGGACATCGGCTTCTTCGAAGTGCACGCCGAGAACTACATGGTCGACGGTGGGCCCTTCCATCATTTCCTCGGCAGGATTCGCGAGCATTACCCGCTGTCGCTGCACGGCGTGGGCCTGTCGATCGGCGGCGAAGACCCGCTGGACGAGTCTCACCTCGATCGCCTGGCACACCTGATCGACCGCTACGACCCGGCCTCGTTCTCCGAGCATCTGGCCTGGTCCAGCCATGGCGACACCTTCCTCAACGATCTGCTGCCGCTGCCATACGACCGGCCCACATTGGAGCGCGTGTGTCGGCACATTGATAGGCTCCAGGAGCGGCTGCAGCGCCGCATGCTGCTCGAAAACCCATCGACCTATGTCGAGTTCGAAGCCTCGACGATGAGCGAGACCCAGTTCCTGCGCGAAGTGCTCGGGCGCACCGGCTGCGGCCTGCTGCTTGACGTGAACAATGTCCACGTGTCGTGCGTTAACCATGGACGGGATGCGATGACGACCATCCGCGAATTGCCGCTCGATGCGGTGGGTGAAGTCCACATTGCCGGTTTTGCGCGCGATGAGGACGCTTCTGGCGCGCCCCTGCTGATCGATAGCCATGGCAGCACGGTCGACGAAGCGGTGTGGGGCCTGTACGAATACGTGGTCGCCCGGCGGGGTCCCGTGGCGACGCTCCTGGAACGGGATAACGATGTGCCCTCACTGGCGACCTTGCTCGCCGAGGCCGGCCGCGCCGATGTCGTGATGACGGCGCGCACTGAACCCCGGCAATGCGCCAGGGTCTGGGGTGGCCCATGACCCTTCAGCAGATTCATGTCGCCACGGCCCAAGCTGAATTCACCGCCGCGCTGCTCGATCCGAATCGCCGCTGCCCGGGCGGCCTGCGCAGTTGGAATGGTTCCGACCCAGGGGCACGCCTGGCCGTTTATCGCAACAACGTGGTCTGCTCGCTGATCGACGCTTTGGCCCAAACCTTCCCCGTCGTGCAGCAACTGGTCGGCGAGGAATTCTTCCGTGCCATGGCTGGCGTGTTCGTGCGCCAATCGCCGCCGCGGTCGCGGGTGCTCGCGCACTACGGCCAAGATTTCCCGCAATTCGTTGCGCAATTCGAACCTGCCCTGTCATTGCACTACCTCCCAGATGTCGCCCGACTCGAAGCAGCACGCGTTCGGGCCTATCACGCGGCTGACGCCGAACCAGTGTCCGCCAAGGCCGTGCACCTTGCGCTGTCCAGCGGCCAAAGCATGGGTGAGCTGCGCCTCGTGTGTCACCCATCGGTGACCGTGGTCGCGTCTGCCTATGCAGTGGTCTCGGTCTGGGCGGCGCACCAGGGCGATGGTGTCATCGATCACGTCGACGTCGACTCCCCCGAGTGCGCTATCGTCGTTCGCGATGGCCTTGATGTCCTGGTGCTGCTCACTCCGGGTGGCGCTGCACCGTTCGTGCAAGCCGTTCAGCAGGGTCACAACCTTGGCGACTCAGCCTCAATGGCCGCCATCGCAGCACCGGCGTTCGATCTCACGGCCACCCTGTCCCTGCTGCTGCGCCACGGCGCGCTGACCTCCATTCATCTTCCGCGAGGGCAATCTTCATGAACACGACGGCGACGCCTGCGGCGGCTTCGAGCAAGGGCTCCACGACCGATTCGAGTTCGGCGCTGGTGCGCATGGTGACCCAGGCCATCAGCGTTTTCGAGCGCATTCCCAACACATTCGTTGCCTGCGTGGCCCGCTTCTCGATCGCGGCGGTGTTCTGGAACTCGGGGCAGACCAAGGTCCAGGGCCTCGTCATCAACCTCGTCTCAGGTGAATTCACGCTGGGCTGGCCACGGCTGTCGGACTCGGCGCTGGCACTGTTCCAGGACGAATACAAGCTGTCCTTCATTCCACCGGAATTTGCCGCACCCTTCGCAGCCATCGCGGAGCATGTTTTTCCTGCGCTGATCCTGATCGGTCTGGCGACGCGCTTCTCGGCTCTGGCCCTGCTGGGCATGACCTTGGTGATCCAGCTTTTCGTCTATCCCGGTGCGTATGCGACGCATGGCACTTGGGCCGCGGTATTGCTCTACCTGATGTATCGCGGCCCCGGAATGTTGTCGGCGGACCACTGGCTGGCGTCGCGCCGAGCAGCTGCGGACGCCCGGCCCTGAGTCGCCGCGCATCATGATCCTCGCCAAGCGCCCCAAATCGATCGTCGCATCGCTACACTTTGACACTGAATGCAGCACCCGCCCACTACCTCACCCGTGCCGCTGTCCGCTTCAGTGCAAGGCATCAGCGCCGAAGCGCTGCTCTCTCTGCGTGCGGACATGCTGCGCTTCGCCCAACTACAACTACGCAACGCGGAAACGGCCGAAGACCTGGTTCAGGAGTCCATCGAAGCCGCGCTTCGGAAAGCGTCGTCGTTTGCCGGCCATTCGACCTTGAAGACCTGGGTGTTCGCAATCCTGCGCAACCGGATCATCGACCACCTGCGGCAGGCATCGCGTACGGTGACGATGTCCAGTCTTGTCGATGACAGCGAGGATTGGCAGGAGCGCCTGGAAGCGCTGTTTAACGAGAGCGGAGCCTGGCGTGACGGACCACGGCCGGTGGCCTGGCCAAATCCGGAGGAATCCATGCAGACGCGGCAGTTCTGGGCCGTATTCGAGAATTGCCTCGACCTGCTCCCAGCCAACACCGGCAGGGTGTTCATGATGCGTGAGTTCCTGGGCTTCGAATCCGACGAGATCTGTGCCCAACTGGGGATCACCACGAGCAACTGCCACGTCATCCTGCACCGTGCCCGGTTGAAGTTGAGGCTCTGTATGGACACCGGCTGGGGCCGACCGAAGGGATCGACATGCTGAGCTGCAGACAAGTGACCGTGGTCTGCTCCGCCGAGATGGAACGGTCTTTGAGACTGGGTGAGCATGTATCGCTGCGCGTGCACTTGATAAGGTGCACCGGCTGCACGAACTTTCGCAGACAGATGAAGGCGCTGCGCCAGCTGATGCGGGCGTATGCCGACGGCAAGGCAGTGGGCGCCGAGCTCGAGTCGGGGGCTTAGAACTGACGACGGGATTGGCAGGATTTCTGTGTGTCAATCCTGCACCGCGACGCACAGTCGGCAATGATGCTGCGCAGCGCCGGCGCAAACGCGAAGTGCCCAGATCGTTGCTTTCGCCGTGTCACTTCTGGCCTGCTGTTCGAGTCCCATCAGCCTCCCAGTCCAGGGTCGTCCGGCCTTGTCTATCTGGAGATCGACCCGAGAGGTTCTGCGCCGACACGTGGCAACAAATGCCGCGTGGTGCTGCTTCCAACCATTGCACCTGCCCATTGATCTGCTTCACGCGCTTGCGCACGCCGCTCAGGCCCAGCCCATGCGCCCAGCCCGTGGGGCCGCGGCCTTCGCCGTCGTCGCACACGCTCAACTGCACGCAGTCGCGCTCCAACCTCACGCTGATCTCAACTCGGGCGGCCGCCGAATGTGCAATGGCGTTGCTCACCAGTTCTCGAAGCACCCGCGTCAACGCCGACCACTGCACCATGCCGAGCAACAGATCCTCGTCGAACTCGCACGACCAGGCCAGGTCGATGTTTGCGGCGCTCAAGCGCTGCGTCAGGTCGGTTTTCCATTCCGCGGCGGCGTGTGAAAGCCGGTGGCTTGAAGCCGCCAAGCCACGCGTCAGGGTTTTGAGGTCTTGCAGTGTGTGGCGAGCGTATTCTTCCATTTCCGGAGATTGCGCCTTGTAGATCAGCGTGAGCAGGCGCGCGCCAATGTCGTCGTGCAAGTCCTGCGCGATGCGCAGGCGCTCTTCTGCTCTCCCGTGTTCCACGGCACGGTCGTAGGCGACAGCGCGCTCGAGTTGTTCGACGATGCGCTCGGCGAGCCGAATGTCTTCAGAAGTGAACAGGCGATTTCCCCGTTGCGCAAAGCGCAGCACGATGGACCCGTCATATCCCTGTGCATCGGCGGCGACACCCGGGACGGGCACCTGCATCGTCGATCCGTCATCGGTCACGCGGATGCGCGACGCCGGATCCTGAATGATCCGGGTACGAATCGGGTCGAACAGTTCCGTGAGCAGCTCAGCGAGCAATTTCGGGGTCCGGTCCGGGTGTGATTCAACATCGCGGGCAATCCGGTACAGGCGCTCGAACATGCGTTCTGTCGTGATCATGCCGGCACCCAGCAAGCGAGCCAGCAACCATTGCCGCATCACCGTGTAAATGCCAATCGCGATGGACAATGACAGCGCTGCAGACATAAAGCGGTTGCGGCCGAAGGCGTCGACAAGCAGCAGGTCGAGCAACACGGCCAACGCGCTGACCACGACGAGCAGCCAGAACTCGCGAACAATGCGCGGAACTCGCGACAACAGAGGAACAACAAACAGCAGCACAGCGAGCAGCAGATACCAGACCGTCGAGCCGGCCACGGCGAGATGCCCCTGCCACGAAGGGTAATGGCTCGTCAATGCCAGCCCCGCCGTCAACCCCATCCACAGGCCAGTGGACAACAAGGCGAACCGGCACTGAGCCAACGTGGCAGGCCGTGGCTCCAAGCGATACGACCGAATGAGTACTGCGACAACCGACAGAGCCAGAAGCGTGGTAGCGCCTTGCAGCCACCACCACAGTTGCGTGAGCAGTGCTGCGCAGGCGAGGCTCAACAAAGCTGCGGCCCAGCCCAGTGAAGCCCATCGACGTGCGCGGGCAAATCGATGCGGCCAGATGCTTGCAACATGGAAAGCCGCAGCGCCCATGGTCAGGTCGAAAGCGCTGCGTACAGCGAAGTCGATGCCGAGAAAGCGCGGCGGCATTCCCAGATCGAACGCTGATTCAACGGCGTTGAAGCTCAAGTTCCCAACCTGGCACAACGCCATCGCCACGTAGAGCAGATTGACCAACGAGGGCCTGATCAACAGTACCGCCATGCTGAGAAGGTACAGCGCCATCGCACAGGCACAAAGCAGCCAGAACAAGGCGGGCAGGTCGCCGACATCGCGTTGTCGGACCGCTTGACTGACGCTTTTCCCGTCTTCGAACGTCAAGGTGACCTCGGGGAGCGCCAAGACCCTCGCAATGCGCTGGTGAAGCACGAGTTGCTGGGCTCGCGACGTGTCGTCGATGAGCCAACGAGGCGACCGCTGAACCAGCGAGGCTTCGCGCAAATCGACGCGCAATCCTTGTGCCGACAATGCGGCCAATCGCTTGCCCACGTACGGCTTGAGGCCGACAGAGTGTGCGGCGTGCAGTTCAAGCCTGCCCTGTGGCGTGACCACCCAAGAGCCGTCCAGATTGGGCGACGCAGCGACTTCACGGGCCAACTGCAGCATCAGCAGGCACCCCAGGAGCGCCAGTACGACCAGAATTCGAAGGCGCCAACCCTGCCAACGCGACATCGGCGCCTGGCTCATGGCCTTGAGGATGGACCCCGAATCAGGCCCGGAATCTACCCCGGACTTGCGCATGCTCGAGGCTGCTATGTCGCTGGTCGTTGCGCCGCGCGTGTTACTCAGACCAGGCCTTGACGACTCGCCAGGACGGCAGCCTCGGCCCGGCTCGAAACGTTGAGCTTCTTGTAGATGGACTTGATATGGTCATTCACGGTGAACCACTTGATGCCCATCAGGCTGGCGATTTCCTTGATCGTGAAGCCTTTGCTGAGGTAGGTCAGGACTTCGCTTTCGCGCGGTGTCAATTTGTCGTGCTCCGGTTCAGCCGCCGGCGTCGTCCTGCCGGCACCGATGGGCGGCCGACTGCTCTGGAAGGCCGTGTACGCCGGCAGCGTTGCACCGTCTCCCGCATCCGCGCCGATCGATCCCAAGCGAAAATGCGCCAGCAGCCGCCGCGCGATAGCAGGAGACAGCGGTGGCTGGCCGCGCACGATTCTTTGCAGTTCCTCGACCAGAACTTCGAATCGGTCTTCTTTCAGCAAATAGCCATCGGCGCCACATTGCAGCGCCGGAAAGAGATGATCGTCATCGGAGTACAGTGTCGTGACGATCTTCGTGGCGGGATATTTGGCAAGCTCGGTGAGCAGTTCCAAGCCAGTCCCGTCCGGCAACTCTAGGTCGACGAGGATCAGCCGAAAAACAGCTGTGGAATCTGGCGTTGGCGGCGCGGCTCTCAGTTGGCGGCGCGCCGTTTCGAGGTCACCTGCCTCGGTGATTGCAATCGTGTCGCTGAAGCTTTCCCGCACGACGCGGCTCAGAAAGCTGCGCGCAACCGGGTTGTCTTCCAGGATGAGCACTTTGATGGCCATGCGCGGTCGAATATTCGTTGCTCGCTCTTCAACCATGGTAGCGCAGCCCCGGCGCCGAGACTCACCTGGAATAGGTGGTCAACTGGGGTCTCACTCGTTGGTCAACACCAGCTTGCCGCGCACGGTTCGGCTGCTCAAAAGCGCGAAAGCTTGCAAGAGTTCCGTCATCGGCAGTTTTCGGTCGATCACGGGCTTGATTTTCCCCAGCGCGTACCACTGCACCAGCTCCATCAGGCATTTCGCATTCGCCTTGGGCTCGCGCCTGGCGAACTCGCCCCAGAAGACGCCCACCAGCGAGGCTCCTTTGAGAAGAGCCAGATTGATCGGTAAAGCGGGAATGGCGCCCTGCGCGAACCCGATGACGAGATAGCGGCCACGCCAGGCGATTGCGCGAAACACGGTTTGCGCCATATCACCTCCGACCGGGTCATAGACAACGTCGGGTCCCTTGCCGCCGGCGATAGACCTGAGCTGCTCGCGCAGGTCTGAGGTGCTGTAGTTGATCGTCGCATCCGCACCCAGACGAATACAAAACTCGCACTTTGCATCTGTCGACGCGGCAGCAATCACCCTCGCGCCCGCGGCCTTGGCGATCTGAATCGCAGCAGTTCCCACGCCCCCTGCCGCGCCGAGGATCAGCACGGTTTCACCAGCCTTCAGTGCCGCCCGATCCAACAGAGCGTGGTACGTTGTTCCGTAAGTCAACACGAAAGCAGCGGCATCGTCGAGCGCGAACCCTTCCGGCAGCGGCAAGACCAGGGCCGCGTTGACGCAGGCGTGCGTAGCAAATCCCCCGGTGCCGCCGAAAGCGGCGACCTTGTCGCCCACTTTGAATTTCTCGACTCCCGCGCCCACCGCATCGATCCAGCCTGCGTACTCCGATCCTGGAACGAAGGGCAGTGGCGGCTTCACCTGGTACTTGTTCTGGACAATCAATAGATCAGGGAAGTTCAGGCTTGCCGCGGCGATCTTGATCCGCACCTCACCGGGGCGCGGGTCGCGGTCAACCACCGAAATCCATTGCAAGGCGTCGACCCCGGTGGGGTTGTCGCAAATCCATGCCTGCATGCCGCTATCTCCTCGACGCAAACGCATGATACCCAGGGCGTAGGGGCAGTCTCGGCGCGATGATTGAGCCGGCTGGCGGGCAATGTATCCCTACAATCGTTTCATGCGGATTCTCATTGCGAACGACGACGGATACCTGGCCCCCGGATTGAGTGCATTGGTTCGAGCCTGCGAAGGGCTGGGCGTGCTCGATGTCGTTGCGCCAGAGCAAAACGCGAGTGGAACATCCAATTCGCTGACGCTGAATCGACCCTTGTCGGTCTTTACCGCGAGTAATGGACATCGCTACGTGAACGGTACGCCCTCGGATTGCGTGCACCTTGCGCTCACCGGTGTCCTTGCTCACAGGCCCGACCTTGTTGTCTCCGGCATCAATAACGGTGCGAATATGGGCGACGACACCTTGTATTCGGGAACCGTTGCGGCAGCGATGGAGGGCTATCTGTTCGGAATTCCATCGATCGCCTTTTCATTGCTTGAAAAGGGTTGGGGTGAACTCGATGCCGCGACCGCGGTGATGCGGGCGCTCATCGTTGAAGTGGTTCGCAAGCCACCGCTGCCGGGGCCCTGGCTCCTCAACGTGAACATTCCCAATCGCAGCGATGCGGCCGACCTCGAACGGGTCGTGACGCGTCTCGGACGCCGGCACGCCAGCGAGCCGCTGGTGCGCCAGGACAGCCCGCGGGGTGAGCCCCTGTATTGGATAGGGCCAGCTGGTGATGCACGCGAAGCGGGACCAGGGACCGATTTTCATGCCACGGCGAACGGCAAGATTTCGATCACGCCCTTGCAAGTAGATTTGACCGAGCACACGACCATGCCTCGCTGGCGCGAGTGGCTGAACGGATGAGCGTCGTCACGCGCCGCGCCGCCCGGTTTCCGCTGCGCCTGGACCAGGTGTCGCCATCGCAGGGGGCCGGCACCGACGGCAAATCGACTGGGTCTGGCGGCTTGGCGAGGCCTGTCGGACTCGGCATGGATTCGGACGACATTCGCCTGCGCATGGTGCGACGCCTGCGCGACGGCGGGGTGCGTCATCAAGGCGTTTTGGACGCGATGGCCACCGTTCGTCGCCACGTTTTCCTGGATGCTGCTTTGGCCGCCCAAGCCTACGAAGACACGAGCCTGCCGATCGGCCATGGGCAAACGATCTCCAAGCCCTCCGTGGTTGCGCGAATGCTCGAGTTGTTATTCGGTGGGGCGAGCGCCAGGGAGTCGGCAAGCCTGGGGCGCGTTCTGGAGATTGGCACCGGCTGTGGCTATCAGGCGGCGCTGCTTGCGCTGCTGGGCCGCAGTGTCATTTCGATCGAGCGCGTGAAACCCTTGCATGACAAGGCCCGATACCTGCTCACCGGCGTTCGACGCGACAACGTCCGCCTTGTGTTCGGCGACGGCATCCTCGGCCATCCGCCGAATGCGCCCTACGACAGCATCATCGCCGCCGCGGGTGGCGACAGCGTTGCGCCAGCCTGGCTCGAGCAGCTCGCACCATTGGGGCGCCTGGTGATTCCGTCTCAGCGGCCCGGCAGCGACGGACAGATCCTTGTCGTCGTCGACAGGGATGAAAGCGGCTTTCGACAAAGCCTGCACGACGCAGTCAACTTCGTCCCACTAAAATCCGGGGTGGTCGGTTGATGCGCTGCAATCAAGTCATGTCGACGTGGTATCGCAAAGCACGCAAAGCGGTGAACTTCGGTGTGTTCGTGCCGCCCGTTCTTGCGCTTTTGGTTTCGGCCTGTGCGACCCAAAGGACCCTCGCACCCGTCGAGGACCGCCAGGTCTCGGATCGGCAGGTTTTGCCTTCTCCGACGGTCACAACGCTCATACAGCCCCCAGTCGCGCCGCCTGCGGAGCCCGTTCGGCCGGTGATCGGTGGCGAGAACTCCGGCAAGCCGGGCTTCTACACGATCAAGCCAGGCGATACGATGATTCGCATCGGCTTGGAAACAGGGCAGAACTGGAAAGACCTCGTTAGATGGAACAACCTGGACAACCCGAACGTCATCGAGGTCGGACAGGTGCTGCGCGTTGTCGCTCCGGGCGCGGACCCCGGTGTCACGACACGGCCGATTTCGCCACCCAAAGTCGAGACGCGATCGCTCGATGGCAAGCCGGTCGCCGTCGCGGCAGCATCGGCTTCAGCCTCGTCCAGTGCGTCTGCAGCGGCTCCCGCAGCCGCAACCCCTGTGACGCCGCGCGACGTCGAGGACGACATCAGCTGGCAATGGCCAGCGGCGGGGTCCCTGCTGGCGTCTTTCGAGGAAGGCAAGGCCAAGGGCTTGACGATCGCGGGCAAGGTCGGTGACCCGGTGCTGGCGGCTGCGGAGGGGAGAGTTATCTACGCCGGTTCCGGACTGCGCGGCTACGGCAATTTGGTCATTCTCAAACACAACAACACCTATATGACGGCCTACGCGCACAACCAGTTGCTCCTGGTCAAGGAAGATCAAATCGTGCGGCGCGGCCAGAAGATCGCTCAAATGGGTTCGACCGACGCCGACCGAGTCCAGCTTCAGTTCGAGATTCGAAGGCTCGGCAAGCCCATCGACCCTGCCAGGCTGCTTCCGCCTCGCTGAAGTGCTGACGATCGTTTGATGGCCGCTGCGGCCCGACGCTCCCACCGAAGCCGAGTCTTCAGCTTGAACGCGGTCATTGCGCAATGACACGCAGCGATTTTCGATTTGCCGAACGGCTGCGAGTGCGATGGGCCGAGATCGACGCTCAACAGATCGTCTTCAATGGCCACTATTTGATGTATTTCGATACCGCCATTGCCGGCTTTTGGCGGCGCATGGCCTTGCCGTATCACGAGACGATGCGCGCCCTGGAAGGTGATCTGTATGTGCGCAAAGCAACGCTCGAATACCTCAGCTCGGCACGCTACGATGACCTCGTCGACGTCGGCGTACGCTGCGAGCGCATCGGCAACTCTTCGATTCAATTCGACTGCGGTGTTTTCAGGCAGGCGGAATTGCTGGTGTCGGGTACCTTGATTTATGTCTTTGCCGATCCTGTGACCCAATCGTCCAAGCCTCTCCCTGGTGCGCTGCGCGAGTGGCTGTTGGCTTTCGAGGCCAAGGCCGCGATGGTCAATGTACGGCTTGGTCGATGGTCGGATCTCGAGGTCGATGCGCGACGCGTGCGCACGCAGGTGTTCATCGAGGAACAAGCCATTGCTCAGGACATGGAATGGGATGCGTCGGATGCGGATGCGGTTCACGCGGTCGCCTACAACAAGATGGGCATGGCCTTGGGCACCGGCCGAGCCTTCGTCGACTCTGGCGGCGAGTTTCGAATCGGACGTATGGCGGTGATTGCGTCGATGCGAGGCACTGGTATCGGTCGTATGCTGCTCGAGAGCCTGATCCAGACCGGTAGAACGCGGGGCGTGACCCGCGTCGGGCTCAGCGCCCAGACGAGTGCTGCGCGGTTTTACGCCAGAGCCGGATTTGCCGAGCAGGGCGGAGTCTTCGACGACGCCGGAATACCGCACATCGAAATGACGCGAGCGATTTCTCCTGACCTCGGGCCCGCCTAAACTTCGGCTTCGGCGACTTCGGCTTGTTCGATCGCCGGTGTCGGAGAGTTGCTCGTGTAGCGTGGTGGCCAGCGCCGGATCGTCGAGCGGCGCAGTGTCGCCTGGCCCCCGGTTGCACTGAACGTGCGCTCCAGCACGTGTGTGACCAGATAGCGATTCACGCGCTCGGTGACGATCACGGTCGAGCAACGCGTGCCGTACAGGCCGTCGGGCATTCGGATACAGGCAGGTGAGAGTTGTCGCTCCCGATCTTGGGAGATACCCGTCTTGGGAAGCTGGCTGTCATCTGCGACCGTGCGATCCGAAAGCGCAATGAAGAGCCGCGACGCAAGTTCATCGACTCCCGTCGCCGACTCGACGCCGTCGACCAGTTTTTTGCGCAGCGACACTACTTTGGGCCAGGGCGTATCGAGTGCGGCATTGGACAATCCGTAGATGCCGCGCTCGAGGCGGCGCGGATAGCTCCCGCCGTTGCTGAGCCAAAAGCATTCACCGCTGCGGAAATCCGCGGCGATAAGGTTGAACCCGTTGTAGCCGGCGATGCCAGTACGCATCCAGAACTTGTCCACGGGATCTCGGCCCGCCAGCCAGTTCGGAACGATGTGGCCACGCGAAGGGGCATCGTCGAAAGTCAGGCGCGAATCGCGAACATTGGTCACCAGGCCCAAGCGGCCTTGGGCAGTCAGGCCCAACCAAGTCCCGCCACTTTCCAGATCGCGCCCGCCGAGAATCGCCGGCCCACGCTCTGGTGTCCACCACGCCAGGTTAGCGGTCGGGCGTGCGAAGTACTCGTCCCGATTTGCCGCCACGACCAGTGGGAACCTGCGGCTCTTATCCAGGGCCAGGGCAACCAGACACATGCAGGATTCACCTCGCCGACTCCCGACAAGGCAGTCGACCACAACATTGACCACGCCACGAGAACACTTGCACTAGATACTAGTTGACCGACTTGCGCATCAACGATCCGGTGTGGTTCAAAGCGAGATTGCTGCGTGAACTGTTCCCGCCCTCGGCGGCCTATCGGGCTCGAATTCTGGCAACTCGACTGCAACGGCCATGCCGACCTCAGTCCACCTCGCGAGACTCAGCCCCAACCTCGTAAGGCAGTTCGCGGCGCACAAGAGGTGGTCCGTCGGGTTGCCCGAGATGCAGCGTGCCATGCTCCAGTTCGGCCAACTTTACCTCGACAAGCGCCGTGCATCCGGATCGCCCAGGGTGGGGTGCGGCATTGGCGACAACGCCAGCAGGTTGGCTCGGGTCCGCGCTGCTGAATACTTCTTGCCCCGCGCTCGCTTGCACGTCGCAGTCGAACAAGAACATGCGGCGCTTCAGAGTCCCTCGGTATTGGCTGCGAGCGACGACCTCTTGGCCCGGATAGCAGCCCTTCTTGAAATCGACCCCGCCCAGCAACTCGAAATTGACCATTTGCGGCACGAACAGGTCCACGGTTTTCGCTTCAATAAGGGGAATTCCGCAAGACAGCAGAAGCCATCGCCATTCGTCCTGGGTGAGTTCCGGTGCATTGTGGGCAGGCACAGCGATGTGAAGTTGGGGCAGCCATAGTCCGAACCGATGACCAGCCGCATCAGGAAGGCGTAATGCCATACCGTCGGCAGAATCGCGACACACCCAAACTGAGCCATTCAGCAGCAGTTCGTCGGCACTCGTCCCAGCCAAGCCGTACACGGGCAAGTCTGCTGACGCGTCGCTCAAACGGCATTTCAAGCGCAGCACGAACATCGATAACCGCTTCAGCGTCGCGCTCAGCAGGTCAGCTGCGCCAATCAAGAGAATGTCTG
The DNA here is from genome assembly GCA_049297615.1 of Burkholderiaceae bacterium. GTDB lineage: Bacteria > Pseudomonadota > Gammaproteobacteria > Burkholderiales > Burkholderiaceae_C > JAEMQF01. Next base: position 19,862 of record JBAQUQ010000214.1, read on the forward strand.
TTTCGTCTCGTTTGACCGCGATGAAGCTGGCCTGCAAGCGCCCTTTTGCCGAGCAAAATCCGGCCAATTGCGCCGCGTGATTGGCCAAGGTCAAAAAGTTGCTGGTCAACTGGGATTGCAGGAATGCGCTCGCATCGGCGCCTGTTACGCGAATGCATCCGAGGTATCCGAGTCGTGCCACGCCGTTCAGAGTCACTGCCGTATCCATGCGACGATTATCATTGCGCCCGATGAGGGTTGCCGCGAACTGGTTTATCGAGCGCCGCCGCGGGCGCCTTGGGGCGCACTCATGAAGCTTTGGCGCATTGGGCTGCTACTGATGCTCCCGATTTCGGGTGCATCAGGGTATGCAGCGTGGTGGCTGCACCATCCCCTGCAGCTCGCCGCTGAGAAAGTTCAAGTCGCCGTCGCGCCGGGAGCGAGTGCGCGTGAAATCGCTCAAGCCCTGTTCAAGGGCGGTGTTGAAACGTCCCCCTTCTTGCTGTCGCAGTGGTTCCGTTGGTCCGGGCAGGAGCGCAAAATTCGAGCCGGCAGCTACGAAATCGACCGAACATTCACCCCTATCGTTCTGTTGTCTGTCCTGGTTCGCGGCGAACAAACATTGGCCTCCGTCAGGTTATTGGAAGGCTGGACTTTTCAGCAGTTTCGAGCCGAGCTGGCGATGGCCGATTCGCTGAAACCGACAACTGCCGTGTTGAGCGATGCGGACATCATGGTTCGCCTGGGCGCGCCGGGCGTCGCGCCGGAGGGCCGCTTCTTCCCCGATACCTATGCCTACTTTCGCGGAAGCAAGGATTTCGTGGTACTCGAGCAGGCTTACCGAGCCATGCAGAAGCGGCTCCAAGCCGCCTGGAGCGAAAGGGCACCCGACAGCCCCCTGCGCAGCGCGGACGAGGCATTGACACTGGCTTCGATCGTCGAGAAAGAGACCGGCGCCGCCGCTGAGCGCGGCTTGGTTGCCGGCGTATTTGTCAATCGATTGCGCCTTGGCATGCCGCTGCAGACTGATCCCACAGTGATCTATGGGCTGGGCGACCGATTCGATGGCAACCTACGCAAGCGCGACTTGCTCGCCGACACACCGTACAACACCTACACCCGCGTGGGACTGCCGCCGACTCCGATTTCAATGCCGGGCAATCGATCCTTGCTTGCCGCAGTGCTGCCCGATCGGACAAAGGCGCTCTACTTTGTCGCCCGTGGCGACGGCTCCAGCCATTTCAGCGAGACGCTGTCAGAACACAATCGTGCAGTGGACAAGTACCAAAGGCGCAAGTAGACGAGCATGAAAGGCCGATTCATCACATTCGAAGGCATCGACGGGGCTGGCAAGTCGACCCAAGTCGAGGCTCTGGCACTGCGATGTCGTCAAATGGGCGCCGAAGTCCTGTGCACCAGAGAACCCGGTGGTACACCTCTGGCAGAGCAATTGCGCGCGCTTTTCTTGGTCCGACCCATGGACGCGCTCACCGAAGCGCTATTGGTGTTCGCTGCGCGGCGCGACCATCTGCGCGAGGTGATTCTGCCGGCGCTGGCGCGCGGTTGCACGGTGCTGTGCGATCGATTCACCGACGCCACATTTGCCTATCAAGGGTCAGGCCGCGGCTTCAGTCTCGAGGTCCTCGGCCAGCTCGAAACATGGGTACAGGAAGGCGTGCAGCCGGATCTGACATTTTGGTTCGACCTGGCGCCGACCGTTGCCGCGCGGCGCCGCAGCGTTGCGCGTTATGCCGATCGCCTGGAGCAGTTGGATGACGCATTTTTTGCACGGGTTCGCGCCGGCTACCGAGCCCGGGTCGAGGCCCACCCAACACGTTGCGTCCGCATCGACGCCGAACAGGATATTCACACGGTGGCTCGCGAGATTGTTTCGGCCCTGGAGGCCAAGCAGTGGTAGGCCAGGCTGACAATTCGTCGCTACCTTGGCTGGCAGCGCCGCTGCGCGAAGCACTGGCCTTGCGTGCGGCGCATGCCGTATTGCTCCATGGGCCGGACGGCAATGGCCAATTCGAGTTGGCCGTCGCACTGGCTCAGGCCTACCTCTGCGAAGCGCGTCGCACTTCGGCAATGCTGGAGCCTTTTTGCGGGACCTGTGCGAGCTGTCATCTCTTCTTGGTCCGCACGCACCCCGACTTCATGCTCGTGGTACCCGATTCGATGCGCGAATCGCTTGGCTGGCCCGACGCGGAGTCGGTAGGAGAGGGCGGCACGCCAGGAGGCACTGCGAAGGCAAAGCCCAGCAAGGAGATTCGGGTCGACGCAGTACGGGCCGTTATCTCGTTCGCACAATCGACGAGTGCGCGCAGGCGGGGCAAGACCGTGGTCATCCACCCGACGGAACGAATGAACGCCGTCGCCGCCAACGCGCTGCTCAAGACCCTCGAAGAGCCTGCCGGTGAGACCCGATTCATCCTGAGCAGCAGCGCGCCTGACGCTCTGCTGCCCACGGTGCGCAGTCGATGCCTGGGCATACGCATTGCCTTGCCTTCGCAAGAGCTGGCGTCGGCCTGGCTGGCTGAAAAGGGAGTGGGCCAGCCCCAGGTCCTGCTTGCCGCAATGGGTGGGCGTCCGATCGCGGTTTTGGAGTTGATGCGCTTGGGCATCGACGCGAACTCGTGGCTGGGTCTTCCACGTCGGGTCGGGCAGGGTAGTGTGGAATCATTCGGCGATTGGCCGCTGACCCGCGTGGTCGAGACCCTGCAGAAGATTTGCCATGATGCGCTGTGCGTCGCGGTCGGGGCGACACCTCGCTACTTCCCCCGACAGTCGCTCGCGGTCGCGAAAGATGTAGCAGCCCTCACTGCGTGGGCAGCCGATTTGCGTCGGCAGGCGATGCAGGCGCAGCATCCATGGCAGGCCTCGCTGAAGCTGGAAAGCTTGATCCAACAAGCGCATCGTGCACTGCATGCACCGGGCCAGGATCGAAACCCGCCCGAGCGTGCGCCAGAGCGCGATTCGAACAGTCGCGGTTCGCTACACTCCAGCGCATGAGCGACAACACCGGTCGTAGCACGGTCTCACCAGGATTGCCCGCGGTGTCCGCCGGGGCGCGTCCGAGCGTGATTCAACTCGTCTTTCGCGAAAAGGCGGCCCTCTATGCCGCCTATATGCCGCTTTTTTCAGACGGTGGCTTGTTCGTTCCAACGACTCGTGAGTACCGGTTGGGTGAAGACATTTACCTCCTGCTTTCACTTCCGGATGACCCACAGCGATACCCTGTAGCCGGCAAAGTCGGCTGGGTGACTCCGGCCAACGCTTCCGGTGGTCGCACGCAAGGCGTAGGAGTTCGATTTCCGACGGACGAAAAGACCCGCGTCCTCAGGGTCAAGATCGAAGAGATCCTCGGTACGTCGATCTCTTCCGCCAAGCCAACTCAGACGATCTGATCTGCCGATTTCGGCGCGGCCGGAGGCAGTTTCCATGTTTGTCGATTCGCACTGCCACCTCAGCTTTCCCGAGCTGCGCGGCAACATTGCTGAAATCCGGGCTGCGATGCAGCAATCTCGGGTCGACCGTGCCTTGTGCATTTGCACCACGATGGAGGAGTTCGAAGTCGTCCACCGGCTCGCAATGTCCTACGACGATTTCTGGTGCAGCGTCGGCGTCCATCCGGACAGCGAAGGTGTCCGCGAACCACTGTTCCAAGAGCTGCTCGAACTGGCGGCAAAGCCGCGCGTTGTCGCGATCGGCGAGACCGGCTTGGACTATTTTCGACTCGGCAGTCGTAGCCACTCCGACATGGAATGGCAGCGCGAGCGTTTTCGAACCCACATTCGCGCGGCACTGCATTGCGGCTTGCCCTTGGTCGTTCACACGCGCAATGCCGCGAGCGACACCCTGGATGTCCTGGGCCAGGAGGGAGGTCGACGCGCGACGGGCGTGTTTCACTGCTTTACGGAAGGACTGGCCGTCGCACGCGGTGCGCTGGACCTGGGTTTCTATATTTCCTTCTCTGGAATTTTGACTTTCAAGAATGCAACGCAGGTCCGAGAAGTCGCGCGCTTCGTTCCGCTGGATCGATGTCTTATCGAGACGGACAGCCCTTACCTCGCGCCCATGCCGTACCGAGGCAAGGTGAACAATCCCTCCTACGTCGTGCACGTGGCGCAGAAACTCGCCGAGCTTAAGCAGCTGTCGCTGGACAGTGTTGCCGAATCGACGAGCCGAAACTTCGAACGACTCTTTACGCGCACCGGTACTCCGCCGCAGGGGCCGCCTTGAGGTTGAGGGCGTCTAGTTGCACCTGCGAGTTCGACGATGCACCGAGACGAGTCCACGAAACAGTCGGGTGACGCTTACGCCTTACTGTGTGCTTCTTCACGTTGTTCTGTCGGGGAAACTCTTACCGAACCAATAGCTGCACGCCGACTCCTGTGGGCTCGGGTGCAAGCCTACAGTCAACGGCGTCGTCCCTCGTCGAACTGAAAGGCAGCCATGGAGCAACAAAACCTCATCGGGAATCCGTTCGCGCTCTTGTTGAACCCAGAGGGCGTGCTCGCTGCGCTTCAACAATCGAGCGCACTGAATCGGCTCAGGAGCAGGATTTGGCGTCCGCTGGACCGGTCGTCGGGCCCGATCGTTGCTGAAGAAGGGCCGGTAGATATGGACCCAGAGGAGCACCTTCCACGGGTCGAAGAATAGGTTGCGCCCCGACGACGACTCACCGCCTTTGTCTTAGCCGCGCTGATCGAAGCTCCCGGCTCCGGAGTTACAGCCGATCTCCTGGTCGGTTGGGCGTCGCAATGGCGAGCGATGGAGTAAGCGCAAGTGGGTTGCCCGCGATGGCATAGACCACAATGTATATTATGTTAACTAAATGCTGAAAGGCCAAAAGCCTCCAATGCCTGCTCCACGATCCGACTTCGCCGACAATACGATCTCACGACACGAGACTCCCTTCCCGGTGTAATCCGACTTCAGCGACGTCTTCGATTGTTGATCGACGCGCTCACTGCAATGCGGGCTGACCACAGGGAGCGCCTGGAACAAGTAACGAGGTCGGCTCTATGGCTAAAAGTGAGATCAAGACGGCGATAGTGGATGGGGGTTTGCGTTATCGAACCAAGACACCGGGATCCCCTTTCGCAGCTGCAAGCTCGTTCGGCGCAGCGACGATGTCATGCTTTCTGTGCGGAAAACACCGTGCCCGTTCCTTGCTGAAGTCGAGGAAATTGCTCGGCAAGAACCAGGTCGTTTGTTCGCCGACTTGCGCGGCTTTGAATGAATCCCAAAGCTAGCGGCACAAGAGGCCGCGCAAGGGCCTCCCACATATTCATACTTAACTTGAACTTTTATTCATAAGATGTTGATATAACACAACTTATGGCGACAGCATTTTAACTGTCGTTGCTCGCGAAAACTCGCTCCAGGGAAGCTTCGAGGTCCGCCATTAAATCGTCAGGCGCTTCTAAGCCGATTGAGAAACGCACCAGTGCTCCAGTCCATTTCGGCGCGTTTCTGAGGCCCGCCAAACTGTAGGGAACGACCAGGCTGATAGGGCCGGCCCACGAATAGCCCAACTTAAAGAGCTTCAAGCCCTCGACAAACGCGTCGACCTGTTCATTTGCGTGGCGGTCGTGGAAAACCACGGAAAACAAGCCGGCGGCGCGGCTCGAGATGCCCCTCCAATGCTCGTGGCCTGGTGAACCCGCAAGCGCCGGATGGAGAACCTGCGCGATTTCCGGCCGGCTGCGGAGCCACTGCGCAATGTGCCGTGCGCTTGCGTCCTGCATCGCGTAGCGTAAGTCCAGCGAAGGCAACGAGCGCAACAGGAGTTCGGCGTCATTCGCGCCGATGCCCCAGCCCATTCGCATGTGTGTGGCCTTGAGCCTGCCGTGCAGCGCTGGGTCGCGCGTTGTGACCGAACCCATCGTGACATCACCGCCACCCGAAGGGTATTTCGTCAACGCCTGCATCACGACATCGGCGCCGATGGCAGTCCGGGTCCCGTCGGCGATCACGAAGGCGTTGAAAGCGACACCCGCGCCCCAGGTGTTGTCGATCGCACAGACGATTCCACGCGATTTGGCCGCAGCGATCAATCCTGCCAAGTCTGGAAACTCCATCGTCACCGACCCGGGCGCCTCAAGCCACACCAGGCGCGTGGCCGGAGAAATCATCTCCGCGAGGCGCTGGGGATCGGCGGGGTCGTAGAGTCGGTTCGAGATTCCCCAGCTGGCGAGCTCATTGCGGGCGAATTCCTTACCTGGCCCGTATGCATTATCAGGAATGAGGACTTCATCGCCCGAGCGCAGCAGCGCCATGTCAACAAGAGCGATCGCGGCCAGGCCACTGGGCAGCAGTAGCGTCTGTAAACCCCCTTCCAAGGTGGCAATCCGTTCCTCCAACGTGAATGTGGTGGGTGTGCCGTGAAGGCCATAGGTGTAGCCCGTTTTGTCTTTCCAGTTGCGCTGGCGAAGCGTCGCGACGTCGCGGAACAGGACTGTCGACGCCTTGTGGACAGCAGCCTGGGGCGCGGCAAATCCTTGCGGCGGCTGGTAGGGATGGTGAATCAGCGCGGTGCTCAGGCGCCGGGGCTCGGTCATGATGTCCTTTCGCTTGCGTTCTCGTAGTGACGGGCCGAGGACACCACCGCGCAGCTCAGTGTCAGACCGGCATGCCGATCAAATCGTGACCTTGCGCAGCGACGATCCGCGCTCGACAGAAAGTACCGGCCTTGAGGGCTGTCGAGACCTTCTCCGGCGGCAACAGTTTTACGATTCCGTCGATCTCCGGAGCATCGCCGTAAGTTCTGCCCTGGCCTCCTTTTCGGCCCAAGGCCGGTGCGAAGTCCACCATAACCTGCATCGTCGAACCGACGCGCTCGCGCAGCTTGGCCGTCGACACCTCTTCGGCGACGGCCATGAAGCGTGCCCGGCGCTCTTCGCGCGCGGCGGCAGCCAACATGCCCGGCAGTTCATTCGCATGCGCTCCCTGAACTGCCGAGTAGGCGAAGCAACCTGCGCGATCGATGCGAGCCTCGCGCACGAAATCGAGAAGGTGCTCGAACTCGGCCTCCGTTTCTCCCGGAAAACCAGCGATGAAGGTGCTTCTAACGACAATTTGCGGGCAAACCTCCCGCCAACGTTGCAAGCGCTCGAGATTCCTCTGGCCGCTGGCAGGCCGCTTCATTCGGCGCAGCACGTCGGGATGTGAATGCTGGAACGGCACGTCCAGGTACGGCAAGATCGCCCCTTGCGCCATCAGCGGCAGGATCTCATCGACGTGTGGATAGGGATAAACGTAGTGCAAGCGAACCCACGCAGAATGCAAGACTGCCAATTCGGCCAAGTTCTCGCACAGCTCATACAGGCGGGCCTTGACGGGTTTGCCGTCCCAGAATCCAGTTCGGTACTTCAGGTCAACACCGTAGGCGCTCGTATCCTGGCTGATGACGAGCAGCTCTTTGACGCCGGAGTCAAACAGGCGTTTGGCCTCTGCCAGAACGTCACCGATCGGCCTGGAGATCAAGTCGCCGCGCATGCTGGGGATGATGCAGAAGGTGCAACGATGGTTGCAGCCTTCGCTGATCTTTAGATAGGCGTAGTGTTTCGGTGTGAGTTTGATGCCCTGTGGCGGCACAAGGTCCACAAATGGATCGTGCGGTTTGGGCACATGGCGATGCACTGCATCCATCACCGCTTGCGTCGCATGCGGACCGGTCACTTCGAGAACACGCGGGTGCATTTGGCGCACGAGGCCGGTTCCGCCCTCCCCGGCCTGTGCGCCAAGGCAGCCAGTCACGATAACCCTGCCGTTGGTCGCAAGGGCGTCGCCGATTGCATCAAGACTTTCCTGTACCGCCTCGTCGATAAAGCCACAGGTATTGACGATGACAAGGTCAGCGTCGGTATAGCTCTTCGAGGTCCGATACCCTTCGGCGCACAACTGGGTGAGGATGAGTTCGGAGTCAGTCAGTGCCTTCGGGCAACCGAGCGAAACGAAGCCGATTTTCGGGGCGAGAGGACTTGCTGCCAGGATCGCGTTTTGACTCATTCGTACATTTTCAGCGCGCAGGCGGGACGATGCCCGAGAACCCGGGAAACATTGACTCGGCTTGCTTACCCATTTGCTCCTGCATCTGCAGGAACATCAAGCGCGACTGTTCGAGGTAGTTGCCCATGAGGCCTTGCACACCCGGCGCCTGGTTGCTGAGGAATTTTGCCCACAGCTCCGGGCTCAAGGTCGCGGGGTGGTACACACCCTGGGTCTGCTCGGCGAGCCGACTCTGAATGTCAGTGAATGTCTGCAGGTTCTTCTCGAGATATGAACCCATCATTGCCTGCATCGTGTGACCGTAAAAACGAATGATCTGCGACAGCATCTGGGTAGAGAAAATCGGCATACCACCCGTTTCTTCCTCGAGGATGATCTGGAGCAGGATGCTGCGGGTCAGGTCCTGCGCTGTCCTCGCGTCGCGCACGATGAAGGGTTCAAGGCCCAAGACCATTCGCTTCACGTCGGCCAGCGTGATGTAACTGCTGGTCTGCGTGTCGTACAGGCGGCGATTCGGGTACTTCTTGAGAACCCGCAATCCCGCATCGGGCGAGTCATCGGCTGAACCGCTACCGGCTGCCGACTTCGCGCTGCGGCGAGACTGAACCATGCAACAACCTCCTGTGCGGCCAAGGGCAGAGCCAAAAGATTCTAGGAGGGTGGAGTTGTGCTTCGCGAGGGGTTTACCCGCCTCGCAAAATCGCTCTTGACTTTGACAAGTCCGTCCCACAGCGCGAGCGCGTGGTAGGCGCGATTGGACTCGAACCAACGACCCCCACCATGTCAAGGTGGTGCTCTAACCAGCTGAGCTACGCGCCTGTCGAAAGCTATGAATTGTAGCAGTGGCACCCAGCAGCATACCGACTCACTTGCGGCGTGCAACGAGCACACCATCCACCCTGCCGACCTGGGCGAGCACCGAAGCCAGTCGCGCCGCATTCGAGACCTCGATCGTGAACGCCATCCAAGTGGTTTCGCCGCCTTTGTCAGTGTCGCTGTGAACGCCGACCACGTTCATTTTCTCCTTGGCGAAGATTTCCGAGACGTCGCGCAGTAAGCCGTGACGGTCCGCAGCTTCGACCATCACGTCGATCGGATACATCTTCCCTGCCTCCCCTGCGCCCACGCCCGCGGCGCTCCAAGCCACCGCGATCGTGCGCTGCGGCGTGCGTGCCGACAAGTGCTGGAAGTTGACGCAGCTCGTGCGGTGGACTGCGACTCCCTTGCCTCGTGTAACGTAGCCGCCGATCGCGTCGGGAGGCGCCGGGCGGCAGCAGCGCGCCAGACTCGTCAGCAAAGATTCCACGCCGGCCACGAGCACCCCGCCTTTGGAAGCTCGACCGTCGGCTTGTGGTCGCTTCAACGCCAGCGTGTCGTCGTGCGTCGCGGGCGCCTCGGCGGGCCGCAGCAGCGTTTCGATGTTGCGGATCGAAAACTCGTCCTTGCCGACCCGTTCGAACAAAGCGTCGGCGTTTCGAAAGCCCAAGCGTGTCGCCAAATCGTCGAGTTTGGTCGAGGCCTTGCCTTCGCGCTGGAGGAGCTTGGCGACCAGTTCCCGTCCGCGCGCGACGGTCTCGCGCTGCGCCACGGAATTGAACCAGGCACGAACCTTGGCCCTTGCGCGTGGCGACCTCAGGTACCGCAGTTCGCTGTTCAGCCAGTCCAGAGAGGGGCCACCTTCCTTGGCAGCGACGATCTCCACTGTCTGGCCGCTGAGCAACGCAGTGTTGAGCGGCACCATCGCGCCGTCGAGCTTTGCGCCGCGGCAGCGGTGGCCCAATTCGGAATGCACAGCGTAAGCGAAATCGATCGGTGTGGCACCCGAGGGCAATTCGATCACATTGGCCGCTGGCGTGAACACATAGATGCGGTCGTCCAATTCGGCGCTGCCGCCGATTTCGATGAAATCGCGCTCCCAGGCCAGCAATTGACGCAACACCGCCTTGCGCGCCTGCGCGACCTTGGCCGTAAATTCCGCGTCGGTGCTGACGCCGGAATAGCCCCTCGCCGCGGCCTCCTTGTAGGCCCAGTGTGCCGCAGCGCCATGCTCGGCTCGCTCGTGCATCTCGCGCGTTCGAATCTGGATTTCGACGGGACGTCCCTGACGCTCGCGTACGACGGTGTGCAGCGACTGATAGCCATTCGCCTTCGGCTTGGCGATGTAATCGTCGAAAGAGCCGGCAACGCTAGGGTAGTGCTCCTGCACCCGAGCCAGCGCGGCGTAGCACTCGGCGACGCTGGCAACGATCACGCGCACGGCACGTATATCGAACACTTCGTCGAACGCCAGGCCCTTGCCTTGCATTTTCTTCCAGATGCTGTAGATGTGCTTGGGCCGCCCCGTCACCTCGGCGCGAATCGCGTGGCGGGCGAGGTCGGCGCTCATCTCTCGTCGAAAGACCTCGATGCCTAGTTCGCGTTCGATACGTTTCTCCTCCAACAAGCGCGACAGGGAGCGATATGCATCCGAATCGAGAAATCGAAAAGACAGGTCCTCGATTTCCCATTTGAATTGCCAGATTCCCAAGCGATTGGCAAGCGGCGCGAACACTTGCAGTGATTCGTCAGCCAGCGGCCGAGGACACGGCTGTTTGGTGGCCGCAAAGTAACGCAGCGTCTGCAAGCGAGAGGCCAGGCGCAGCAACACGACGCGCAAATCGCGAGAAAACGCCAGCAGCATTTTGCGAACGCGCTCGGCCTGCACCACGCGCTGCTCGGCGTCGACCCTGGCGTCGCGCGCCGAGCGCAGGATCTGCACCAGTTTTCGTGTATGCGCGACCAAGCTACCGAAGGTGTCGCCGAAGGCTCGGCCTATCGCTTCTTCCGGCTGCTTCAGGTAGTCGGCGGCATAGCTCAGATAGACGGTCGCACGCAGCGCCGTGGATGCGCCGATGCCGTGCAGGATATCGGCTGCAGCGTCGGCGTGCGCCAGCGTGGGCTCTCCGCTCTCGAGAACATGGCCGCGCAGCAACGGTTCGGCAAAGGCCCGAGCCCGCTCGACGACTTGGCTATCTTCAACTGCGTCGTGACCTGACTCGCTGAGCCGGACGATGGTCGCGACCGGCTCGCGCTGTTCCTTTACACGCGCCTGCACGCGCGCCGGCACGCCGGTCTTCATGGTGACAGCAGGAAGTTCCGGACGGCGCCGAGTTGATCGTCGACCACGAGCATCGGCGCGTGACCCACACCTTCGAACTCGCGCAATGCCGCCCTGGGCCCGCGCTGCGTCATCGCCTGCGCAGTGTCGCGGCTGAGCAGGTCCGAATCGGCGCCGCGCAGCAGCAGAGTGGGGCAGGCGATGGCTTCGTAAGAGCGCCACAGCGAGGCCTCGCTGGCCGCTGCAACCTCGGGCGTGACGGCGCGAAATGGCAGGGCGATGTTCGGGTCGTAGTGCGGCTTGAAGCCCGCCCCGTCAGCGCGCAGCATGGGGCGCGTCAGCTCGAGCCATTGCTGTTCGGTGTGCGGGCCGAATCCTCTGGAGATGCTCAGCATGTAAGCAGCAGCCGCTTCGACGCTGTCCCAGCGCATCGGCAGTCCCAGATAGGACCCGATGCGCTGCAACGCCGCCGCCTGGATCATCGGGCCGACATCGTTCAACACCAAACGGCGCACCGGCGAGTTCGCGAGCGCTGCCAGCCCGATGCCGATCAAGCCGCCCATCGATGTCCCCACCCAGTGCACGCTCGCAGCATTGATTCGTGCGAGCAAAGTCACCATGTCGGCCACATAGGCTGCGACCTGGTAGCCCATGGGGTCGTCCAGCCAATCCGATTCGCCGCGCCCCACCACATCGGGGCAGATCACACGGTAGTGATGACATAGCGAGCGCGCGAGCGTGTCGAAGTCGCGACCCTGCCGGCTCAAGCCGTGCACGCACACCAGCACGTTCGGGTTCGCCGCGTCGCCCCATTCCCAATAAGCCATACGGTGCAAGCCGCGCGTGTCGAGGCATTGAACGTGGTGCAAGCGCGGTTCGACCATGATGCTTCGCTTTCTGTTGCTGTTGGGCCTGTCCCGGATAATCGATGCTAAGCCAACCCACTGTCGAGGACTCGAATGCTCCAAGGAAAGACCGCGCTCGTGACGGGATCGACCAGCGGTATCGGTCTGGGAATTGCCTGCCGACTCGCTGCGCAAGGCGCAAACATCGTGCTCAATGGTTTTGGCGACACCGCCGCAGCCAAGCGAGCGATCGGCGAATTCGGTGTGCGCCACGCCTACCACGGCGCCGACATGAGCCAGCCGGTGCAGATCGAGGCCCTGCTCGCCCACGCGGTGCGAGAGTTCGGCGCAGTCGACGTCCTCGTCAACAACGCCGGCATTCAACATGTGGCGAGCGTGGAAGATTTCCCCATTGAGCGCTGGGACGCCATCATCGCGATCAATCTGTCGTCTTCGTTCCACACGACGCGCCTGGCGCTGCCGGCCATGAAAGCGCGGCGCTGGGGGCGAGTCATCAATATCGCATCGACGCATGGCCTGGTGGCGTCGGCGCAGAAATCTGCCTATGTTGCGGCCAAGCATGGCATCGTCGGCTTCACCAAGGCGGTTGCTCTCGAAGCGGCCACAAGCGGTGTGACCGTGAACGCGATTTGCCCGGGCTGGGTGCTCACACCCTTGGTGCAAAAACAGGTTGAAGCGCGTGCGGCGAAAGACTCCGTCGAGGTCGCCGAGGCCAAACGTCGCTTGCTCGCTGAGAAACAGCCTTCGCTGCAATTCACCACGCCCGAGCAATTGGGCGAGCTTGCGGTCTTCCTGTGTTCATCCGCTGCCGACAACGTCAATGGGGTGGCTTGGGCCGTCGACGGCGGCTGGACCGCGCAATAACAGGGGCCAGGTCGACGCACTCGACCCGCGCAAATCCGGCCCCAACCCGGCCATGCAGTTCGAGCGCCGACGGGCCCAACACGAGGGGTGACTTACATCACGGCAAGACTTGTAACAGCGCGTCAAGGCAGCTCTAAACGCTTTGCAAAACTGCGCAGAATCGGGGCTGTTACATATTCGGAGCTTGTTGATGTCCACATCGCCCACCCCTCGCGCGGACCGTATCGTCGTCGTCGATGACGACGCACGCATTCGCGACTTGCTGCGTCGCTACCTGACGCAGGAAGGTTTCGAAGTCCTGCTCGCCGAAGACTCAAAAGCCCTGAATCGCGTCCTCACGCGCGAGACGGTGAATTTGATCGTGCTGGATTTGATGCTACCCGGCGAGGACGGGCTGTCGATTTGCCGGCGTTTGCGCGCTGCCAACGACCTGACGCCCATCATCATGCTGACAGCGAAGGTCGAAGACGTGGACCGCATCGTCGGCCTCGAAGTCGGCGCCGACGATTACTTGCCCAAACCCTTCAATCCGCGCGAACTGCTGGCCCGAATCCACGCCGTGTTGCGGCGCCGCCCGACACTCGAGGCCCCCGGCGCACCCGCCAAGGACGCCCAGAACGTCACCTTCGGGCCTTTCGACTTCGATCTCACGCTGCGGCGCCTGTCCAAGGACGGCGAACAAATCGCCCTGACGACCGGCGAGTTCTCGATGCTCAAGGCTCTGGTTCGCCATCCGCGACAGCCCTTGTCGCGCGACAAACTCGCGCAACTTGCGCGTGGCCGAGAGTTCGAACCATTCGACCGCAGTCTCGACGTTCAGATATCGCGCCTGCGAAAGATGATCGAACCCGATCCAACCCAGCCCCGCTACATCCAAACGGTGTGGGGTGTAGGCTACGTGTTCGTTCCGGACGGCGCGTCCTGAGGGGTCGGATTACCCTGGCTCATCGCCGCCCGAACGAAGTCGGACAAATCGCAGGCAAGGCGCACGGGTGAAGTCCTAGCGCAAGATCCATGCTCGCCACGGCGGCCGCACAAGGTGCCATCCAGTTCATGACGAAGAAGCTCGTCGCACTCAGCCTGTTCTGGCGCACCTTCTTTCTGCTGGCGCTGTTGCTTGCAGGGGGCGTGTTCGCCTGGGTGCAGACGTTTCGTGCGCTCGAGTTCGAACCGCGCGCCGTGCAGGCCGCGCAGCAAATTGCCAGCCTGGTCAACCTGGCACGCGCCGCGCTGCGCGCCAGCGACGGCATCAATCGAATCGCCGTCGTCAAGAGCATGTCGAATCAGAAGTCGGTGAGGCTCGCGCCGCGCGAACCCAAGGACCAGTGGGTGCCGTACGAGGTCGACCGATTCACCATCGCCATCGGCCAGGGTCTGCGCTCGCAGCTCGGGCCGGGCACCTTGGTGGCCAGCTCGGTGAATGGCGCGCCCGGCCTGTGGGTGGGGTTTTCGATCGAATCGGATCCGTACTGGCTGCAGGCCGACAAATCCAGCGTCGCACCGATCGCCGCGAGCACGCTGTCGGTGTGGGTGGGTATCGCCTTGCTGGCCACGATACTGGGCTCAGCGGCGATTGCGCGGCTGATCAACCAGCCCTTGCGCGACCTGTCGTTTGCCGCGAGTCGAATCCGCGAGGGCGAATTCGATTCGCGCCTGGACGAAACCATGCTGACCAGCGAGATTCGCCAAGTCAATATGGGCTTCAACCGCATGGCGCGCGAGCTTGCCAAGGTGGAGGCGGACCGTGCCGTGATGCTTGCCGGCATTTCGCACGACCTTCGCACGCCGCTCGCTCGGCTTCGCCTGGAGACCGAGATGAGCGTGCACGACGAAGAAGCGAAGCGCAATATGGCGCTGGACATCGACCAGCTCGACGCCATCATCGACAAATTCATGGACTACGCGCGTCCGGGTGAAGTTCGCCTGGTGCCGGTGCATTTGAGCAGCCTTGTCGATCGAGAAATGGCGGCGTTCCGGGACCCGACCCAAATTCAAATCGGTTCGCGCGTGCCGCAGGACATCGGGGTCATGGCCGACGACACTGAACTCGGCCGCGTCTTGCAAAACCTTTTCGAGAACGCCCGCCGCTATGGCCGCAATGCCAACACAGGCATCGCCCGCGTGCTGGTCAGTGTTGCGCGCGCCGGGCCGTGGGTGGTCCTCAGCGTGCGCGACTTCGGCACAGGCGTTGACCCGGCCAAACTCGGCCAGTTGGCAACGCCGTTCTTTCGCGGTGACGCGGCGCGCACGGCAGCCACCGGCGCCGGCCTGGGTTTGGCAATCGTCGACAAGGCGATCCAGCGTATGGGCGGCAGCTTCGAGATCAGCAATGCCGACGACGGCGGCCTGCTCGTCGTGATGCGCTTGAAGCACGCGGGATAAGAGCGTCGTCGCTGGCCGTGGCGAGTCCTGGGGGCGCAGTCAGGCTCGTATCAACAGACATACTGCACTGGCTTCGATGGCCTCGCCGTGACCCACGGGTCCCAGGCCCTCGGCCGTCTTGGCCTTCACGTTGACCTGAGCGACATCTACCAGCAGTGCCTGCGCCAGGCGTTGCCGCATCGCCGGAATGTGCGGTGCCAGGCGCGGCGCCTGGGCAATCACGGTGCTGTCGACGTTGCCGATTTGCCAGCCGTGTGCGCGCACGCGGCGCGCCGCCTCGGCCAACAGCGCCAGCGAGTCGGCCCCGTCGAATTGCGTGTCAGTGTCGGGAAAATGTCCGCCAATGTCGCCCAGCGCCGCGGCGCCGAACAGCGCGTCGGTGATTGCATGGCACAAGGCGTCGGCATCGGAGTGACCAAGCAGTCCGTGTGTATGCGGGACGATGACGCCGCCGAGCACCAAGGGCCTGTGCTCGACCAGAACATGGCTATCCCAGCCCTGACCGATGCGCAAATTCGGAAGAGTCATAGGCTTGTCTTTGGAACGACGTCGAGTCTTGAACGCGCTTCGAGTTCGCCACCGAGCAGTCGACTGGCAAGCTCCATGTCTTCGGGCCAGGTGACCTTGATGTTCTGCACAGACCCGCGAACCAGTCGGGGCGCGAAGCCTGCTGATTCGACGGCGCTCGCTTCGTCGGTCACGCCCTCGCCGGCACGCGCCAGCGCGTCACGCAGCAAGCCTAAGCGAAACATCTGCGGCGTTTGAGCCGCCCACTTGTCACCGCGCGCGATGGTTGCGGCGACGCGGCCGCCCACCTCCTGTTTGAGCGTATCGGCCACCGGCATGGCCAGCAGCCCGCCCACGGCATCTGGCAGGCAAGCGTCGATCAGACGCTCCACCCATTGCGGCCGCAACAAGCAACGCGCCGCATCGTGTACGAGCACCCAGTCGTGATCGCGGGCGCCGCGCCGGGCCAGTTCTTCCAGTCCGCGGCCGACGCTGGCGGCACGCGTCGACCCGCCGCACCGCGCCACCCAGCCCTCGAAGCCCGGGCAATGAGTTTCAAAAAAATCGTCCTGTGCACTGAGCACGACAAGGGTCGCTGTCAGTCGCGGTACCTGCGACAGCGCGTGCAAGGTATGCCCGACGACGCTGCGCCCGCCCAGCATCGTGTACTGCTTGGGTGTGGCGTTCGCCGCACGTTTGCCAACACCTGCACAAGGCACCAAGGCAAACAGGTGCGAAGCCGCGGTAGTGACACCGCCGACGAGGTCGACAGAAACTTGGGCCAGTGGCATCGAGGCATGAATTCTATAATTCACCACTGATTCGCCCCGGGGGAAGCTGGCCTGCGGGGCGGCTTCGTTTTTACCGCTTGCCTTTTGGCGCGTCGTCTGTAGCGCGCTCTCTTCTCGGTTCCCGTGTCGCCTTGCATCACCCGTCAGCATGCAAATACCGCGCCTAACGCCGGGTAAGCGTTTCACCCTGGCTCGCCCCTGTGGATCGGCAGACGCGCTGCTGCTCGCGCGTTTCGCGGAACTGCGCAAGGCCGAGATGGGAATGTCGGTGATCGTTTGTGCCGAGCCCGCCGACACGCAGCGCCTCGAAGCCGAACTGCCCTTCTTCGCGCCCGAGTTGCGCGTGGCCGTGTTTCCCGACTGGGAAACCTTGCCCTACGACAACTTCTCGCCGCATCAGGACCTGGTTTCGGAGCGCCTGGCCACGCTGTGGCGAATTCGTCAGGGCGATGTCGACGTCGTGCTGTTGCCGGCCTCCACCGCCTTGGTGCGCCTCGCTCCGCCGAGTTTCATGGCAGCTTACACCTTCAACTTCAAACAAAAGCAACGCCTCGACGAAGCAGCGCTCAAGACCCAGCTCACGCTGGCTGGCTATACGCATGTGAGCCAAGTCGTCTCGCCGGGCGAATACGCCGTGCGTGGAGGCCTGATCGATCTGTTCCCGATGGGTTCGGCCGTGCCGTATCGGGTCGACTTGTTCGGCGAGGAGATCGAGTCGATTCGCACCTTCGACCCCGACACGCAGCGCAGTTTGTACCCGGTTCCCGAAGTCCGCTTGCTGCCCGGACGCGAATTTCCGATGGATGACCATGCACGCGTCGCCTTTCGTTCGCGCTGGCGCGAACGTCTGGACGGCGACCCGAGCAAGGCCCGAATCTACAAAGACATCGGTATCGGAATCGCAAGCGCCGGGATCGAGTACTACCTGCCGCTGTTCTTCCCGACCACGGCCACCTTCTTCGACTATCTCGCCCCGTCGACCGCCCTCGTCCTGCACGGCGAGATCGGCGCGGCATTGAACCGCTTTTGGGTCGATACGCGCGAACGTCATCACTTCTTCCAGGCCGATAGCGAGCGCCCTGTGCTTCCGCCTGAAGACTTGTTCCTCAGACCTGAGGCCTGGTTCGCGCTCACCAGCACCTTCGCCACGCTTGCCCTTCGCGGTGCAACGCAAGGCACGGGTACGGATGCAGCTCTGGCTGAGCCCGGCGGCGAAATCGGCCCACCCGGTGCTGCCTGGGCGCGCCCTTTGCCCGATCTGAGCGTCGAGCGCGGCGCCCCTGAACCGCTGAAAAAGTTGCAAGTGCACTTGAGCGACACACGCCATCGCGTTTTGATCGTCGGCGAGAGCATCGGGCGGCGCGAAACGCTGCTGGAATTGCTCCGCGACAACCGCATCGAGCCGCCCAGCGTGGCATCGCTCGCTGAATTCCTGGCGAGCTCCGACCGCTTTGCCATCGCCGTTGCACCCTTGGCCGAGGGCTTTTTCTGGACCGAACCCGAATCGGGCTTGGCAGCGGGCACGGCGATCGAATTCGTCACCGAAACCGAACTGTTTGCAAACCGTCCAGCGGCGCGGCGCAGGCGCAAGCAGGAACAGGTCAGCGACGTCAACGCGCTGATCAAGGACCTGTCGGAACTCAAGGTCGGCGACCCCGTGGTGCACGTCAATCACGGCATCGGCCGCTACGTCGGACTTAAGAACATTATCTTGGGCGACGACGCGCAGTTCAGCGAGTTCTTGCACCTCGAGTACGCCGACCAGGCGGTTCTGTACGTTCCCGTCGCGCAGTTGCACCTCATCGCGCGCTACACCGGAGTCAGCGCCGAAGAGGCGCCATTGCACCGCCTCGGTTCAGGCCAGTGGGAAAAGGCCAAGCGCAGGTGCGCGCAACAGGTACGCGACACCGCGGCCGAACTGCTGAATCTGTACGCCCGGCGCGCGGCGCGCGAAGGTCACGCATTTCGTTTCACGGCGCATGACTACGAAGCTTTCGCAGCAAGTTTCGCCTTCGAAGAAACCGCCGATCAGGCCGCGGCCATCCACGCCGTGATTCAGGACATGGTGTCGCCGCGACCCATGGACCGGCTCGTCTGCGGCGACGTCGGTTTCGGCAAGACCGAAGTCGCGCTGCGCGCGGCCTTCATCGCCGTGACGGGCGGCAAACAAGTCGCAATCCTCGCCCCGACCACCCTGCTCGCTGAACAGCATTTCCAGAACATATCCGACCGCTTCGGCCAATGGCCCGTCAAAGTGGTCGAGCTGTCGCGCTTTCGTTCCAGCAAGGAAATCAAGGTCGCGCTCCAAGGCATGACCGACGGCACGATCGACATCGTCGTGGGCACACACAAATTGCTGAGCCAGGACATCCATTTCAAACGCCTGGGCCTGCTCGTGATCGACGAAGAGCACCGCTTCGGCGTACGCCACAAAGAGGCGATCAAGGCGATGCGCGCCGACGTCGACGTGCTCACACTCACCGCCACACCGATTCCGCGAACCCTGGGAATGGCGCTCGAAGGGCTTCGCGATCTGTCCGTGATCGCCACGGCACCGCAGCGGCGCCTGGCGATCAAGACCTTCGTGCGCAATGAGGGCAGCAGTGTCATCCGCGAAGCCGTGATGCGCGAGCTCAAACGCGGCGGCCAGATCTACTTTCTGCACAACGAGGTCGAAACGATTTCTGCGCGCCGGGACAAGCTCGCCGAACTTCTGCCCGAGGCGCGCATCGCCATCGCGCACGGGCAAATGCCCGAGCGGGAACTCGAACGCGTGATGCGCGATTTCGTCGCGCAGCGCCACAACCTGCTGCTGTGCTCGACGATCATCGAAACCGGTATCGACGTTCCCAGCGCCAACACCATCGTCATCAGCCGTGCCGACAAATTCGGCCTGGCGCAACTGCACCAGTTGCGCGGCCGCGTCGGGAGGTCCCACCACCAAGCCTATGCCTACCTGCTGGTGCCCGACGTGCAGGCCCTGGCGCGCGGGGCGGCGCAGCGTCTGGAGGCGATCCAGGCAATGGAGGAACTGGGCTCGGGCTTTTACCTCGCGATGCACGACTTGGAGATTCGCGGCGCAGGCGAAGTGCTGGGCGAAAACCAAAGCGGCAACATGATGGAAGTCGGCTTCCAGCTCTACAACGACATGCTCGCCCAAGCCGTTCGCTCTCTCAAGGCAGGCCGCGAGCCCGATCTCTTGTCTCCCCTGTGGGCCACCACCGAGGTCAACTTGCACGCCCCTGCCCTGCTGCCCGACGACTATTGCGGCGACGTGCACACGAGGTTGAACCTTTACAAGCGGCTGGCGACGGTATCGAGCGCCGCGCATATCGACGCCCTGTTAGAGGAAATCACCGACCGCTTCGGCAAGTTGCCCCCGCAAGGCCAGACACTGTTCGACGTGCACCGCCTGCGCGTCCTGGCCAAACCCTATGGCGTGAGCAAGATCGACGCAGCGGCGAAGTTGATGGTGATCAGCTTCCTGCCCAATGCGCCAGTCGACGCCCTGCGTATCATCGAGCTCGTGCAGAAGAATCGTCACATCAAGCTCGCCGGCAACAACAAACTGCGCATCGAACGCGACACGCCCTTGCCCATGGACCGAGCCCGGGCGATTCGGGAGGTGCTGCGCTCGCTCGGCGCGCCCACACTGGTGGCGGCCTGAGCCGGCAGGCAGCGCCATGTCGGTCGAAATTTCGCCAGGCCTGTGGATTCGCGGCTTCACGCCGCCGCTGAAGCTTGCCGATTTCCGTCTGGTGGCTTTCGACATGGATTCAACGCTGATCAACCTCGAATGCGTCGACGAAATCGCTCAGGAAGTGGGTCGCAAAGCGCAGGTCGCAGCCATCACCGAAGCCACCATGCGCGGTGAAATCAGCGACTACAAGGAAAGCCTGCGCCAGCGTGTCGCCCTGCTGCGCGGCGTCCCCGAGTCAGCGCTGCACCGGGTCTATGAACAAAAACTCAGGCTCAACCCCGGCGTTGAACGTTTCGTGCAAGCTTGCCAAGGCGCAGGCCTGAAGACTCTATTGATCTCAGGCGGGTTCACTTTCTTCAGCGAACGGGTGCGCCATCGCCTGGGCCTGGATTTCGCTCGCGCCAACATGCTCGGCATAGAAGAGGGCAAGTTGACTGGCAAGCTCGTTGACCGGCCCTGGGGCGACATTTGCGATGGCGCGGAGAAGCGCCGCGTCGTGCTCGAGGTGTGCGAGCTGATGGGTGTGGGCACCGAGCAGGCCATCGCCGTTGGCGACGGCGCGAACGACCTGCCGATGATGCGCGTGGCTGGCCTGAGCATTGCCTACCACCCCAAACCGCCGGTGCGCGAGCAAGCCTTGATCTCAATCATGGACGGCGGCATGGACCGTGCGCTCGAAGTGTTCGCTGCCTGATCTGATCAGCGCGTGGCTGCCCCCGGGCAAGCGAGCATTTCGCCAACCCAGGCCGGCGATCTACGATGCCCATCCTTGGGCGAATTTGCCCGGCCTCGACTTGAAGGGGATCCCATCATGAGCACGCAGACCAAATTCCTGCTCGACGAGAGCAAACTCCCGAAACATTGGTACAACATCGCCGCCGACCTGCCCGTGCCGGCACCGCCCGTGCTGCACCCGGGAACGCTGCAGCCTGTGGGCCCTGACGACCTGGCGCCGTTGTTCCCGATGGAGCTGATCATGCAAGAGGTCAGCAGCGAGCGCGAGGTGCCGATTCCCGAGCCGGTGCGCGAAGTGTTCCGCCTGTGGCGGCCCTCGCCCCTGGTGCGCGCGCATCGCCTCGAGAAGGCCTTGCAAACGCCGGCGAAGATCTATTACAAGTACGAAGGCGTGTCGCCGGCGGGCTCGCACAAGCCCAATACCGCCGTGCCCCAGGCCTGGTACAACGCCCAGGCCGGCATCAAGAAACTCAGCACTGAAACCGGAGCCGGCCAATGGGGTTCGGCACTCGCATTTGCCGGCGCGCTGTTCGGCATCGACGTCACCGTGTTCCAGGTGCGCGTCTCGTATGACCAGAAACCCTACCGCCGCGCCTTGATGGAAACCTATGGGGCGCGCTGCATTGCCTCACCGTCGAATGAGACAAACTCCGGCCGCGCTATCCTCGCCAAGGACCCGAAGCATCCGGGCTCGCTGGGCATTGCGATTTCCGAGGCGGTGGAAGTGGCCGCAACCCACGACGACACCAAGTACTCGCTCGGCTCGGTATTGAACCATGTGCTGATGCACCAGACCATCATCGGCCAGGAGGCAATGCTGCAACTGGAGATGGCGGGCGATGACCCCGACGTGATCGTCGGCTGCACGGGGGGCGGTTCCAACTTCGCCGGCATTGCCTTCCCCTTCATCGGCCAGCAACTTCGCGGCGGCAAGAAGCGCCGCATCGTCGCCGTCGAGCCTGCCGCCTGCCCTTCGCTGACGCGCGGCAAGTACGCTTACGACTTCGGCGACACGGGTCACCTGACGCCGCTGGCGAAGATGTACACCTTGGGTTCGACCTTCACGCCCCCGGGCTTCCACGCCGGCGGCCTGCGTTATCACGGCATGGCTCCCCTGGTATCGCACCTGGCCCAACTCGACCTCATTGAGGCCAAGGCCTACCACCAGGTGGCGTGTTTCGAGGCCGGTGTCACATTCGCGCGTGCCGAGGGCATCGTGCCCGCGCCCGAAGCGAATCACGCGGTGCGCGGTGCGATCGACGAAGCGCTGCGCTGCAAACGCGAAGGACGTTCCCAGGTGATCTTGTTCAATCTCTGCGGCCACGGCCACTTCGACATGTCGGCGTACAGCGCCTATGCCGCCGGAAAACTGGTCGACCAGGAGTACGACGAGGCCGAGTTGGCGATGGCACTGGCAGGGCTGCCGACCGTGCCGGCTTGAGCGAAGCGCACTGCGGGGCGCCGCAGTGCGCGGGCCACCGTGGCCGCCGCCTCAGCGAATCAATGGCACCGCGGTGGCGGCCTGCAAGGCTTCGAACGCCAGGCCTTCGACGATTTCGATCACCTTTACGCCCGCCTGCGTGATGTCGAGCACCGCCAAGTCGGTATAGACGCGGCTCACACAGGCCATGCCAGTGAGCGGATAAGTACATTCGGGAACCATCTTGCTCGCACCGCTTTTCGTGCTGTGTTCCATCATCACGAAAGTCTTCTTCGCGCCGATCGCCAAGTCCATCGCGCCGCCCACTGCCGGAATCGCGTCGGCGACGCCGGTGTGCCAGTTGGCGAGGTCGCCGCCGGCAGAAACCTGAAACGCGCCGAGCACGCACACGTCGAGATGCCCGCCGCGCATCATCGCAAAACTGTCGGCGTGGTGGAAAAAGCTGCCGCCGGGCAGCAAAGTGACGGGCTGTTTGCCGGCATTGATGAGGTCGTAGTCTGCCAGCGCTTCGGGAGGCGCAGGGCCCATGCCTATGACGCCGTTCTCGCTGTGCATCATGATTTCGCGGTTCGCGGGCAAATGGTTCGCCACGAGCGTGGGCAGGCCGATGCCCAGATTCACCACGGCCCCGTCCGGGATGTCGCGCGCGACGCGCTGCGCCATCTGCTCGCGTGTCCATTTCTTCATGGTCGTCACACCCGTCTCCTCAAGCCGCGGCTTTGAAGCCGCCGCCACTGGTGGGCGCGCGTTCGACTTTGACAACGCGCTGCACAAAGATGCCCGGCGTGACCACCGCCTCGGGATCGAGGCCGCCGAGTTCCACGATGTCATGCACCGTGGCCACCGTGATGCGCGCGGCCATCGCCATCACCGGGCCGAAGTTGCGCGCCGTCATGCGGTAGGTGAGGTTGCCCCAACGGTCGCCACGCTCGGCCTTGATGAGCGCGAAGTCGCCTCGAATGGGGCTTTCCAGCACATACATGCGGCCATCGATTTCGCGCGTTTCCTTATTTCGTGCCAGTTCGGTGCCGTAGCCGGTGGGCGTGAAAAAGCCGCCGATGCCCGCCCCAGCGGCGCGGATGCGCTCGGCCAAATTGCCTTGCGGCACCAATTCCAGCTCGATCCTGCCGGAGCGATAAAGCCGGTCGAAATGGTGTGAATCGGTCTGGCGCGGAAAGCTGCAGATGATCTTGCGCACCCGGCCCGCCGCCAGCAAGGCGGCCAATCCGGTGTCGCCATTGCCGGCGTTGTTGTTGACGATCGTCAGCTCGCGTGCGCCCTGCTCGAGCAGCGCATCGGTCAACTCATTGGGCAGCCCGGCGGTGCCGAATCCGCCGATCATGACGGTGGCGCCGTCGGGAACGTCAGCCAGCGCAGCGGCCGGTGAGGCAAGGATCTTGTCGATCATGGGTGCAGGCGTGGGTGGCTCGTAATTGTTCAGCGCCCGAAGCGCGCCGACGATGGGCTCTTCAATCAGGCCGGGTGCCGTCAAAGGCGTGTTGCAAGAGCTCTCGAATCGCGGCGCGTTCCAGCGGGCGCGGGTTCGGGTATTCATTCTGCACCGCAAGCTCGGCGGCATGGTCCAGGCCCTGCGCGCTCATGCCGATGTCTTTCAGCGATGTGGGCGCACCGTGGCGGCGCGCCAGGTCGAATGCGCCGGCTGCGGCACTTTGGGCGCCGAGCGCTTGCGCGATGCGCTGCATGGCCGTCTCTGCCGACGCGGCGTTGTACGCCAGCGCGTGCGGCAGGATCACGCAGTGCACCTCGGCGTGAGAGAGGTTGAAACTTCCGCCCAGGGTGTGGCACAGCTTGTGGTGCAAGCCCATCGCCACCGCGCCCAGCACATGGCCGCATAACCAGGCGCCGTACAGCGCGCTGCTGCGCGCGTCGATATCGCGGGAGTCGACGCTCAGCACCGGCAGCGCCGCCGCGATGGCGCGAATGCCCTCCTGCGCGATCAGCGACAGGATGGGGTTGCCGTCGTGCGCGTAAAGGCCTTCGGCGGCGTGCGCGATGGCGTTCATGCCACTCGTCACTGTCAGCGCCAGGGGCAAACTGACGGTGAGTTCGGGGTCGTAGATCACCGTCCTGGGCAGCACGCGCGCGTCGCGCCCCGTCTTCTTCACGCCGTCTTCGGTGAGGCCGTAGATCGTCGTCATCTCGCTGCCGGCGTAGGTGGTCGGGATCGCGACGATGGGCAGGCCCGAATCGAGCGCGATCGCCTTGCCCAGGCCTGTGGTGGAGCCGCCACCGATCGCCACGGCGCAATCGGCACCGAGCTTGCGCGCCACCTCACGCGCTTCGCGCGCCGATTCGATGGGCACGTGCATCACTGCCTTGGCGAAGACGCCCGCGGCGCGCCGGCCCAGCATCGCGGCCACACGATGCGCCGAATCGGCTTGTTCGGGCGTGGCCAGCACGAGCGCGCGTTCGGCGCCGAGCCGTTCGATCTCGTCGCCGAGCTGAGCCAGCGAACCCGCTCCGAACACGACTCGCGCCGGGCTGGCGACGTGAACGAAAGGTTTCATGTCAGCCGCTCCACCGCGCTTCGCGCGACCCGCCACCCACGAAACGCCGATGCTCTGTGAAGGACTGCCTTCGCGCCGTTGCTGACCTTCACCTTGCGCTGTGGGCGGGTGTGGAGCAGGGGCAGGTGGCCTGGGGCACGTTCTCCGGCCCACGCTCGCGGGGCAACAGC
>JBAQUQ010000215.1:0-3404 GCA_049297615.1 Burkholderiaceae bacterium
GGCCAGCACAGCCCCGGAGTCGAACACGAGCACCTGAACCATTGCCCGATGTGCGGCATTGCGGCGACGGCGTGGACGATCGCGCTCGCGCAGTCGGCATTGGCGCGAATTGCACATGCGGGTGCAGATCGGCTGTACGCCGCTGCCGATGCGCCGCCGCCGGCCGTGACGGCGTGGTCGGCGCACCGTCCTCGCGGGCCCCCGATCCCGCTCTGAGCCGGCGCGCAAAGTCCCGCAAGGGGTCGTGGCAGGCCTTGGTCCGGCCGCGATACGAGCGCTCGGGCTGATCCGGCCCCACGCCGGGCGCGGGGTCGCTTTTCGAGCCCAGTGCGCAACGCCGCCGGCAGTGCCTGTCCATCCGCATTGCTCGTGTCGCCGGTGGGGCCGCTGGCCGACCGCGGCAGGGGCGTGCGGGCCGTCGATTCCTCGATCGAGGTCAGGTGCCGCGCACGCGGCCTGTCCTTGCCGACGCGGAGCCATCACCATGAAGAACCTTTCGCACCTTTCGCATCGCGCGACACGCAGCGCACTCGGCGCCGCCTGCGCCTGCGCCTGCGGCGTCGCTGCCGCGCAATCCGCCGGCGACGTTCAAGCCCTCGACCCGGTCGTCGTGAATGGGCAGAAAACCGTCACCCAAGCGCCGCTGCCCTCCACCACCGAATCCGTCACGGCGCAGCAGGTCGCCGAGACGGTGAACACGCCCACCACGGCGGGCATCCTGCAATACCTGCCGAGCATGCACGTGCGCGAGCGCTACATCGGCGACCGCAACGGCGTGCTCGTGATGCGCGTGAACAGCTCGATCGCGAGCGCGCAGACCATCGTCTATGCCGACGGCCTGCTGCTGTCGAACTTCCTGAACAACAGCTTCAGCACGGCACCGCGCTGGGGCATGGTGTCGCCCGAGGAGATCGAGCGCATCGACGTGATCTACGGCCCGTTCTCGGCGCTGTACCCGGGCAATTCGGCCGGCGGCGTGGTGAACATGGCGACGCGCTCGCCCGACAGGTTCGAGGCGCACTTGAAGCTCGACGCTTTCACGCAGCGCTTCAAGCTCTACGGCACCGACGAGCGCTTCAACGGCTGGCACACGAGCGCGTCGCTGGGCAACGCCGTGGGCGACTGGTCGTACCGGGTCGCGCTGGACCACCTCGACAACCAGGGCCATCCGCAGACCTTCGGCAATACGACTCCCAAGGCCGGAGCGCCCGCCGCCCCCGGAACCTTCACCGACGTGAGCGGCTCCAGGGTGTACCGCGACATCGACACCGCAGGCCGTCCGCGCATCATCGTCAGCTCGACGGGATTCGACCATACGGTGCAGGACATGGCCAAGTTCAAGGTCGCGCTGCGCGTCGCGCCGCAGTGGCAGGCGAGCTATACGCTGGGCATCTGGCGCAACGATTCGGACGGCACGGTGGACAGCTATCTGCGTGACGCTTCGGGCAACACGGTCTACAACGCCGGCGCGGCGTTCGCCGACCCGCTCAAGTTCGTGCGCATCGACGGCGTCGACTACACCGTCTCGACCGCCGCGCCGAGCCGCAGCAACAGCGAACACTGGATGCACGGCCTGGCGATGAAGTCGAACACCGGCGGCGTCTGGGACTGGGAGGTGATCGCGAGCGCGTACGACCAGCAAAAGGACGTCTCGCGCACGGCCACGCCGACCAGCGGGTTCGATTCGGGCCTCGGGCCGGTGCGCCCGGGAGGCCAGGTCACCGACGCCAGCGGCACCGGCTGGCACAGCCTGGACGTTCGCGGTACCTGGCGCAGCCAGGGCAAGGCGCTGAGCGAACATACGCTCGGTTTCGGCGTGCACCACGATCGCTACGAACTCGCGTCGGTGACGTACGGACCCGCGCTCAGCCCGGTGCCCGACTGGCTGACCGGTGACTCCGGCGCGTTGAACACCAACTCGTACGGCAAGACGCGCGCGCAGGCCGTGTACCTGCAGGACGCGTGGAAATTCGCGACCGACTGGACGCTCGTCGCCGGCGGCCGGCAGGAGCGCTGGAAGGCTTTCGACGGCAGCAACTACAGCGCCGCGAACGTCGCCCCCAACCCGCTGAACCTGGTCTACGCCGACCGCAGCCATTCGAACTTCTCGCCCAAGCTGCACCTCGCATGGCAGACCACGCCCGAGATCGAATTGCGCGCATCGTTGGGCAAAGGCGTGCGCTACCCGACTGTGGCCGAGATGTTCCAGACCTTCAACGGGCCGGGTGGCGTCCGATTCAACGACCCGAACCTGAAGCCCGAGCAGGTGGTTTCGATGGAGTGGGTGGCGCAGCGCAAGCTCGCCGATTCGTCGGCCCGGTTGTCGCTGTTCCATGAGGACAAGCGCGATGCGCTGATCTCGCAGACCGACGTCACCGTGACGCCCAACATCAGCAGCATCCAGAACGTCGACAAGGTGCGCACCATGGGCATCGAGATCGCGGGCCAGGTGAGCGATGCGGGTCTGCGCGGCCTGGACCTGAACGGCAGCCTCACCTATGCCGACTCGAAGATCCTGCGCGATGCGCGCAACCCCGGGCTGGAGGGCACCGCCCAGCCGCGCATTCCGGACTGGCGCGCGACCCTGGTGGCGCTGTACCGTGCATCCGACGCGCTGAGCTACAGCCTGAGCTACCGTTTCAGCGGGCGCCAGCACAATCAGCTTTTCAACACGGTGACGGGGCAATACAACGACCCGAACCCGGATGTGTACGGCGCAGTCAGCCACTACAGCGTGTTCGATGCCAAGCTGCTGTACCGCATCGACAATCGGTGGAGTGCGTCGCTCGGCGTGAACAATCTGGGCGATTTCAAGTACTTTGTGAACCCGAATCCGTACCCGCAGCGAACCTGGTTCGCCGGCGTGAAGTACGACCTGTGAACCGGGAGTTGCGATGAACTTCAGACCCTGGACCTGCATCCTGTTGCTCGCCTCGGTGCTGCCCGCCGCGGCCCAGCAGCACGCCGGCGCCAAACGCCGGCCGCCGCCGCTGGCGATGAGCGCTGTGTTCTCACCCGCGGGGGAGCTTTGGATCGTCGCACTCGACGACAAGCAGCGCCTGTTCGTGCAGAGCAGCGCCGACGAAGGCCGCAGTTGGGCACCGCGAAACCTGCTCGACACCGGCACCGACAAGATCGCCGCCGACGGCGAGAACCGACCCAAGCTCGTTTTCGGTGCGCGCGGCGCGGCCGTCATCACCTACACGGAGCCGCTCGAACGGCCCTTCACCGGGCAGATCCGGATGCTGCGTTCCGAGGACGGCGCCAGGAGCTTTTCCGCGCCGTTCACGGTGCATCAGGATCGCCAGCTCATCACGCACCGCTTCGAATCGGTGGCGTTCGACGCGCACGGCACTCTGCACACGCTGTGGGTCGACAAGCGCGACATGGAGGCGCAGGCGGCG
>JBAQUQ010000216.1:0-4634 GCA_049297615.1 Burkholderiaceae bacterium
GGCTGAGGTCGCGCGAACGGGCGCGCCTGCGCGCGGCAAGCGCGTCGCGCGCCTTGCGGCACAAGCCCCGATGCCCTGCTATCGAGCGGACGCAGAAGCCTTGCCCGCCTTGGCGCGCGCGGGGCTGCCGCTCTGCGCTTCCAGGTAGGCGAGCACGTCGGCCACATCATTGGAGGCCAGACTCAGGTTGGGCATCCGCACCGTGCCGTACTTGTTGAACAGGGCGGTGGCGATCGGGTCGCCCGAGGCCAGCATCTGGTCGGGAGCCAGGATGTATCGCATGAGCCAGGCGCGTTCCCGCCTTGCGGTGATGTCCAGCAGATCCGGCCCCTTGCCCTGGTCACCCAGCCCGAGCGTGTGGCAAAGACTGCACTGGCGTTGGAAGAGGTACTGCCCCTTCTCGAACACGATCGGGCCTGCGTCGGCATAGCTGGTGGTCGGCTGAGTGTCTCGCCAACCGAAGAAAGTGCCCATCCGCGCGGCAAGAAAACGCGGATTGTCGACGGCGGAGTTCTTCGTCCATTGGCCCGTGGGTTCGTTGCCGACAACGAGGAAAGGACTGTGGCCGTCACGCGCGCTCAAGTCAGCCGAGCGGGTCAAGCCGAGCTTCTTGACGACGAGGCTGATGTCCTGCGTTTTGCCGGTGAGGAAGAGCCATCCTGGCCCGACGCCGAATTTCTCTGCATACGCCTTCAACGCCTCGGGCGTGTCGTGCTCGGGATCGATGCTGACCGAGTAGAAAAAAATGTCCTTTCCGACGCGATCGCCCAGGAGCCGCTGCAGCTGGACCAGATTCGCGGTCTCGAGCGGACAGGCGTCGACGCAGGAGGTGTACATGACGGTCAGCGCCACCGACTTGCCCTTGAGCAGATCGTCGTAGAGGCGAACCGTCTTGCCCTCATGCGTCGTGAGCGTGACGTTGGGAAAATAGTTCGCCCCCCAGCGGCTGCGCGCTTTCGGGACAGTCAGCGCCGCGGCGGACTCGGTCTGGCCTGCGCCGGGCGCTGCCTCGTGAGCACGCACGGGTTCGAACGGCACATGCAGCAGCACGGCGGCGCAGAGCCACGCCGCGGCAGTGAAAGCTGCCGCACTTCTTTCTCGAATGTGACTCAAGCTCTCACCCCTTCCCTGGAGATTTCGGCCGGAACCGGCAGGCGGCACACGAGCCGCCGGCCGGCGCCATCAGCCGTCAGCGCGGCAAGGCAGCACTGTTGACGCGACCCGATGCGCTCGTCACTGCCCCGGTCGTCACGTCGAAGCCCAGTGCAAAGGACGCGACCCCCGACTGTGCCGAGCCCAGGTCCGTGCTCCCGCTCTCGGCGAACGGGAACGTGAACTCGACCAGATGCGCGGCGGCGACGCCGCGCTGCGTTCTTTCCGGACCCGCGATGACATACTTGTTCTTCGTCGATAAGCCCACTCCGTACAAGCCACTGAGATCGATGGTCAGGACGAGGGTGGGCCGGTTGAAGTCGGGGTCGGGCGCGAGCTTGCTGTCGACCTGCGCTTGGCCCAGGAACACGACGTTCTCGGGCACGCCCTTCACGGTGCCAAGGATCGGTACCATGGCCGTATTCCAGGTGCCGGCGACCTGGGCCGACGCACTCCCCGGCCAGACCACCGCGGCCGCAAGCCCTGCCAGTAAAGCCAGCGTGGCCGGACTGAACAACACTGCACGTATCTTCATGTCTTGCTCCTTCTCGATTCGACTGGTGTGGCCACGGCACTGACGAAGCGGTGCCGTGGCTCGCATGGCTCAGGCTCCCGGTAAAACGACCGGGTTCTTGAATATCACGCCCTGGGGCGTGGGGATCGGAGTCGGCAGCGGCCTCAGGAACGGGGCGCCGCCGTCGTTGATCTCCCAGCGCATCAGCATGGCGTGGTCTTCGTGCGTGGTGTTGTGGCAGTGCTGCATGAACATCCCGCCCCAGTCCCGGAACTGCATCGTGATCTTCAATTCTCCGCCCGGGCGCAGGCGATAGACGTCCTTGCGGCCGCGCTCCCAGGCAGGCACCTTGGAGGCGCTGCCGTCGCGCGACAGGATCTAGCCTTCTTCGAAGTGGATGTGGATCGGGTGATCCCAGCCGCCGCCGCCGTTCTTGAGCGTCCAGACCTCGCGTTTGCCGAACGAAGGCTGGGACGTGACCCGGCTGAACGCAGCGGCGAGGGTGTCCCCGCCATTCGTCCTGATGCCCCATTCGCCTTCGCTTGCCGAACCATCGTCCAGTGGAAGCGGCTGATTGGCACCACGCTTGAATTCGAACTCGCGCGTGCGCGACACCGGGATGTTGGTCAGGATCGGGTTGGGGATCATCACCGAGGGCACCTGGCTGATGTCGGGCTGCGCCGGATCGCGCACGACGCGGAATTCCAGGAACTTGCCGACACCCGGGTCGGACGAGTTGCCGGAGAGCGCCTCCGAAAGCGAAAGGAAATCCTCCGGCTTCCTGCCGTCGTTGTGCGCGGCCAGGTTCACCATCGAAACCCTCTGCCCGATGCTGTAGCGCGAGAAGTCGATGACGATGTCGTAGCGCTCGGCGATGCCGATTTCGTCGAGCTGGGTCAGCACCACCGGCGCGGGCAGCAAGTTGCCGTCGTTGGCGATCTGGATCATCGGCGACGCGTCGGAAAGCATGATCTTGTAGAAGCGCCCGACCGATGCATTGAGGATGCGGAAACGGTATTTGCGCCGCTCGACCTCGAAGTAAGGCTTGTAAATCAGGTTCACCGTCACCGCGTCACCGAGAAAACCGTCGCGGTCGAAGATGTCGAAGAACAGTTGTCCGTCGCTGTCCCAGGCCTTGTCCGCGATCATCAGGTTGACGTCGTATTCGAGATTGGCCCACGACTTGCCGGTCACGCTGGCTCGCCCACTGGGCAAGCGCAGATTCACGCCGTCATT
Source organism: Burkholderiaceae bacterium (assembly GCA_049297615.1). GTDB lineage: Bacteria > Pseudomonadota > Gammaproteobacteria > Burkholderiales > Burkholderiaceae_C > JAEMQF01. The sequence continues at coordinate 2,903 of JBAQUQ010000216.1, forward strand.
GATGTCCTCGGCGCCGCGGTCGAGCGAGCTGTAGATGTTGAACATCGCGGCATTGCCCTTGTACACGTTCTCGGCCGTGTGCTCGAACATATGGTCGTGGAACCAGTGCGTGCTCATGGTTTCGCGCCAGTCGCCCGGAACTTTGGTGATGCCGCCGTCGTCGCGCGGACTCCCCGCCCTTGCATCCGTGGCGGTGGTGTTGATGGTGAAGTGCCCCGCCAGAACGATCGGCCAGTGGTAGTCGTAGAACTGGCCGGGGTAGAAGAACGCGCCGGTGAAACCGTCGTTCTCCGCACCGTGGTGGCCGTTGTGCTCGTGAGTACTGATGGTATGGCGCCCGAAGCCGTTGTTGTCGGCGATGCTGAACGGCAGGCGGTTGTGATGGCGAAACAGCAGCGCTTCGCCGTAGCGGCCGATCGCCAGCTTGGGCGGTATGGTTCCGTTGAAGGTCCATACCGAGTTCAAGTCCTGCGTGGGCAGGCCCGGATGGAACTTGAGCGGAATCGGCGTCGCCGGGTTGATCCCTGAATTGTGCTGGGAGGCCACGCCTGGGTTGTAGGTGGTATTGGTCTTGGCCCCCTCCTGCGTGGCTTCGATGGCGATCTTGGGAGGGAACTGGGCGAAGCGTTGATGCGCCCAGATCGGACCCGGAGGGCGCCCTTCGATCGGACCGGTGTCGCCGGGTGCGACGCCCTCCAGCGCGGGATTCAGGAGCTGCTGGGTGACGTTCGCTGCGGCTGTCGGCGCGGGATTGAGGAATCCCGGTTCCGGATTGCGCGCCAGGAGGTCGAAACGCGGCATGGGGGTCGTGAACGGCTGCACGCCGAACAGCGGGCTGGGCGGGGTACCGGTCGGGACAGCGGCATAGGCGCTGCGCACGAACGGGTTCAAGCCGTTCTTCAAGGCCAGTCCGCCGAAGCCGGTGAAGATCGACCATCGGACCAGGTCGCGGCGCGAGATCTGCCCGATCGAGATCGCCTTGACGATCTCGAGACGGTTCCTGCGGGCGTTCTCCGCTTCTCGCATGCGACGTTTCGACGTGCTCTTGGGTGAAAGAAAGAACATGCACTACCTCCAGTGGTTTGAGTTCCGCATTGCCTCCAGGGTCGAGCCGTGATGACTCGCTGTTGTGGTCTGGTCATCACCGCCATTTGAGGTTTGCCCACGGGATGCCTGGCCGTTCAAGCTGCCCGGGATTCACCGCGAACCGATCCGGTGATCCGGTCCACTGGAACTGACAAATCTCAATTCGGCGGGACGTTAGGTGGCTCAAAAAGTGCCGTCTATCAGTGTTAGTGGGGACAGGGTTTCTCCCATTGACTGCCCCGCACTCGGGCCCTGGTCGAGGTAGAGATTCTTGAAACGATCAATCCACTCGAGCGCCTTGAGACCGCCGGCAATGTGTAACTTCTGCGGTCATCGACGTCGCGCTCGCCAAGTGCGCTCGCGCTCACTGACTTGATCCAAAGCAAGTCGGCATGAAACCCGGCCGGGCAGACTGGGGTCGATGTCCACCCCTTCGCTTGCAGCCACGTCTGCCGACTTGCTCGACGCCGGTCGCTCCACGCATTGCCTGAACGACCGCCAGGGCGAGCGCCTGCGCGAAGCGTCGCTGCAACTCTGCGGCCTGCATTGCGCCGCGTGCGCCGCGAGCGTCGAGAGCGCACTGCGCGGCGTTGCCGGGGTCCATGAAGTGTCGGTCAACGCCGCGTCGCAGCGCGCCCAGGTGCGC
>JBAQUQ010000217.1:0-8490 GCA_049297615.1 Burkholderiaceae bacterium
GGGTTCGCCCGAGCCGGCGCCGGTGGAATCATGAACGAGGTGTTGCTGTCCCAGGTCCGGCATCCCGCCGAGGCGGGCCTGAACGCCGCGCGATTGGACGTCCTGAGCCAGGCGTTCGAGCGCGAGATATCGAACGGCCTGCTGCCGGGCATGGCGGCCCTGATTTCGCGGCGCGGCCGAATCGGCTATTTCGAGTGCCGCGGTCAATTGAGCCCGGCAAGCCCCACGCCGATGGCGCGCGATTCGATCTTTCGAATTTATTCGATGACCAAGCCCGTCGTTTCGGTCGCAGTGTTGATGCTCGCCGAGCAGGGGCGGTTGCTGCTGCATGAACCGGTGTCGACCTGGTTGCCGCAGTTCAGTCAGATGCAAGTCGGTGTGGAGTTGGGCGGGCGCCTCGAGTACGAGCCGGCTCGTGCACCGATCACGATCCACGATTTGCTGCGCCACACCGCGGGCCTGACCTATGGTTTCCTGGGCAGCAGCCCGGTGCAGCAGTTGTATACCGAGGAGCGCATGGGCGCGCCCGAGATCGCCAATGCCAAGTTTTGCGAGCAACTCGCGAGGCTGCCTTTGATGGCCCAACCGGGCACCGCCTGGGCCTACAGCCACGCCACCGACGTGCTGGGCCGCGTGATCGAAGTGATCAGCGGCCAGCCCTTGAGCCAGTTCCTGCGCGAGCAGATCTTCACGCCGCTGCACATGGTCGATACCGGGTTCCATGTGCCCGCGTCCGAACAACATCGAATTGCCGAGCCCTTTGAACTCGATCCGCAAACGGGCGCGAAGATCGAACTGCTCGACGTGCGGCGCATCCATGCCTTCGAATCCGCCGGCTCAGGACTCGTCTCCACGGCGAGCGACTACGCGCGATTTCTGTATGGTCTGTACCATGTCGAAGGCGGCACGCGCATTCTGGGTCGCCACACCTTGGCCCTGATGACGGCTGACCACCTGGGCCACATGCCGGTCCTGGGTGACGTATTGCCCGCCGGGCATGGATTCGGACTGGGTTTTGCGGTGCGCCGCGAGGCCGGGCTGGCAGCGGTGCCGGGCTCGAAAGGACTGTACTACTGGGGCGGTATCGCCGGCACCTCGTTCTTTGTGGACCCGGTCGAACAGTTGTTCGCCGTCCTGATGATCCAGGCACCGGTGCAGCGCCATCGCTATCGCGCGCTGTTTCGCCATCTCGTCTATGCCGCGCTCGACGACTGAGACCGGCGCAGGCGGGCCCGCGACCGGCTCGCAGCCCGAGGCGATGGTCGCCGCATCTATGGTTTATATCGGCCTGGGTGCCAACCTCGGAGAGGCGGGCGCAGCGATCCGCTGCGCTTTCGCCGAGATCGAGCATTTGCCCCTGACGCAACCCTCAGCACGCTCGCCCTTGTACCGCAGTGCGCCCATCGGCGCTGGTGGGCCGGACTACATCAATGCCGTCATGGCCGTGACAACGCGCCTGGGACCGCAGGAATTGTTGTCCCACCTGCAGGCCATCGAACTCGAGCACGGCCGTAAACGGCCTTACCGCAATGCACCGCGCAGCCTGGACCTGGACCTGTTGCTCTACGCCGAGCGCTCGATCGACCTGCCGAACCTGCGCGTGCCCCACCCGCGCATGCATGAGCGAGGCTTCGTCCTGCAGCCCTTGGCCGATATCGCGCCCAACCTGGCCATTCCCGGGCATGGCCCGCTCGCGCCATTGCTGGCGGGCGTCGTCGGTCAGCGCTTGAGCCGGCTGGACACCTGAGGTTCACGAGTTTCCAGCCCTGGCGTGGCCGCGCCTATCGGCCATCGTGCCGGGATTACACTCGGCGGCCCGAGCAATGACCAGTCGGCGCCCGCAGGGAACCGACCATTGCACAGCGGCGCACCGGGAGACACCTATGCTGTTCGGCAAACTGCTGCCGCGCGAAGGCAATTTCTTCGAGTTGTTCAACCAACACGGTGCGCTCATCGTCGATGCCGCGCGCGCCTTCATCGCGCTGATCCATAACTACGCGGATCCGGGGCTGCGCGAAAAATACACCGACGAAGTGGTCAGCGCCGAACGCGGCGCAGACCGTATCACCGCCGAAGTGAACCGCTTGCTGCACAAGACCTTCATCACGCCGATCGACCGCGAGCAGATTCACAGCCTGATCAATGCAATGGACGACATCGTCGATCTGCTGCAGGACGCGACCGAGACGATGTTCCTGTACGACGTGCGCGCACTGACCGAGGAGGTGTTGCGACTGGGCGAGATCAGCGCCAAGTGCTGCGAACGAGTCCAGCACGCAGTCAGCCTGCTGCCCAAGATCAGGCACACCGAGGTGGCCGAAGCGGCGATCAAGACCTGCGAAGAGATCGACAAGCTGGAAAGCGATGCCGATCGCGTGATGCGCGCGGCGATGTCCAAACTGTTTCGGGAAGAGACCGATGTGCGCGAGCTGATCAAGCTCAAGACGATTTATGAATTGCTCGAGTCGATCTCGGACCGCTGCGAAGACGTGGCCAACCTGATCGAGGGCGTGGTCCTCGAGAATTCCTGATCCGCCCCGACCATGGCCTCGGTCGCGACAGGCTTCTGGGTCATCGCCATGCTCGTGATGCTGGCGCTGGCGTTCGACTTCATGAACGGTTTCCACGACGCCGCGAACTCGATAGCCACCGTGGTGTCCACCGGCGTGCTCAAGCCGCAACAGGCAGTCTTGTTTGCGGCGTTCTTCAACGTCTTGGCCATTCTCGTCTTCGAGTTGAAAGTGGCAGCCACCGTCGGCAAGGGCATCGTCCTGCCCAACGTGGTGGACCACCACGTCGTGTTCGGCGCGCTCGTCGGCGCGATCTTCTGGAACATCGTGACGTGGTGGTACGGGATTCCGTCGAGCTCGTCACACGCCCTGATCGGCGGAATCGTCGGCGCCGTAATCGTCAAAGCCGGCGCCGGAGCGCTCATTGCGGCGGGCGTCTGGAAGACGCTGGTTTTCATTCTGGTTTCGCCCCTGCTCGGCTTCGCCCTGGCGTCGCTGTTGATGGTCGCAGTGGCACAGCTGTTCAGGCGCACTTCGCCGCTGTACGTCGACAACTGGTTTCGTCGCCTGCAACTCGTCTCGGCGGGCCTTTACAGCCTCGGCCATGGCGGCAATGACGCGCAAAAGACAATCGGCATCGTCTGGATGTTATTGATCGCCACGGGTCACGTTTCGGCGAGTGCGAAAGCGCCGCCAAGCTGGGTGATTTGGGCTTGCTACATCGCCATTGGTCTGGGAACCATGTTCGGCGGCTGGCGCATTGTGAAGACGATGGGTCAGAAGATCACCAAGCTCAAGCCGGTCGGGGGCTTTTGCGCCGAAACGGGCGGGGCCATGACCTTGTTTCTGGCCACGAGCCTGGGCATTCCCGTTTCGACCACGCACACCATCACCGGGGCGATCGTCGGCGTCGGTGCGGTGCGGCGCGCCTCGGCGGTGCGTTGGGGCGTCGCCGGAAACATCGTCTGGGCGTGGATATTCACGATCCCCGCCTCGGCCTTCGTTGCTGGATTGTTCTATTGGCTGAGCCTACGCATGTTCGTATGATGCAGCGCGAGTTGCGCGATCATGCGCCTGCCCTTTCGGCCTGATACTCAAAAAAGCGCTGTGCACTGAACGCCAGCGTTGCCATGAGCGCGGTGGCTCCGAAGGCGAGCGCCAGCACGACGCCGATGACGGCAAACCAGCCGCTTCGATGCGTCCGATCTCCCCCATTGAATCGGCGGTTCCAGGTGTCGTCCGGCGTCAGGCCGATCACGATAGCGTGCAACATCGTGCCCGCCAGCATGAGGCCCAGCAGGGGCATCAGCATGCCCGCGATCGGGTCGTCCATGCCGAAGAATCTGGCGCGCTGTACGCCATAGAGTCCCAGCAAGGTGGGCCAGGGAAACAGCCAGCCCCAGGGGTCGCGCAGGCCGTACAAGTAGAAGCGGTGCACGCCGAGGCTGCCGCAGGTGAGGGCAATCCAGGTGGCAAGGGTCTTGGATTTGTAGGTCGGGCGCACTTTGTTCATGTCGCCGTCGGCTTGCGCTCATGCAGTGCCTGGGCGAGTCGTCGCGCCCATGCCCAGGGCTCGTTGCATCAACACGACGTCGAGCCATCTGTCGAACTTCCATCCCGCCGCATGAATCTTTCCTGCACTCTCGAACCCGAGTGAGCGGTGCAGGGCGATCGAGGCGACATTGCCAGAATCGCCGATCACCGCCAGCATCTGCCGGGCCCCTATGGCTTCGCAGCGCGCGAGCAACTCGGCCAGCAGGTATCGCCCCAGGCCCTGGCCGGCGGCGTCGGCTGCGACGTAGACCGAATCCTCGACGCAAAAGCGGTAGGCAGGGCGCACACGGAAATGAGTGGCGTAGGCGTAGCCCTTCACGACGCCGCCGCGCTCGGCCACGAGCCAGGGCAGGCCTTTCGACGTGACCTCGGCGCGGCGCCGCGCTATTTCGGCTTCATCGGGTGCGACGATTTCGAACGTGCCCGACCCTTGCAGCACGTGGAAGCGGTAGATCGCCGTGAGCGCGGCGACGTCGCCTTGGGTGCTGGGGCGGATCAATGTGGAGCCTGGGGATGTCATGGGCTGAGGGCAATGTCCGGGCCCTGCGTTTCCTCGTGAGCGTATGATGCACGGTTTTTCCGCAGGCGCTCGCGTGGGCGTATTCACCCAGGCGTCGCGTGGCATCGCATAGCGTGGCAATCCGCGGCGTTGCGCAGTGGCAGGTGAGTGTCACACTGTCCGCCGCGATTTCACTCTCAGCTAGGAAACCATCATGGTCGTGATCCGTCTGGCACGTGGCGGCGCCAAGAAGCGCCCGTTTTTCCATATCGTCGTTGCCGATTCGCGCGCGCGGCGCGATGGCAGATTTATCGAACGCGTCGGTTTTTACAATCCCGTGGCTGCGGGCGGTGAGCAGCCGCTGCGCGTTGCATTCGATCGCGTCGCCCACTGGACGGGGCACGGCGCCAGGGTTTCAACGACGGTCGAGCGCCTGCTGTCGCAGGCCAAGGCCAGCGCCTGACCCGGGCGCCTGGATCGGCGCACCTTCGCACATAGGCTTGGGTGAGCCCATGAGCACCGTCCCATCCGGCGCGGTGGACGAGCCGGCTTGGCCGGCTGATGCGATTGAAGTCGCTCGCATAGCCGGGCCTTGGGGCGTCAAGGGCTGGTTCAAGGTTGTTCCTCTGGCGGCCGACCCCCAGGCGATTTTTTCGGCGCGGCGCTGGTTCATCAAGCCGCCTGTGCAGACCTCTGCGGCATTGCCCGCGCTGCGGCACTCGCATACCCCGCAGCTGCTGCACATCACGGCGGCCAAGACGCATGGCGGCGCCGCGCTGGCGCAGGCCCAAGGGGTCGAGGATCGCAGCGGCGCCGACGCCTTGCGCGGAGCGCGCGTGTTTGTCGCGCGATCGAGTTTTCCCACTGAGAATGCGGATGAGTTCTATTGGGTCGATTTGATCGGTCTGAGCGTGGTGAACCGACACGGACAACAACTCGGATCGGTGATCGGACTGATCGACTCCGGAGCGCAAAGCGTGCTGCGCGTTGCGCCCAATTGCTCCGACGCCACGGCGCCGACGGCAGCACCCGCGGAACGCCTGATCCCCTTCGTGGCTGCCTATGTCGACGAAGTCAGCCTCGCGCAGCGGTGCATCAAAGTCGATTGGGAACTCGACTACTGATGTCGACGGCCTCCTGGTGACAGACCATTCGGCGGGAACTTTGCGCTTCGACGTCATTTCACTTTTTCCCAAGCTGTTCGCTGCGCACCTTGCTGAAGGCGTGACGCGGCGGGCGTTCGAATCAGGCCAGGTCGAGGTCAAACTCTGGCAGCTGCGCGATTACGCCGACGATCCGCATCGCCGTGTCGACGACAGGCCCTATGGAGGTGGGCCGGGCATGGTGCTGTTGGTCGAGCCCCTCGAGCGCGCACTGCGGGCAGTGCGCGAAGCGCGTGGCGACGCGGCACCCCTGGTGCACTTCAGCCCGACAGGGCGGCGCATCGATCAGGCCGTGGTGCATGAGTTTGCGGCCGGCGCGGGCGCGCTGTTGTTGTGTGGGCGCTATGAAGGCATTGACCAGCGCTTTCTGGACCGCCACGTCGACGTTGAACTGAGCCTGGGCGACTTTGTCGTGTCCGGCGGCGAGTTGCCCGCGCTCGCCCTGCTCGACGCCGTGGCGCGATTGCAGGAAGGTGTGCTGGGCGACAGCCGATCCCATCAACAAGACAGCTTTTCGCGCGGCCTGCTGGACTGCCCGCACTACAGCCGGCCCGAGGTCCTGCCCGCGCAGCCGCAGGACAGCGCGGTGCCAGCGGTGCTGCTGTCGGGCAACCACGCGCAGATCGCACGCTGGCGCCGTGAACGTTCATTACAGATCACGCTGCAACGACGCCCGGACCTGATCGCCGCGGCGCGGGCGGCGGGCGAGTTGAGCCCGGCCGATGAGTCCTACCTGGCAACGCTGGCCAGTGCGTCAGGCCGCTGGCTATAATCGCGGGCTTTTCGATCCTATGCGGGCATTACAAGGCCGGCGGACCCCCAGAACCCGAGCCGCCGGAGCAGGCCACCGAGCCACCGAACAAGGCCTTTGCAAGATCGCACGGAGAAACCGATGGACCTGATCCAGACCCTCGAGCACGAAGAAATCGCGCGCCTGGCCAAGACGATTCCGCCCTTTGCGCCTGGAGACACCGTCATCGTCAGTGTCAGCGTCGTCGAAGGAACGCGCAAGCGCCTCCAGGCGTTCGAGGGCGTGGTCATCGCCAAGCGCAATCGCAGCTTCAATTCGAGCTTCATCGTGCGCAAGATTTCCAGCGGCGAAGGCGTCGAGCGCACGTTCCAGCTGTACAGCCCTTCGATCGCATCGATCGAGGTAAAACGCCGCGGCGACGTGCGTCGCGCCAAGCTGTACTACCTGCGCTCGCGTTCCGGCAAATCGGCGCGAATCAAGGAAAAACTGACCTGATCCGCTTCGATCCCGAGGCGATGCCGATTGTCGGCGTCGACCGCCATCTGCCGGCGGTCGCCGCCGCGCAGTTGTCTGCCGATGCGGTGCGCGCGCGCTTTGCCGCCCCGCCGCCTTGGCTGCCCGAGATCGCCGTCGAAAAACGAATCGTCGAGCGCTCGCTGACGAATGCATCGGTCTTGGTCCCCTTGGTGCTGCGCGACACACTGACTGTCCTCCTGACGCAGCGCACCGAGCACTTGAGCGATCACCCCGGCCAGATCAGTTTTCCCGGGGGCCGGGTCGAGCCCGACGATGTCGACGCCACCGAAACGGCGCTGCGTGAGGCCCGCGAGGAAATCGGTCTCGCGCCGAGCCATGTCGACGTGCTGGGCCGCCTGCCGCAATACACCACCAGCACCGGCTTCGTGGTGACACCTGTGGTGGCCCTGGTTCGCCCGGGTTTTGCGCTGCAACCCGACCCCAACGAAGTGGCTGAAGTATTTGAAGTGCCGCTTTCGTTTCTGATGGACCCGGCAAATCACCGGCGCCACGTGGTCGAGGTGGCCGGGTCGAGCCGGGAGTATTTTTCGATGCCCTGGAACAGCCAAAACGCCACGGGCCAGTCGCGGCGCTATTTCATCTGGGGAGCCACCGCTTCGATGCTGCGCAACCTCTATCGATTCTTCAGCGCCTGAGGCGACGCAGGACGCAGGGGTTTCGCGCAGCCCTCGATATCATCGGGCGTCATGAGCTTCCTCGCCGTCGCCATCGCGCTCCTGATCGAACAACTCAAGCCACTGGCGCGCAACAATGTCATTCATGCCGCGATGGCGGGCTGGATGCGCTGGGCCGGTCGAAATTTCAACGCCGGGCAGGACCACCATGCCGTGGTCGTCTGGGTGGTCACGGTAGCGGTGCCGGCGCTGGCCGCTTGGGCCGTCTACGCGGCATTGAGCCGACTCGGCGCCGTGTTCGCACTCGCCTGGGATGTCGCCGTCCTTTACCTGACGCTCGGCTTTCGTCAGTTCAGCCATTATTTCACCGATATCCAGGAGGCCCTGGGGCGCGGCGACGAGTTGCGCGCGCGCAGCCTGCTCCAGGACTGGCGTGGGCTCGATGCGAGCGATCTGCCGCGCGCTGAACTGCTGCGCCACACGATGGAACACGCCCTGCTGGCGGCGCACCGTCATGTGTTGGGCGTGTTTTTCTGGTTCGTGCTGTTGTCGGCTCTGGGATGCGGGCCGGCCGGCGCCGTCCTGTATCGCTTGGCCGAATTCGCCAGCCGCCACTGGGCGGACCGCTTTCGTCGAATCGGCCTGGCGCAGGAAGATCGCTTGCTGCAATTCTCAGCGCGCTGGTTCAGCGTCATCGACCATGTTCCCGCACGCCTCACCGCCGGCGGCTTTGCCGTGGTCGGCAATTTCGAAGAAGCGGTCAATGGCATGCGCCACCACGCTGCGTTGTGGGGCGGGACGAATGAGGGCGTGATTCTTGCGGCAGCGGCCGGCGCCGTCGGCGTGCGACTCGGCGGTGCGC
>JBAQUQ010000218.1:0-4017 GCA_049297615.1 Burkholderiaceae bacterium
GCCATCAAGGTGGCGATGGCGGTGGCCGACGAAGCCGTCGCCCAGGCAGGCGTCGACGCCCAGTTCCTGGCCACCGTGTTCAGCGCCAGCAATGGCGAAGCCGCGAATTGCCACTACCTGTGCGAGACCCTCGCCAGCGCCGATCGCTGCGTGTCGCCGACGCGTTTCACGAACTCGGTGCACAACGCGGCGGCGGGCTACTGGCACATCGCCGTGGCGAGCCGCGCGGCGTCGACGAGCCTGTGCGGCCTGGATGCCAGCTTCGGCGCCGGCCTGCTCGAGGCCGTGACCCAGGTGGGAGCGACGAACCAAGCCGTCCTCCTGGTGGCCAGCGACACGCCCTATCCGCAACCCCTGCACGCGACGCGGCCCCTGCTCGACAACTTCGGCCTGGCTTTGCTGTTGGCACCACCCTGGACAGAGGCCATGCGGCCCACGCGCCCGGCCATCGCTTGGCTGCGCCTGGCTCTGAGCGCCGCGACGCAAGAGGGCGGGCCCACACCGTGCCGGCAGGCATCTTTCGAAACATTGCGCGCAGCGCTTCCGGCAGCGGCGGGATTGAGCCTGCTCGAGGCCTTCGCGCAGCCGGGTCGGGCGCAGCGCGTGATCTTGAATTGCCCTGCCGCGCTGCAACTGCACATCGAAGTGCGGCAGGAGCCCGCATGACCCAGGCAGCAGCGCTGGCGCGCGCCGACATCGCCCGTCTGATTCCGCAGCAGGGCGCGATGTGCCTGCTCGCCCACGTCGACGCCTGGGACGAGAACATGATCGTCTGCCGCGCCGACAACCACCGCGACAGCGCCCACCCCTTGCGCAGCCGCAGCGGCCTGCTCAGCAGCTGTCTGATCGAATACGCCGCGCAAGCGATGGCCGTGCACGGCGCGTTGCGCACGCCCACCCGGCCAGGGGCATCGCAGCCGGGCTTTCTGGCCGCGGCGCGCAACGTCGAGTTGTGCCGGCACAGGCTCGACGACTTGCCGCCCGCCACGCCCGACGAATTGCGTATCGAGGCGCATCGCCAGGCTGGCGACGCGCGCCAGCTCCTCTACGCTTTTTCGGCGTTTCACGGCGGCAGCCTGCTCGCGTCGGGGCGCATCAGTGTCGTGCTGGCGCCGGCGCAGCAATCGTCCGGGGCGGCATGAGCGGCGAGCAGGCCACAGGCGAGCATGGCATGAACCCAGCCACGCGCAAGCGCGCCCTGGTCACCGGCGCCAGCGGCGTACTGGGCCGCGCGATCGCCTTGCGCCTGGCCGCCGATGGCGCCGATGTGATCGCACATGCGAACAGCCACCTAGAGGCCGCACAGGCCCTGGTCGAGGAGATTCGCGCGGCCGGCGGTTGCGCCCAGGCGTGCAGCTTCGACCTCACCCTGCGCGCCGCGACCCAAGCCGCGTGCGAGCAACTGCTGCTGGACGGGCCGGTGCAGATCCTCGTCAACAACGCCGGCACGCACGACGACGCGGCCTTCCCGGCGATGCGCGAAGCGCAGTGGCGCCAGGTCATCGACGTCTCATTGCACGGCTTCTTCCACGTCACGCAAGCGCTCATGATGCCGATGATCCGCACGCGCTGGGGCCGCGTGATCAATATCTCGTCGGTCAGCGCGATCGCCGGCAACCGCGGCCAGGTCAATTACGCCGCGGCCAAGGGCGCCTTGAACAGTGCCACCAAGGCGCTCGCCCTCGAAGTGGCGAGCCGCGGCATCACGGTCAATGCGGTGGCGCCCGGAATCTTCAGCGGTGGCATGGCGCAAGACATCAACGCCGAGACGATCGCGCGCTTGGTGCCGATGCAGCGCGCCGGAACGCCGCAGGAACTCGCCGCCCTGGTGGCCTTCCTCGCTTCAGACCAAGCCGGCTACATCAGCGGCCAGGTGATCTCGATCAATGGGGCGATGGTTTAGGGCAACGCTGAACAAGCTTCGCGCGGGGACTCGTTCAGCGTCGCCCTGGATCAGGCCGGTTCACGACTCGCTAGATCTGATCGAACGGGCTGCGCACGCCGCGCCCGCCGCGGTTCAGGACATGCGTGTAGATCATGGTCGTGGCCACATCGCGGTGACCGAGCAACTCTTGCACCGTGCGGATGTCGTAGCCCGATTGCAGCATGTGGGTCGCGAAGGAATGGCGAAGCACGTGCGGCGAACACGGCTTGTCGATGCCCGCGCGCTGGGCGGCGCCGCTGATCGCGCGTTGCACCGAGGCTTCGTTGATGTGATGCCGGCGTAGCACCCCACTGCGCGGATCCACGCTCATCGTGCTGCTCGCGAATATCCATTGCCAACCCCAGGCCAGCTCGGTGTTGGGGTACTTGACCGCCAGCGCATCGGGCAACCAGACCTCGCCCTTGCCGCAATCCAGATCGCGGTTGTGCAGCGCGCGGCGCCGCACCAGGTGTTCATTGAGCGGCAGCATCAGGTTCTCGGGCAGCACGGTGACGCGGTCCTTGCCGCCCTTGCCGTCGCGCACGATGATCTCGCGCCGCTCGAATTCCACGTCCTTCACGCGCAGCCTCAATCCTTCCAGCAGGCGCATGCCGGTGCCGTAGAGCATCGAGGCGACCAGGCCCATGGTGCCGCTGAGCTCGTGCAGCAGCGCGCGCACCTCGGACGGGGTCAACACGACCGGCAGGCGGCGCGGATTTTTCGCCGAAACGATCTCCTCCAGCCAGGGCAGATCCATGCCGAGCACGACCTTGTACAGGAACAGCAGCGCCGACTTGGCCTGGTTCTGCGTCGACGCGGCGACATTGCGCTGTACCGCCAGGTGGGTGAGGAAAGCCGCCACCTCGTCGGGGCCGAGGTCCATGGGGTGGCGCCGATCATGAAACACGATGAAGCGCCGCGCCCAGTCGACGTAGGCCGCTTCGGTGCGGATCGAGTAGTGCCGCACCCGTATCGCCGCACGCAGGCGGTCCAGCAGGCGCGGGGACGCGCCGGCCACGACCTCATCGTCCGAGACACGCGGCGCGAGCTGTGCCGGCACTGAAGAACCGGCCGAACCCGGCTTGACTTTGCGGGCAGAACTCGGCGACATTGACGCTCCCGGCGCACCAGAAGTGTCGGCCGGAGGAATTGCGGGGGTTTTGTTCATGCCCGAAATTTTGGACAGCCTATATCGCCAGCGCCATCGCCCAGAAGTGGGAACGATGGGGGCCCACCGAAGGGGGATACCGCAGCCGGAGCCGGTCAGCGGTCAGCGCTGCCGGACAATTAGGCCAAGCGACTCGCGCAGCAGGGCGCGGTCTAATGCAAAGAACTTGTAGGTGGCCACGATCAGGGAATTTTTAGATCGCCTATTTGGAGACGAGCCATGCGCCAAACACACGCAGGTTCAGAGGAGCCACAGGTGAAACGGACCGTGAGAACAAGCTGCCATACCCGCACCCGCCGCACTTCGGGTCGTCGGCCCACATTACGTTAGGGCGCATCAGCACCACCCTTTCAAACCCTTTCTTCGCTCCCGGTTGACAATACTCCGAAGGTCGGCTAGAGTCGCTCTACAGTCACTTCGGAGCCACTTATGTCTGGCCTTGTTGCCTGCCACCTGAAGCCAAGTGTTCACCGACAACTTCGACCCCTCGCCGTACTCGCAGGGAGCGAAAGCGACGCGGTGGAACGATTGATCAAGTTTTGGTACGCCAATCATGCTGCGAATGAGCCTACGGCACCCACCTTACGCCAAGCGGGGAAAGTAACTACTCCAATGTGGCGCTCCTCAACTGGCGACGAGTTGCCCGTTGGTGCACCGCTTGAGGCGCCCTACAAGCGTCGCACCTTCCATGCCGTCGTCGAGCGGAAAGGCATTCGCTTTGGCAAGGAGCTCTACCAGTCCCCCTCCGCAGCTGGGCGAGCAGTAAAGCACTCTGTCGGCGTCACCGGTAAGGCCGCCCAAACCGATGGCCGAACGTTTTGGAACGTTCGCGACCCTACGAGCGGCCGCCTAGTCTCCATTGGCGAACTCAACCCGCGCAAACGCATTGACGCCGAGGAACTTCTACGCGAATTGGCCGAAAGCT
>JBAQUQ010000219.1:0-2560 GCA_049297615.1 Burkholderiaceae bacterium
GTGCCATGCGAGAGCAAATTCACAAGAGCAGAAACCCGTACTTACATGGCAACAACTCGACCACTGTATGAACTCGAACCCCGCGCCGATCCTTGCTCTGCACCGAGTTCAGCGATCAAAGTTCGGCCTAGGAGCCGGGCATGGGGGCAATCGCCTCGGCACTACACTGGCGGCCGGCCCAGAAGCTGAAGGAGCGGCGCATGCCCCGCCATCGCGACTACGTTCCCCACGGCGTCATCCCGGCGGTGCTGCTGCCCTTCCACGAAGACCTGTCGATCGACGAGGCGTCGTACCGCGCCCACCTGCGCGACGTCGCCTCGGTCGAGGGCGTCTGCGCGATCACGACGAACGCGCACTCCTCCGAAGTCGCCGCGTGCAGCTTGGACGAGCAGAGGCAGGTGCTGGCGATCACGGCAGACGAGATCGGCGCGCGCTTGCCGATCGTGAACGGCGTGTACGCTGAAAACGCGCTGGAAGCGGCGCGCATCGCGAAAATGGCGCACGCAGGCGGCGCCTCGGCCCTCCTGGTATTTCCCTCGGGCGTCTTCACCTTCGGCCAGCGTCCGGAAATGGCGGTCGAGCACTTCAAGCGCATCGCCGACGCGACCGACCTGCCCTTGATCGTCTTCCAGTATCCGCTGGCCGGCGGGCAGGGCTACCCGCTGTCGACCCTCATCAGGATATTCGACGCCGTGCCGACGGCGCGCGCGATCAAGGACTGGTGTTCGAACCCGGCGCTGCACGAGCGCCAGATTCGAGTGCTGCAAGCGCGCAAGCCCGCTGTCAATGTGCTGACCACGCACAGCGCCTGGCTGCTGAGCTCCCTGGTGCTGGGCTGCAATGGCCTGCTCTCGGGCAGCGGCTCGGTGATCGCCGACCTGCAGGCCCGGCTCTGGCGCGCGGTGCAGGGCAATGACCTGGCGCAGGCGCGGCGCCTGAACGATCGCATCTGGCCCACCGCCCAAGCGTTCTACGCCGACCCTTGGGTGGACATGCACAACCGCATGAAGGAAGCGCTCGTTCTGCTGGGCAAGCTGCCGCGCGCCACGGTGCGCCCGCCGCTGGCCAAGCTTTCGGACGTCGAGATCGCCCGCATCCGCGCGGCGCTGATATCGGCCCAGCTGCTCGACGCGGGCCGCGCGCAGAAGGTGGCCTGAGGCGAGCGCCGCCCGGCCCGGCAAGTCGCTGTTGCCTGACCGGGTCAGCGAAAGGGCTACGCCGCACGAGCGGCTGGGTGTCAGAACACCGAGGCTGATAATGCGAGCTTTCAATTCCTTCTCTGGAGGCTGGCGATGAAGCTCTATTCGAACCCGCTGTCACCCAATTGCCGCAAGGTGCACGCCCTGGTGAAGAATCTCGGTCTGCAGGTCGAGGTCGAGACCGTCAATTTGCGCACCGGTGCGCAAAAGCAAGCCGCGTATCTGGCCATCAACCCCAATGGCAAAGTCCCCGCCCTCGTCGATGGCAGCAAGAAGATCTGGGAATCTAACGCGATACTGGCCTACCTGGCCGGCAGGCAGGACACCCCGCTCTGGCCCAAGAGCGACGATCGCTACGAGATCATGAAGTGGATGAGCTGGGAGAGTTGCCACTTCGCACCTGCGGTCGCCAAGATCATCGGCCAAGTCATCTTCGCGCCGATGCGCGGCGCCCAGCCTGACCAGGCCGTCATCCAGCAAGGCCTGGAAGATTTCCGCAAGTGCAGCGCGGTCGCGAACGGACAACTCGAAGCGACGAAGTTCCTCATCGGCGACAAGGCCAGCATCGCCGACTTCGCGGTCGCGGTTTGGTTGAGTTACGAGAAGACCTGCAGCCTGCCGGTGGCCGAGTTCACCCACCTGTCGCGTTGGTGGAAGGCGATGCAGGACGCCCCGGGCGGCGCTGAATTCGCCGCGCCGAAGGCCTGAAACACGAGCAGACGCGGCAGCACGAACGACGCCGAAGTCAGCCCGGCAAGCGCACGGTGCGCGTGAAGGCCTTGCCGGCGGCGTCGAACAAATGGCATTGTTCGGGGCGGATGCGCAGCGCAATGCGCTCGCCCTCGACTTGCGTCGCGTGGCCGTCGACGCGCAAGGTCGCCAGCGGCGCGTCCGGCGCGACCTCGAGGTAGAGCATCGACGCCTCACCCAGGCGCTCCAAGTGGCGCAGCCTGACGTGCAGCGCCGCTCCTGGCGCGGCGTCACCGGTCAACAGATGTTCGGGGCGGATTCCCAGAAAGACCGGGTCACCCGCCTTTGCGGCGCGCGCGTCCACCGCCGCGCTGACTGGCTCTTCGTGCACCTGCACCAGCGCATGATCTGCTTCGGCACGCAGCAGGCGGCCAGGCAGGATATTCATCTTGGGCGAGCCGATGAACTCGGCGACGAACAGGTTCTGCGGCCGGTGGTAGAGGTCCATCGGCGAGCCGAACTGCGCCACGCTGCCGAGCTCTTGAACCGCCTTGCCGGCGCGCAGCAGCACGATCTTGTCGGCCAGCGTCATCGCCTCGACCTGGTCGTGCGTCACGTAGACCATGCTGGCGGTGCCGATGTCGCGGTGCAGTTTGGCGATCTCCAGGCGC
>JBAQUQ010000220.1:0-5059 GCA_049297615.1 Burkholderiaceae bacterium
GGGTCACGTCGACTTCGATCGTCGGGCGGCCACGCGAGTCCCAGATGCGCCGTGCATGCACGCTTTGAATGGTCGTGCTCATGCCGGCAAGTCCTGCATCCAGCGTTCGAGCACGGCATCCAGTTGCGCCACCGGCGCTTCCAGCAAGGCCAGCGCAACGCGCCGCACCCCATCCTTGCGCGCCTCGTCGGTGATGTATTCGACTGGCGACTTGCCGTCCACCCGTGCCAGCAGCAGCCCCGGCAACAGGCGTGCGGCGCGCGCCTCCAAGACGCGCGGATAGGTCCACACCACCCCGCCCAGGTAGGCCTCGCTCAGCGCCTCGAAACACCGGGCGAAAGCGGCGCTGGCCGTTGGACGGAGCAGACACTTGAGCAGCAAGTGATTCAGGCAAAACGCCAGGTCGAACGCCGGGTCACCGTACCAGGCGCATTCGGCGTCCAGGAAGATCGGCCCGTCGGGACCGAGCAGGATGTTCTTCGGACTCACGTCGCCATGCACCAGCGCCTCGTGCGTGCTCGCCACTGCGCGCACCAGATCGCCCAGGGCGGGCGCCGCTTGCGGGTGGCGCAGCGCCGCCGCTTCGAGGTAAGGAGCCAGGCGAATCGCGTGGAAGATCGCATCGGTCGGGAAGCGCCGTGCGATCTCGGGTCTGCCCGCGGTCGCTGCATGGATTCGCACGAGCCGTTCGCCCACCGCCGCCGCCGCGCCAGGATCCGCGCGGCCCTCGCGCAATTCCGTCTTCCACAGGCGGTGCGAGGCGGGCTCGAGAAAGTCCATGATGAACAGGCCGGCACTTTTGTCGTGGCCCCGCAGGCGCGGCACGGCAGCGGCGTTCACTGCGCCGGCGACCTCGATCCACGCGACCTCGAAGGCATTGCGCTCGATCGGCGCTTCCCACGAGGCCGCGACACGCAACTGCGGCAGGGCGCGTTTCACGCACACCGCAGCGCGGCGTAAATCGACGCGCCAGATGTCGGACGACACACCGCCGGCGAGCGCCTGCCCCATCGGCACTTCGCCGGGCTCGAGCAGGCCTGCACGGTCCAGTGCAGCCACGACTTCGGCTGGCAGAGCGATGGGCAGGGTGGCCATTCAGATTGGAAAGACCCGGGAAAGACCGGGCAGGCGCAGGCGATTGTGACGGCTTGCGTTCGGCCTTCACCAGGCGTGGATCGGGGTGTCCCTCACCGGCCGAGTGTGCTGCCGCCATCTCGCGGCGGCCCGGGGTGCCTGGAAGGCTTGCTCAGGCCGCAACGGCGCTCTGCGTTCGTCTCACGTCGGCGTAGCACTCGAGCAAGGGTGGGTCCAGCCGGCCCAGCCACTCCTGGACCTCGTGCGCTTCGGCGCGGGCGCAAAGCAGGGATGCCAGCCGGTCGCCGACACACAACGACTTCGCCGGCGCCGACGTGGCCGCAGCCAAGCCGCGCTGCGCCACTTCGCTGGCCAGGCGGGTCAGGTTGTCGGTGATCTTCCACTGTTTGGCGATGGTTTCGAACAGGCGGTCGCGGCGCAAGGCCAGCGCCAATACGAAGGGCGAACTCAGACGCCAGTCCTCCTCGCCCGCAACGCCATCCATGGTTCGCAACAGCGCCGACCAGACCGCGTTGTGCACCAATCCCGCCAGGTAGCCTTCGAACGGGTCGAGTCCCTCGCTGCGCGCCACGGCTGCGCACAACTGTGCTTTGTGTTCGGTGTGCTCCCAGAGCCGCTTCGCGCAGCGTGTCGTCAATTTGCCGCTGCGGCCATCGATCAGCGGCTTGAGAAGGCAGCGAGCGATCGCGCTTTGCAAGCCCGACACGCCGATCAACCGAAGCGCTTGCCGAAGTTCAATCACGGCCTCCTCATCGCGCCGGTAGTAAGGGCTGTTGGCCATGCGCATCGTTTCGGCCACCAGGGTCACGTCGCCCGACACGTACTGGGCGAGTTGCGCCGATGCGTTCGATGCGTCGCGCAAACTGGACAGGAGTCGCGGCACCACCACGGCGGCGCGCGGCAGCAAGGTGAAGTGCGCGCTGGAGGCTGCGGCCAGGCGATCCAAACGCTGCAGCGCGCGGCTTTCGCGAATGCCCGGAGGCGCTTGCGTGTCGGCCTGGCTGTCGAGCAGCCAGGCGAAGAACGCCACGTCGACGCGGTGCGGCCCGCGCAGCCACTCGTGTGGGTCGGCTTGTGCCGGCGCCTCGGGCGGGGCCTGCGTGACACCGCGCATGGGCTGTGCCTCGGAGGAAGACGCCGAGACGGACTCAGAGAAAGACTCGGAGAAAGACGGCTCATGCTCGCGCACAGCGTAGCTTCTTGGAGCGGAAAAGAGTTGAAGTAGCCAGGCTTTCATGGTGCGGTTCTGGAGCCTCGAGGGGCGATCCAGTCCGTGTTCGGCGCCCGGCCGCTGAACTTGAGCCGACCCGGCGCGAATCGGCCGCCCATGGACGTGGTCATGTGACGCCGATCACGCAACCGCCGATCTCGCGAGCCGAGTTCACAACGCGGCGCTGGCGCACCGCTGTGCCGCAATGCCGGCTTGGAAGGCGCCGGGCTCCTGGCGAGGGCGCTCAGGCTCGCCTTGGCTTGACCGCCCAGCGCAGCTTGGCCGCGCTGGAGCGCGGGTTGGCACGCCGCTCCTGCGCCGACGGGCGCACCGGATCGGGCGCGACGCGCGCATACACGCCGGCGCGCTCGCCGGCCTGGAAGGCTTTCTTCACGCGCCGGTCTTCACCCGAGTGAAAACTCAGTATCGCCGCGCGCCCGCCTGGCTTGAGGCAAGCCGGCAGGGCTTCCAGGAATTGCTCGAGCACGACGAATTCATCGTTCACAGCGATGCGCAACGCCTGAAACGTGCGTTGCAGCGCCTTCCTGGTCTCAACCCCGCGTTCGGCTTGCGGCAGGCTGGCTTGGAGTGTCCTTTGCATCGTCACACGCACGCGCGCGGCGAGTTGCGCCGTCGTCTCGATCAGCTGGCCTTGCAACGCAGCGGCCAGCGCCGCCGCAAAAGGCTCGTCGGCGTTGCCGATCAGCAGCTCGCGCAAACGTGGACGCGTCACTGTCAGCAGCAGTTCGCTGGCGCTGGCGCCACGGCTCGGGTCCAGGCGCAGATCGAGCGGCCCGTCGTGCTTGAAGCTGAAACCGCGTGCCGGGTTGTCGAGCTGCATCGACGACACGCCCAGATCGGCGAGCACCAGGTCGAAGCCGCCGCCGGCCTGGGGCAACAAGGCGCGCAGTTCGGCAAAGTTGAGGCGCCGCAGCGTCAACGCCGATTCGCCGAAACCCAGGCCGCGCAGCCGCGCTTCGGTGCGCGCCAGCTCCAGCGGGTCGACGTCGATGCCGAAGAGGCGCCCGCCAGGCAGCAGGCGTGCCAGCAATTCCTGTGCGTGGCCCCCGAAACCGAGCGTGGCGTCCAAGCCCACCTCGCCCGGCTGGGGATCGAGGACGTCCAGAATTTCGGCGACGCAAATCGGCCGGTGCATGCCGGCGGGCGTCTGGCCGCGCTGCATGACCTTGTGCAGTTCTTCGGCGTGGCGCGCTGGGTCGAGCTCTTTGTACTTTTCCTCGAAGCGGCGCGGGTGCGTGCCTTGATAACGCGCGCGCCGTTGATGGGGAGTTGCTGGGTCGGCCACGGGCAATTGTGTTGCAGTTGTCCGGCCGCTGCGCGGGGCCAGCGCCTGCGCGAGCCGCATAGCGTAGGCTTCGGTTTTTCGCCGCCGCGCCCCAAGTGAAGACCGACCTCGTCCAGCCCTCCCTGCTCCCCGAAGACCCGGGCCCTGCGCCGAAACCGCGCGCTGGCCCTGGCGCGCCGGCCGTCGCCGCGCCGGCGGCCAAACTGAGCCAGCGCGACCCTGCCATGGGCGAAGACGACACATCGGTGCACGACACGTTGTGCGCGCTGCAAGCGCCCTCGGGCCTGAATCGCCTGTCCGAGACGATGGCGGCGGCGGCGCTGCGCACCGAACGCGGCAGCGCTTTCAACCCTGCCGAGGTGCGCCGCAGCGTCGATCGGCTGTACGCCGCCGGCCACGTCACGCGCGACGCTCAGGCGCGCTGGAGCGCGGCGCAGCCGCATGCCGGCGCGCGCTTTCGTGAGCTGATGCTCGAGCCGCGCCGTGCCAAGGCCTGGTTCGAAGCCTGGCGCGCCGTGAGCCGTTTCGACCACGCCTACTCGCTGGTTTTTCAGGACGAAGAACAGCTCGCCGCGGCGATGCGCCTGGTGATCTACGGCGGCGCGACGACCCAGCTTTTCCAGCGTCTGGGCCAGATGGCCTACGGCGCCACGCACCTGTGGAGCGGTGCATTGCGCAAGGCGGTGCTGGCGCCGTTCGATGCCGAGCTGTTCGGCAAGCTCGAGCCGGTTCTGCGTGTCAATTTGATCGAGCACTTGATGATGGCGCAAAGCGGCTTTGCCGAAGGCGCGGCCAAGCCGCTCGAAGACTGGCTGCTTGCGCGCAATGTGGCTGTTCCCGGCTCGGTCTCGCCCGAGCTGCTGTGCCGGCTCGCCGAGACCCTGCTGTTTCGCGGCGACTTCGCCGCTGCGCTCGCGCTTTGCGCCAACCAGTTCGGCGCCCAGGCCGACACGCTGCGTGCCGCACTGATCGTCGCCGCAGGGCAGTGGCAGTCCGGTGCCATACGATTCGAGGCCGCCTTGAAACGCGCCGCGACCGAAACCGGCCGGCGCAAGAACCTGGCCTCGCCGTCGATCCTGTGGCTCTACCTGATGGCCCTGCTCGCCCAATCCGAACCGGCAGCGTGGACCAAGGCGCGAAAGTTCGCCGCTTCCGAGATGGGCAAGGGCGGATCATCCGATGGGTCTTGGGCCATCTGGCTGGACGCCATCGATCAGCGCCTGGGTGACGCTCCAAAGGCGAATTCCCAGTTTCAGTTGGCGCGCGCCCGGCACGGCGGCATGCGCTCGCTCCAATACCTGCACCACCTGCTGCTGGCGGCCTGGCTGAGGGTCGAGCCTGCGGCGCCGGCCGAACTTCGCGAGCACGCGCTGCGCCTGGCGGCCGATTTCGACCAGGCCGATCTGGCCTGGCTGGCGCGTCTGGCGCGGCGCGCCGCGGCCCTGCTG
>JBAQUQ010000221.1:0-14474 GCA_049297615.1 Burkholderiaceae bacterium
GTTGTGGCGGCCGCGAGCCGCGCTGCGCGTGCTGGCCTTGCTGCCGCTGTTGTGGCGGGCCCTCGCCCGGCATTGACGACTTGCCGCCTCGGGCGTGTCGACAAGCGCGCCCGGGCATCCGCACTCACTGTCGAGGGCCGTCCTGCGCTTGTCGCGGGCGCGGCGCGGATCGCCCGCGGTTCGATACGATTGCGCTGCCGACTCCGGCCCCCGAGCCGCCGTCACCGCTGGCTTGGGCGTCACGACGAGAATCGCTGGCCTCACCGACCGATTGGACCGATATCCCATGGCAGACATCGCAGCGTTCTTCCAGATTGAAAGCTGGCCACCCGTTCCCGACGCGCTTTTCTGGGCTTCGTTGACGCTGATTGCGGGCGCCTTGCTCGGCGAAGCCGTCTTTCGCTGGCTCGGGCTGCCCCGCATCGTCGGCTACAGCGCCGCCGGCATGGCCGCTGCCGCCGCGGGTCTCGGCCTGGAAGGCTCGAGACTGCAAGGTGATGTGCGCCTGGTGGTCGATCTGGCACTGGCCCTGCTGCTGTTCGAACTCGGCAGCCGGGTCAGCCTGCGCTGGCTGCGTGGCAACCCGGCGCTGCTGTGGACCAGTGCCGCCGAATCGCTGGCCAGCTTCGGCGCCATCGTCGTCGCGCTGCGCTGGCTCGGCTTCGAGATCAATATCGCGCTGGCGTGCGCGGCGCTGACGGTGTCGGCCTCAGGTGCCGTGGTCGGCCGGGTCGCCGCCGAGCTGAAGTCGGCCGGGCAGATCACCGAGCGCATGATCGTGCTGGCCGCGCTGAACACGCTGTACGCCGTGCTGGCGCTCAGGTTGTTCAGCGGCTGGCTGCACATGGACCAGCGCGGCGACTGGATCCAGGGCATCTCCCAGCCCCTGTACACCTTCGCCGGCTCGGTGCTGCTGGCGATCCTGCTGAGCCAGGCCGTCGCCTGGGTCATGCGCAGGTTCGAGTTGCGCGACGAGAACTCCGTCTTGCTCCTGCTCGGCCTGGTCCTGCTCGCCCTCACCGGGGCGCGCCTGCTCGGCCTGTCGACTTTGCTGATGCCCTTGCTCGCCGGCGTGCTGCTGCGCAATGCCAGCGAACGCCCTTGCATCTGGCCGCGCCACTTCGGCACCGCCGGCGGTGTGCTGGTCTTGATGCTGTTCGTCGTGGCAGGCTCGGCCTGGTCGGTGGCGACGATCGCCAGCGGACTCGTCGCGGCATTGGCCCTGTTGACCATGCGTGCCCTGGCCAAGGCCCTGGTACTCGTCGCGACAGCGCGTTTCAGCGGCATCGACGCGCGCCAAGGCGCGGCACTCGCCCTGGCCTTGACGCCGGTCTCTGCCACCTCCCTGGTGCTGCTGTCCGAGTTGCAAGCCACCCATCCCGAGTTCAGCGCAGCCATTGCACCGGTGGTGCTCGCCTGTGTCGCGGTGATGGCACTGCTCGGCCCGATTGCGGTGCAGTGGAGCCTGCGCCTGACCGGCGAATACAGCCCCGCCCAGCGCGCGGCCGCGAAGGAGCAGGCATGAGCCTCGCCCGCTTTGCCGATTCGCGCGCGTTGTCGCTCGGCGTCGAACTCGAGCTGCAGATCGTCAACCGCCACGACTACGACCTCTCGCCCAGCGCCAAAGATCTGCTGCGGCTGATGACCCAGCACAAGATCCCGGGCAAGGTGACGCCCGAGATGACGCAGAGCATGATCGAAATGTGCACCGGCGTGTGCGACGGTCATGCCGGCGTTCTGGAGCAACTGACCCAGACTCGCGACGCGCTCGCCGACTGCGCGGCGCGCCTGAATATCGGTCTGTGCGGCGGCGGCACCCATCCGTTCCAGGACTGGAGCGAGCGGCGCATTTTCGACAAGCCGAGATTCCAGCAGCTCTCCGCCCTCTACGGCTACCTCTCCAAACAGTTCACCATCTTCGGCCAGCATGTGCACGTCGGCTGCCCAGGGCCGGACCAGGCGCTGGTGCTGCTGCACGGCCTGTCACGATTCATTCCGCACCTGATCGCGCTGTCGGCGTCGTCGCCCTACATCCAGGGCATCGACACCGGCTTTCAATCGTCGCGGCTGAATTCGGTATTCGCTTTCCCGCTGTCGGGACGGGCGCCGTTCCTGACGAGTTGGGACGACTTCAGCGTTTACTTCGAGAAGATGGCCCGCACCGGCGTGGTGCAGAGCATGAAGGATTTCTACTGGGACATCCGGCCCAAGCCGGAGTACGGCACGATCGAAGTGCGCGTGCTCGACACGCCGCTGACGATCGAGAAGGCCGCAGCGCTGGCCGGCTACATCCAGTGCCTGGCACGCTGGTTGCGTATCGAGCGGCCCTATGAACTCACCGAGGACGACTACCTGCCCTACACCTTCAACCGTTTCCAGGCCTGCCGTTTCGGGCTGGACGGTACTTTCGTCGATCCGACCAGCGGAGAACACCGCCGCTTGCGCGACGAAATCGAAGCGACCCTGCAAGCGCTCGAGATCCATGCAATGGAGCTCAAGGCCGAAGCCGCGCTGAGCTTCATTCGCACCGAGCTGGCCGGCGACGGCAATGACGCCGTGTGGCTGCGCGGCGTGCAGGAGCGCGAACATCTGCTTCCCGAAGTGGTACGCCGCCAGTGCGTGCGTTGGGAGGGCGGCAGCAAATGAGTCCGCAGCCCGCGCCGCTGCGCATCGGGCTGTCGGCCCGTCTGATGCACCGGCCACCCGTCGAACTCGGGTTTCGCGGCAAGACGCTTCAATACCTCGAACAGTCCATCGCACACTGGATCATGGCGCACGGCGCCGTCGCGCTGATGCTGCCGGCGATCGGCTTCAACGCCGAAGTCGAGCGGCGCCAGGTGTCGGTGCGCAACTATGTCGCCTCACTCGACGGCCTGGTGCTGCAAGGCGGCGCCGACGTCAGCCCGAACAGCTACGGCCAGCAGCCGCTGCGCCCGGAGTGGGCCGGCGACATCGTGCGTGACCGCTACGAGATGGAGCTGCTCGAGGGCTTTCTGGAGCGCGGCAAACCCGTCCTCGGCATCTGCCGCGGCGCACAGCTGATCAATGTGGCCTTCGGCGGCACCCTGCTTCAGGACATCGCGACGCTGCGCGCCGACGCACGTCGTCATGTCGACCCCGAGCTGTACGACCAACTTCAGCACGAGGTGCGCTTCGAACCCGAAGCCCGCCTGGCGACGCTGTATGCCGGGCGCGACGGCGGCCGCGTCAACAGCATCCATCACCAGGCGGTGGACCGCCTCGGCGCGGACTTGCAGGTCGAGGCACGCTGCACCGACGACGGCGTGGTCGAAGCGATCCGAGCGCGCGG
Source organism: Burkholderiaceae bacterium (assembly GCA_049297615.1). Taxonomy (GTDB): domain Bacteria; phylum Pseudomonadota; class Gammaproteobacteria; order Burkholderiales; family Burkholderiaceae_C; genus JAEMQF01. The sequence continues at coordinate 3,311 of JBAQUQ010000221.1, forward strand.
TGCGGCCTTCGTCGCGGGCGTGCAATGGCACCCCGAGTTCCACGTGCACAACCCCGATCTGCTCAGCGGCCAGCCTGTGCTTGATGCCTTCCTCGTGGCTGCGGCGCAGGCGCGAGACGGCGCCCCGGACTGAACTTGCGCAGCGCAGGTACCGCCAAGGCCAGTCGAATCGCTGTCGCGCAGGCATGCAATGGGCTGTCGCGCGATGCTCGAGTGGCCTGCCCGGAGGGACTCGAACCCCCGACCCCCAGCTTAGAAGGCTGGTGCTCTATCCGGTTGAGCTACGGGCAGCGCTTGACGAGGAGCCTGTGGGCAAAATGGTCGGGGTGGCGGGATTCGAACTCGCGACCTACTGGTCCCAAACCAGTTGCGCTACCAGGCTGCGCTACACCCCGAACGCGAGCGATTGTACGCAGCCCCTTGCGCGCCAATGGGTGCAGGTGTGCGCCGCGCCCTCCCCTGCGCGGCGCGCCGGTGCACTCGCCACGCGCGTCGCTATCGTGCATGATCGCCACACTGCAAGGTTCGGCCAATCCGGGGACTGCCATGAATGCGAACACCACCACTGCCATGACACCCGACTCGAGGTCGAGTCTGCGGCGAACCCTCGTCTCGGGCGCCGCGGCCCTGATTGCGGCGCCGGTTTTCCTGCGCAGCGCCCTCGCCCAGGACACCCGGCGACCGACACCCTCGCAGACGGAAGGACCGTTCTATCCCATCACGCTGCCCCAGGACAGCGACGCCGACCTGCTGGCCCACGGCCAGCTGCGCTATCTGCAGGGCCAGCCCGCCTGGTTGGAAGGCACGCTCACCGATACAGCCGGGCGGCCTGTGCACGGCGCCGTGATCGAGATCTGGCAATGCGACCAGCAGGGCCATTACCACCATCCGGGCGACGGTGGTCGTGCCGACCCGGCGTTCCAGGGATTCGGCCGCGCCAGCGTCGGCAACGACGGCGCCTTTCGCTTCCGCACCATCCGCCCGGCCCACTACGCCGGGCGCACACCGCACATCCACCTCAAGGTCAAGCTTGCGCGGCGCGACTTGCTGACGACGCAGTTGTACGTGCAGGGCGACCCGCACAACGCCGCCGACGCGCTATGGCGCCGGCTCAATGCCGAAGACCGCGCTGCATTGACGCGCGACTTCGAGCCCGTGGCAGACGGCGTTCGGGCGCGCTTCGACATCGTCGTCCACACCTGATAGCGCCCCGGGCCTGCGCCCAGGACGCGCCCTGCCCGGCCGAGGCCAGTGGCCTGCGGCCCTGGGCAGCCCGGCCTTGACCCGCAGCTGGCCGCATGCGGCGCAGCGGCCGCGCGCTGGCAAATCCACCCCGCGTTCGCAGGGGTGATTTCGACAGCTCGGGCGCTGCGTCCCTGCGGTCACGGGATGGGCAGGGCAGCGCCTCGCTGCCACGATGCCGTCACCATGCAGACGCCGCCTTTGACATTGGACAAGCCCAGGCAGCGCCAGCCGAGTTGGCTGGTTCGCGGCCTGGCGCGTGGCATGGCAGCGGCGCTGGCCGCCTTGCTCAGCAGCTCTGGCTTCGAGACCCAACAGCGCAAACTGATCTTCCAGAACGGCGCGCGCCCCGAAGAGAGCAGTGGCTGCGAATGCCAGGAGATGGGCGAGCGCTGGATCGAGTTCGAATCCGAAGCGACCGGCGAACCGGTGCGCCTGCACGCGCTTTGGCTGGCGCAGGCCCAGGCGAATGCGCCGGTGCTGCTCTACCTGCACGGCGCGCGCTGCAACGTGCGCGGCAGCGCGCAGCGCATGCAACAACTCCAAGCACTCGGATTTTCCGTGCTCGGCATCGACTACCGGGGCTTTGGCCGCAGCAGTGCCGGCCTGCCTTCGGAGCGCAGCGTCTGCGAAGACGCGCACGCCGCATGGCGCTGGCTCGCGACCCAACATCCGCAGGCCAAGCGCTACGTCTACGGCCATTCGCTCGGCGGGGCGATCGGCGTGCAAGTCGCCGCCGAGGTCGACGACGCCGCAGGCCTGATCGTCGAAGGCACCTTCACCTCGATTCCGGAAGTCTTCGGCACGCTCAAATGGGGTTGGTTGCCGCTGCGCGCCCTGATCACGCAGCGCTTCGATTCGATTCACCGCGTCGCCCAGATCAAGGCACCCCTGCTCGTCGTGCACGGCAGCAAGGACGAGTTCATCCGCCCCGAAATGGGCCGCGCGCTGTTCGAGCGCGCCACCGTCCCGAAACGCTTCGTCCTCGTCGAAGGCGGATCGCACCACGACACGCACAAGGTCGGGCATTTCCAGTATCTCGAGGCCTTGCGCGAGCTCTTCGGGCACGCCACTTAAGCCCTGCTTCGGGCGCTTGCGCCCGTCGATACGCTCTTCGCCTGGCCGCGCTACGATGCGTCCCCGGAGGGCCCGATGTCGACATCCCCGTCTGCCCCGTCGTCCACGACGCAGTTGGCCTTGTGCAGCGCCAGCGAACTCCTGCAGCTGTACCGCCAACGCAAGGCCTCGCCGCTGGAGGCGACACGCGCCGTGCTTGCACGAGTCGATGCACTCAATCCACGCCTGAACGCGTTTTGCTTTGTCGCGCACGAAGAGGCGCTGCGGTCGGCGGCGCAAAGCGAAGCGCGTTGGGCCAAGGGCGAGCCCTTGGGCGCATTGGACGGCGTGCCGGTGTCGATCAAAGACCTGATCCTGGCGCGCGGCTGGCCCACCCTGCGCGGCAGCCGTACTGTCGACCCGCACCAGCCTTGGGAGATCGACGCCCCCGTCACGGCGCGTCTGCGCGAAGCCGGCGCGGTGCTGCTGGGCAAGACGGCGACGCCGGAATTCGGCTGCAAGGGCGAGACGAATTCACCCTTGACGGGAATCACGCGCAATCCCTGGAACCTGCAAAAGACTCCCGGCGGTTCCTCGGGCGGGACGGCCGCTGCCGTGGCCGCCGGCCTAGGCCCACTGTCGGTGGGAACCGACGGCGCGGGGTCGGTGCGAATACCGGCGGCGTTTTGCGGCAACTTCGGCTTGAAGCCCAGCTTTGGCCGTGTCCCCGCCTACCCGCTGTCGCCCTTCGGCAGCGTGGCCCACCTGGGTCCGCACACGATGAGCGTGCGCGATGCCGCACTGATGCTCAATGTGCTGAAACTTCCCGATGCGCGCGACTGGTCGTCCCTGCAATACGACCCTGCCGACATGCTCGACGGCCTCGAGCAAGGCATCCGCGGGCTGCGCATTGCCTATTCGCCCGCCCTGGGTTATGCGCGATCTGTCGTCGACGCGGAAGTGGCCGACAGCGTCGATGCTGCCGTGCATGAACTGCAGGGCCTGGGCGCCGTGGTCGAACAAGTCGACCCGGGGATCGTCGACCCGCTCGACATCTGCACGGGCCTGTGGTTCGTCGGCGCGTGGACGATCTGGAATTCGCTGGACGCGCGCCAGCAAGAGTTGACTGACCCTGACTTCAGAGCCGAGGCCTTGCTCGGCGCACAGATCAGTGCGCTCGACGTGCAGCGCCTGATGCTCGAGCGCGTCGCTTTGGGCTCTCACATGCGCCAGTTCATGCAGCGCTACGACTTGCTTGTCACGCCCAGCGTGGCGATTCCCGCATTCGACGCGCGCCCGGCCGGTCAGATGCGCATGGAGCCCAAGACGATGCTGGGCTGGACGCCGTTTTCCTACCCCTTCAACCTCACCCAGCAACCGGCCTGCAGTATCCCCTGCGGGTTGACGCGCGCGGGCTTGCCGATCGGTCTGCAATTCGTCGGGCCGATGTTCGGCGACGCCCTGGTGCTGCGCGCGGCGCGCGCCTATGAGCACGTGCGGCCGATCCAGCGACCCTTGCTGGCCTGACCGGCCGCGCGCAAAACAAACCCGGCCGCAGCCGGGTGTTGGAGTGCAGTGGAACGAAAGCGCAAGCCTCTTATTTGCTGACGGGTTTGTCTTTCGTCGTCTCGAGCTCGGTCTTCGCCTTGGCTTTCTTGACCGCAGCGTCCTTCTTCGCGCCTTGCGTCTTTTCAACCACCGCAGGCGTGGCCGCCGTGGTAGTGGCCGGCACGACCGCGGCAGCCGGTTTGCCGACGACTGCGGGCGCGGTGGTCGCCGGCGTCACCGGCGCGGTGGCAGCAGGCGCAGTGGCCTGGGCAAAAGCACCGCTGACCAAGGTCGACGCGATCAAAACGCTGATGAGGTTTTTCATTCGATGAGTCCTGTGGATGGAAAGTAGCCGAGCGAATTGCTCGAGTGGACAACGCCGGCCCAGGCCGCGGAGTTGACCCGCAAGACGTATCGAAACGTGAGAAGCGCGCCCGGCGTCGTCAACTCGTGCGCGGGCGAAGCGGCGCTCTCAATCGAAGCGCGCTTCGCGCAACCACTTCGTCGCGACCCACTTCTCGCCCTCGACGACCGGGGCACCGCCGTGCAGAGAGCGCGTCATCGGGTGCGGCCTGTCATAGCTGAAGAACACGGCATTGCCCTTGCAGGGTGCCACCTCGAGGTGCACGTCGGGGAACACGGTCGCGCCGCCTTGGGCGGGCGTATTCAGGTAACACACGAGCGAGGCCACCCTCTGCCCGCCGCGTTTCAAGATGCCGGGAGTTCCGCTTTGCGCCGGGTCGAAATAATCGTAGTGCGGCTTGTACTCAGCGCCTGGCCGGTAGCGCAGGATCTGCAAGCCCTCGCCGTTTTCCACGGGCCAGGCCAGCAAAGCGGCGATGCGTTGCTCGAGCCGCTCGATGAGTGCCGTTTCGGCACGCGCGAAGAACATGCCGTCGCTGGTGCGCGCTTCATTGACTTCATTGCCGCCGGTGTCCATCTGCACGGTCTCGGAGCGCACCAGGCGCGCCGCCGCGCATTCGACGAGTTCGTCGCATTCGCTGTGGCTGAACAAGCTGCCGAAGACAATGACGCGCGGATTGCGCATCGCCATCAGGACATGCACGTCGCGGTCGAGCGCGCGCAATGTCGTCGCCAACTGCGTGGCCAGCGGATCGGGAACATTGCTCGGCGCTGGCAGGCCTGCCGCGCTGGCTTGATCGCGCAGGTAGCCGCGCAGCGTGTCCTCGAGCGTGGCGATCGCGACGTCTTCGTCCCAACCACTGGTCAGCATCGCCTTCAAGACGGCCTCCGGCTTTTGGCCGGCCGTGGCCTGGGCGACGATCCAGTTGCGCAATTCGGGAGTGGCCGCCTGAGCACTCATGGATTCGATTTTGCCGGAAGCAGCAAGGGCCTCATGCACAGCAGGCCCAGCGCCGGGCCCAGCGCCAGCCAGGGCAGGACCTGGGCCAAAGGCCAACGCGTGGCCAGGAAGACGAAGCCTGTGATCGTTGCCACCGAAATCGAGAAGCCGATGCAGTTGACCAGTGTCAACACACTGCCGACCTGGGCGCGCGGCGCATTGAGTGCCGTCAAAGCGCTGAACTGGGGAGAGTCGCCCGACACCGTGGCACCCCAGATGACGATCCACAAGGCCCAGGCCCAGACGGGAGCATCGAGCAGCCAAGGCGAGAGCAGCGCACAACTGCCGCTGCAAGCGAGCTGGAATGCCGCGACTCGCTCACTGCCAAAGCGCAGCGCCCACACGCCACCGGCAACGCAACTCAGGGCACCCACTGCGATGCCCCCGAACACCCACCACGCCGCTGCTGCACCTTCCCAGCGCGCCGCGGCGAGCAAGGGCAACAGCACGAAGAAGGCGTACAGCTCCCACATATGGCCAAAGTAGCCGAATGCCGACGCGCGCACCTTTGGGTCTTGCACGATGACGAGCAAGGCCCACGGCGAGAACCTGGCCGGCGGCGCGAGATGCGGCCCGTCGGGAACCCAGCTCGCCATGGCCACTCCGCCGAGCGCGGCGATCCCGGCCACGGCCCACATCACGCCCTGCCAGGGCCACGATGCACCCAGCGCACGCAGGCCGAACGGCAACGCGGTGCCGAGCACGAGGGCGCCCACCAGCACGCCCAGCGCCAGGCCCAGGCCCTTCGCGTACCAACCCGCGGCGATCTTCATTCCCACCGGGTAGATGCCGGCGAGGAAGACGCCGGTCAGGAAACGCAGCACGATGAGCGTGCCGAGCGACGGCGGCAACCAGGCGCTCAGCGCAGCGCACAACGCACCGGCGAGCGAACAGGACAGGAACACCTTGCGCGGCGAAAAACGATCGGCGACTGCCCACACCGCGAACCCCAGGGTCCCCGCGATGAAGCCCAGCTGCACTGCCGCGGTGAACCATCCCACGGCGGCGTCGGGCAGGCCGGATTCGCGCTGCAAGTCGGCCATCACGGCATTGATGGCGAACCACAACGACGTGCCGGCGAATTGTGAAAATGCGATCACCGGCAGGATGCGGCGCGGGACGGCGGGTGGTGGCGTCTTGGCCGGCGGGTTTGTCATGAGGAGGGCGCATTATCCCGGGGTGCCCGCGCCTGCCCTGCCCCGCCCCGTGCTGCGCTGCGAGGGGGCTACTTCTCGCCTTCCCCCAGTTGCCAGCGCACGCCGATCCAGGCCGAGCGCGGCGCTGCCGGCGTGTTGAATTGCTCGCTGCGCCAGTTTGCCGGCGGCTGCACGGCACCGGCGCCATCGAAAGCGTTCGTCCCGAGCAGGCCGCCGGTCGCGTAGCCCCGGTTGAACACGTTGTCGATCCGGCCGAACATCTGCCAGCCGGGAGCGAGATTCCATTCGCCGGTGAAGTTGAGCACGGCGTAGCCCGGCACCTTGCCGCTGCCGAAGAAGGTCACGCCGTCAGGGACATGCGCGTTGTTCTCGTTGCCGCGCACGTAGCGGCTCGAAAACGCAGCGAGCTGCGCGCCGAGGCGCAGCGCGTCGAACGTGCGCGCGCTCGCGTTGAGCTTGACGCTGTGGCGCGGCAGGCCGGGGATCGTGTCTCCGGCGCGCACCTCGATTTCCTCTGCGCCGGGGCACGCCGGCGAAGCCTCCTCGGTGCTGTTGTTGCCCGAGACGATGCACGCAGGCGACTCGAACGTTGCCCGCAGATGACTGTACGAAATGCTCCAGTCGAGCGGACCCCACGCTGATCCCGCGTCGAGCTCGAACCCCTGGCGTCGCGTGCGGCCGAAGTTCGTGAAGTAGCCCGCGGCCAGCGCGTTGCTGATGAACAGGATGTCGTCGCGATTGCGCGTCGCGAACGCAGTCGCATTCCAGCGCACTCCGCTGGCGTTGCCTCGCACTCCGAATTCGACCGTGCGCGCGACCACCTGGCGCAGCGGGGGGTCCGATTGCAGCGCGTTGGGCAGCACGCACGGGTTGGCGGGGTCCGAGCAGCCCAGTTCGATAGGGCTCGGCGCACGATTGCCCTGGCTGAAGCCGCCGTACATCGTGGCCTGCGGAGCCAGCCGCCAGGTCAAGCCGAAGGCGGGATTGAACTTCGCGTAGCGGTGGTTACCGTCCAGCGTCGTCGGCAGACCGAGAGTCAGCCGGCCTTGATCGACCGTGACGACGTGCGTGCGGTTGTAGCGGCCGGACAAGGTGACGTGCACCCCGGCGCCCAGAGACCAGGTGTCGGTGGCAAACACGCTGCGCGTCGTCGTTTGTCCTTGCAGCAGGGCGTTGATCTGCGCGGCCTCGGTCGGAACGGCGCGACGCGTCGAATCGAGGTCGCCTTCGGCTTCGGTCTGCTCGAAATCGGTGCTCGCGCGATCGTAGCTCAGGCCAGCGGCGACGCGGTGTTCGGTGCCCGTGCGGCTCCATTGCAACGCAAACCCCGCGCCTCGCTGGCGCGCCTGGGTGCGATTCTCGACACCCGCCTCGGTGACCAGCGGCGGGTCATAGGCGTCGTTCAGGTCACCGTTGAGCGTGTCGGTGCGCACGCGGCGCAGGTAAGCGGTGGCGACGAGCGACTGCGCATCGTCCAGCGCGTAGTTCGCCTGCACGTTGAGCAGCGACGCGTCGTTGTGCGTTTCGTCGGGGACGGTGTAGACCGCTTCGCGCCGCTGCTCGAGCATGGACTCGGGAGTCGCACCGTTGCCCACCAGGCTTGTGCGCGCAAGCGAGGCGCTTGCGTCCCAGCGCAGCGCGCCTTCGCGCGAGCCGAATTTGCCGAAGAGCTGGTGCACGCGCGACGGCGAAGCGTCGCGCCAGCCGTCTTCGCGGAACGCACTCGCCGCGACGAAGGCATGGCTCGCCTCGCCGAGCGAGCGCCCGTGTGCAACTTCGGCGGCGGCGCGCCGGAACGAGCCGGCGCTCAGTTCGGCTTGCGTACCGCGGTGCGAGAGCCCGCTCTTGGTTTGCAGCGCGATCGCTCCGCCCAGCGTGTTCAGGCCGAAGAGTGGGTTCGACCCGGGCATCAAGGTGATCGACGCCAGCGCTGCGCGCGGGATCAGGTCCCAGTTAACCGAGTCGCCGAACGGTTCGTTCACGCGCACGCCGTCGAAATAGACCGACAACCCCTGCGGCGCGCCGAGCAGGGGACTGGCGGAGAAACCCCGGTAGTTCACGTCGAGCTGGTAGGGATTGCCCTGCACCTCGTTCACCGCGATGCTGGACATTCGAGTGGCCAGGAAGTCCGGCAGGTTCAGGCTCTGCGCGTCGCGCAGCGATCGGTCGCTTGCCGATTGCACATTGCCCGGGATCTGGTCTTTCGGCACGCCCAGGCCCGGTACAGGAGTGGCCCGGATCACTTCGACGGGCGGCAGCACCGTCGCCTGCTGCGCGTCGGCTGGCAAGGCGCACAGCGCGACCAGGGCGATGGCACTGGGAGTCGGCCGGCCAGGGGCCGGGGTGTGGCGGGGCATGGGGTGTCTCCGTGCGTGAGTAGCGCGAGGGTTCTTGTGGTGGTGTCGAGCGCCATGGGTGCGGCGTCGAGCAGCCGGCTCAGACCTTAATCACGCGCTGCGCGCCGCAACAGGGAAAACTTCCCTGGGCGGCTCGGGGTTGTCTCTGACGAGCGGCTCGCGCGGGCAGGGTTATAAGACGCCGTGGCGCAGCGCCAAGTGCACCATCGCCGCGGTGGTGCTGACGCCGAGCTTGTCCTTGATCGTCGTCTGGTGGTTCGAGATCGTCTTCGCGCTGAGCTTGAGCGCTTGCGCGCACGCGGCGGGCGTCGCGCCGCTGGCGAGCAGGCGGAAGATCTCGAACTCGCGCGGCGTGAGCGTCGCGAGCCGATCGTCGGGCGACGGCGCATCGAGCCAGCGCACCGGAAGCCCCGGGTCGAGATAGCGCTGCCCGGCGGCGACGCGGCGCACCCCTTCGAGCAGTTCCTCGGGCGCGCTGCTCTTGGCGAGAAAGCCGCGTGCGCCAAGTTCGAACGCACGCTGCACGAGCATGGCGCTGTCGTACATGCTGAACACGAGGATGCGTGCCCGCGGCGCGCGCGCGAGCACGCGGCCGATCAGGTCGAGCCCGCCGCTGCCCGGCATGGCCAGGTCGGTAACGGTTACGTCGGGCGCGTGCGCGGCGAACGCCGCGTACGCCTCGTCGGTGCGCGCGGCCTGCGCGACCACCGCGATATCGCCCGCCTGCTCGAGCAGGCGCTGATAGCCCGCGCGAACGACCGGGTGGTCGTCGACTAGCAAAACGCGGATCATTGCGGCGCCAAGGGAACGCTCAGGCGCAGCGTCGTTCCCCGACCCGGTGCACTGTCCACGTGCAAGGTGCTACCCAGCGCCGCAGCGCGCTCGGTGGCGCCAAGCAAGCCCAGGCCAGGCGTGTCGAGCGCGGTGTCGAAGCCGCGGCCGTCGTCGCGCACGAGCAGTTCAACGCGCGCCGGCTCGATGTGCTGAAGGTCGATGCACACCTGACCCGCCTGCGCGTGGCGCAGCACGTTCGTCAAGGCTTCCTGCGCGACGCGATACAGGGTCGTGTCGACGTTCTCGCCCAATCCCTCCAGCGGGCCGGCGTGGCGCAAGACGCACGGTACGCCGCATTGTTCCTCCCATTTCTCGCACAGCGCCTGCAGCGCCGCCACCAGACCCAATGCGTCGAGTTCGGCCGGGCGCAGCCTCACCAGCAAGCCGCGCACGTGGGTCACGAGCGACTGCGCGTTGCCGGCGACGCGCTGCACCGCGGCATGCGCCTCGCCGGCGTCATGGCAATGCTGCAGGAACGCGGCTTCGATGCGGATCGCGTGGCAAAGATTGCCGAGTTCGTCGTGCAGTTCGCGCGCGAGCGCGCGTCGTTCGCTCTCCTGCACGCCGAGCAGTTGCCGAGCCAGATCGCGGTTGTGGGCGAGCAGCGACAGGGCGTGGGCCTGTGCCTGGATGCGCATCTGCAATTGCGAGCGTGCCTGCCTCGCGCGGCGAAACGCGGTCCACGCCATGCCCACCGAAAGCGCCACGAGGGCCACCGGCACTTCGTCGATCTGCCACACCTCGAGCGGTCGTGTCCACGCAGTGAATCGTTCGTAGAGCTCGAACGCACAGGCGAGCGCGAATGTCGAGAGCGTGAGCGCGGCGACGATCCAAAGGTCGGCGTGCATCGTTCCGGCGTGCGGCTCGAGGTCGGCATCCGGTTCGGATTTCGCGGTGGAAGCGTTGGCTGCGGCGGGCATGACTGTAGGCGAACGGCAGGGCCGGATTATCCCGACGATCGGCACGCCTACCTGAAATTGCGGCTGCGTGTCTGCAACCCGGGCTGCGCGGGGCCCGGCCCTTCGACGGCCCTGCGAGTATCCACTGTGCCCGGTTGCATGCGCGCACTCAGCCCTTGCAACAACGCCGAATGGTCGATCATCTTCACGGCGAGCAGGTGCATGACTTCGCCTTCGCGTTGCCATTGGCCGAACACGGTGAGCAGCCGCGCGCCCAGCAGTGGCTTGCGCTGCGCGTCGGCCACCGCGGGCCAGACGATCACGTTGACCGCACCGGTCTCATCCTCAATCGTCACGAACACCGTGCCATTGGCCGTCTCGGGGCGTTGGCGGTGCGTGACCAGGCCGCTGGCGCGGGCGATGCGGCCGTTCGGATAGCTGCGCAGCACGGCCGCGGGCTGCACCTTGAACGCGGCGAGCTGTTCGCGCAGCAAGGCCAGCGGGTGGCGGTTCAGCGTCAGCCCGAGCGAGCGGTAGTCGGCAAGCATCGCTTCGGCTTCGCTGGGCGCAGCGAGTTGCACCGGCGCTTCGTGAAGCCTGGTGGCGCGCAGCAGTTCGGTGGGCCGCGTGTCGACGCCGGCCACCGCCCAGGCGGCCTGGTGGCGGTTGCCGTCGAGCCCAGCGTCGCCGACGATGCCGCGCAGCGCG
>JBAQUQ010000222.1:0-2351 GCA_049297615.1 Burkholderiaceae bacterium
GGCCCAATCTCCGAAGGCGCCGGGCCCCGGGCAAGGCGCAGTGCCGTCATGGTTCAGTTCGCGGGTGCATTCGATGGCCTCTGAGCCGCTCAGCCGGCTGTCTCGATCGAGTGCAGCAGGGTTTCGAGGAGGAGTCGCGCGTGGCCGCACTTGCGGCCGTCGATCGCCAGCACCGGAACGTGCAATGAACGCGCGCCGAGCGCCGCGGTCAAGCAAGCGATCGACAGGCCGGGCGCTTCATCACGGTGCGTCACGCCGACGACGACGGCCGACCTGGCGATCAGATCGTCGAAGCTGTCAATGGCGTGATCGAGTTCGGCCAGCGCCGCGCCGCGGCGGCTGTCGATCAAGACGATCAGGCCATAGGCCCCGGCAGCCAGGATCGTGCGCATGAACTTGAAGCGCTGCAAGCCCGGTGTGCCGAACAGGCGGACCCGGCCCCGCCCGGCCACGCTGAGCTCGGCGTAGTCGAGCCCGACCGTGGTCGTGGCCTGTCCCGACGGGTCGGCGGGATTCGCGGCTTCCGTGGCCACCGGCGCGTGCTCGCCGAGCGCGCCGACGATCGACGTCTTGCCCGCGCCGTGGCTGCCGGTGACGAGAATCTTGAACTCGCGCCTGCACTGGTCCATGGCCTGGCACGATAGTGCCGGGGTATCGGGTTCGCATCGGTGTGTTTGCGCCGGCCATACAGAACCACCCTGAGGCCGGCGTGAGGCGGTTGCGCACCTGCCCGTTCACGAGGAGGGCCGCCGCCGAGTTCGCTCGCCCCAGCGGCCACGCAGAGGCCCCTGCGCGGCCCCCGGGGTGCGCGACGCAGGCCGTCGGACCTGTGGGGGGGCCTCAATACGTGATCGTGAGCGTACGCGCCTGCGAAGCGCTGCAGCGCGCCGCGCTGCACGTCCCCGACTGGCCGGCGGCCATGCTGCCATTGATCGTGTAGCTCTGCAGCGCGCCGTTGGCCGTGCCCCCGGTGGCGCTGAGCGACAGCGAGTAGTTCAGACCGAGCACGCTGCCGCTGCTGCTGTCCAAGGCCATGGTGTAGGCGATGCCGCTCGTGCCGCGCACCACATAGCTGGTCGACGCGAGCTGCGCTGCCGGCGCAAACGAGTTGTAGTTGAAGACCACCTCGCCGGGCGGCACGGCGATCTGCACCTGCGCCGAGGTGCTGATTGAAACCGGGAAGGTCGTGGCGGCGCTGGCATTCGCCGGCCCATAGGTCAAGGTCACGCTCACCGTGTCGACATAGTTCCGGTTCGCACTCACGTTTTGCTGCGCCGGGATCCGGGCGTAGTAAGCGCCGCTGGACGTGGCCGAGGTGGCGCTGCCGAAAGCCAGGGTGCCGCCGATCGCCGCCCCGCCGCTTCCCCACTTGTTGCTGGCCGCATAGCTGTTGCTGCGGTAGACGTCGTAGTCGACGAAGCGGTTGTTGATGTTCCCCCTGAGGCGGCTGGCACGATTCGTCGGGCTGCTGAAATACAAGCCGTTGTCCGCCGCCAGGCTGAAGCCGATAGTCGCCGGGTCGCTCGAGGAGCGCGTGCACGAGATCGAATACGACGACACGTTGTCATTGGCCGTGGTCACCAGGGAGTCGTAAACCGAGCTGAAGCCGGCGACGCTGACCGAACACGCCACCGCTGCCCCGGCGATCTTCGCGCCCAGCGCGAGCGCGGCCCCTAGAACCCCCTGAATGAAACGTGATGTCATCGCAGCACTGCGGCGCACCTGAGCGGCCCGACGCGGCTGATGTCGTCGGCCTTGAGGGGGGGCAGGGACAGCTCGATCTCGCACGGCTGGCCCTTCCACAGAAGACGCACTCGCGCCGGGTCGTCCAGGCCGCTGACGAAGGCCTCGCCGCGGCGCGCGACGTAGAACACCTCGGGCCGGCCGGGCACGGTGAGCGTGGCGCCCGCCGGCGCCGCTTCGCCGTCGTCGAAAACGATGCGAAGCAGAGCCGAACGGCCGCTGCGCACGGGGAACTGGTATTTCACGGCGCTGCGCCATGCCGGCACGACGCTGGCTTCGATCGAGTCGATCTCGGCGCTCAAGGGCAGTTCGCGCGGGTCCAGACGGATCGGGTTCGCCTGGTAGGGCAGCAGGTGGTTGACCAGGGCGACGCCGTCTGCGCCGGTGTGCACCTGGGGCGTGCCGCGCAGGCCGACGCTGAGATCGGCCAGGCCACGCGCCTCGACGACGGCGAAGCTGTTGTCGATGCGCCGCGACGCGAACCAATGGCCATCGGCCAGCACCAGGGCACCGCTGGCGCCGACGCGCAAGGCGCTCTGGCCCGCGCCGGTGTTCAAGTCGGCGCTGAGGGCGCTGCGCTCGCCGAGGTGCACGAGCCCCCCCTCGGC
>JBAQUQ010000223.1:0-5284 GCA_049297615.1 Burkholderiaceae bacterium
GGGCAGCGTAGCCCTCGCGCGGCCCGCGCCGACGGCGGCATTGGCAATGCCCGAACCGGCAGCGTCGCTCGCGCAGCCGCTGCCCCATGCTTCGCCGACGATTCGCAAGCTCGCGCGCGAACTGGGCGTGCCCCTGGCTGAGGTCAGCGGCAGTGGCCCGAAGGGACGCATCACCCAGGACGACGTACAGAATTTCGTCAAGGGGGTGATGGCCGGCGCGACCAAGACCCAGGCCCAACTTGCCAAGGCCCCGGGCGGCGCCACGGCGGGCGGCGCGTTCCCCGGCCTGCTGCCCTGGCCGCAGATCGATTTCAGCAAGTTCGGCAGCGTGCAACGCAAGGATCTCACGCGCATCAGGAAGATCAGTGGCGCGAACCTGCATCGCAACTGGGTGATCATTCCCCATGTCACGAATCACGACGACGCCGACATCACCGATCTCGAAGCGTTTCGGGTGCAGCTCAACAAGGAATACGAAAAGTCAGGCGTCAAGGTGACGATGCTGGCCTTTCTGATCAAGGCCTCGGTCGCGGCGCTGAAGAAATTTCCCGAATTCAACGCCTCCCTCGACGGCGACCAGATCGTCTACAAACAATATTTCAACATCGGCTTTGCCGCCGATACGCCCAACGGCCTGATGGTTCCAGTGGTGAAAGACGCCGACACCAAGGGTGTGCTGCAGATCGGCGCCGAGATGAACGATCTGGCCGCCAAGGCGCGCGAGGGCAAGTTGTCGCCCGGCGAGATGAGCGGCGGGTGCTTCTCGATTTCGTCGCTGGGCGGCATCGGCGGGCGCTACTTCACGCCCATCATCAATGCCCCCGAGGTCGCGATCCTGGGGGTGTGCCGGCACGCCACCGAACCGCGCTGGGACGGCAAGGGATTCGCACCGCGCCTGATTCTGCCCTTGTCGCTGAGCTGGGACCACCGCGTCATCGACGGCGCCGCGGCGGCACGATTCAACGCCTTTCTCGGCGCCGTCCTGGCGGATTTCCGCCGCGTATTGCTGTGAGGGCGGCACGATGACCACGGTGGTGGTCGTGCGCAAGGGCGATATGGCGGCGATCGCCGCCGACAGCCTCGTGACTTTCGGCGACACGCGCCTGGCGCATGGCTACGAAGCCAACGAGAAGTTGTTCCGCTGCGGCAACTCTTGGATCGGCATGGCCGGGACCACGGCGCATTTTCCGGTGCTGCGCAAGGCCTTGTCGGCCCTGCCTGCGAAATCGCTGAAGCTGCAGTCGCGCGACGATGTGTTCGACACTTTCCTCGAGCTTCACCCCAAGCTCAAGGAGAGTTATTTCCTCAACACCAAGGAAGAAGACGCCGACCCGTACGAGAGTTCGCAATTCACCGCCCTGATCGCCAACCCTTCGGGCATCTACGCGGTTTATTCGTACCGCGAAGTGTTCGAATTCGACCGCTTCTGGGGAATCGGCACCGGCCGTGCGTTTGCGCTGGGCGCCATCTACGCGGCCTACGACAAAGTCAAGTCGGCGCGCGAGCTGGCCGAGTTGGGTGTGCGCGCCGGCTGCGAATTCGACAAGAACTCCGGTGGGCCGGTGCGTGCCCACACCATCAAGCTGAAAGTCCGCCTGCCATGATGCCAATGCCAACAGCTTCGAACGACCGCGGCAGCGTCGACCTGGAATGCGATCTGCTCGTGCTCGGCGCCGGGCCTGCGGGATATTCGGCGGCGTTTCGCGCCGCCGACCTGGGGCTCCGGACGGTGCTGGTGGAGCGCTACGCCACGCTCGGCGGAGTCTGCCTGAACGTGGGCTGCATTCCGTCCAAGGCGCTGTTGCATGTGGCTTCAGTGATGGACGAGGCGAAGCATTTCGCTGCATTGGGCGTGGCGTTCGCAGAACCGGCGGTGGACCTGGCCAAGCTGAAAGCGCACAAGGACAAAGTGGTCGGCAAGTTGACCGCCGGCCTGGGCGCGATGGCCAAGATGCGAAAGGTGACGGTGGTGCACGGCAGCGGCGAATTCGCCGACCCCCTGCATCTGCGGGTGAAACGCGCCGACGGTGCCACGCAAACGATTCGCTTCCAGCGCGCCATCATTGCGGCGGGCTCGCAGGCGATGAAGCTGCCGTTTCTGCCGCAGGACGATCCGCGCATCGTGACCAGCACCGGCGCGCTCGAGCTGCGCCAGCGTCCCAAGCGTGTCCTCATCGTCGGTGGCGGCATCATCGGGCTCGAGATGGGCACGGTGTATTCCACGCTCGGTGCACGCCTGGACGTGGTCGAAATGCTGGAGGGCCTGATGCTCGGCGCCGACCGAGACCTGGTCCATGTCTGGCAGAAGATGAACGCGCCGCGCTTCGACCACATCATGCTCAAGACGAAGACGGTGGGCGCGCAGGCAGGCCCCGACGGAATCTTGATGAGCTTCGAGGGCGAGGCTGCGCCGAGCCAGCCGCAGCTCTACGACATGGTGCTGCAAGCGGTGGGACGCTCACCCAATGGCCACAAGATCGGCGCCGACAAGGCCGGCGTGCTCGTCAGTGAGCGCGGCTTCATCGCTGTGGACGCTCAGATGCGCAGCAATGTCGCGCATATCTTCGCGGTCGGCGACGTCGTCGGCCAGCCCATGCTCGCCCACAAGGCGGTGCACGAAGCGCATGTCGCCGCCGAAGTGGCGGCCGGCGAGCACTTGGGCGATGCACAGCTGCAGCGCAGCACCTTCGACGCGCGCGTCATCCCCAATGTGGCCTATACCGATCCGGAAGTCGCCTGGGTCGGCGTGACTCAGGACGAGGCCCAGGCCAGGGGCCTGAAGGTCAGGAAGGGCCTGTTTCCGTGGGCGGCTTCAGGGCGCGCCATTGCCAACGGACGCGACGAGGGTTTTACCAAGCTCCTGTTCAGCGAAGAGACGCACAAAATAGTCGGTGGGGGCATTGTCGGAACTCATGCCGGCGATTTGATCGGCGAGATCGCCCTGGCGATCGAGATGGGCGCCGACGCGGTGGACATCGGCAAGACGATTCACCCGCATCCGACGCTCGGCGAAAGCATCGGTTTGGCGGCCGAAGCCTTCGAAGGAACTTGTACCGACCTGCCGCCTCCGCGACGCTAGCGGCGTGCCTGGCTTTGGATCGGGCGCGCGCCTTGTCCGGCAGATTCGGCGCGGCGGATGTGGCAGATTCGATGGCGCGTCGGTTCCGCTGCGCCGAGTTCCTTGCCAAGTATGTGTCGGAAGGTTTCCAATGGGCGTCATCATGAGGCGCCTATGTCCCTGATCCGTCAAATCTGGCTCTTGCTGTTGGCCACGCTCATGCTGGCACTGTTGGGCAGTGTCAGCGTCAACGTCGACAGCTCGCGCAGCTACCTCCAGGCCCAACTGAGCAACAAGAACAGCGACAACGCCGATTCGCTGGCCTTGCTCCTGTCGCACCAACTGGGCGATGCGCAGGCCATGAACCAGGCGATGGCAGCGCTGTTCGAAACGGGTTCCTACCGCAGCATTCGGCTCATCGGGCAGGACGGCACGGTGTGGTTCGAGCGTGAGGGAACGGCGACGCCTTGGCACGCGCCGGATTGGTTTGTCGAATGGGTTCGGCTCGAAGTGCGGCCCGGCGTCGCGCCGGTCAGCGATGGCGCGCGCGATATCGGCAGCGTCGAGGTTCAAGGACACACCGCGTATCTGCACGACGAACTCTGGCTCGCCAGCCAGCGCTCTGCCGTGGCCCTGGCCTTGGTCGGCGCTCTGGCGGCGCTGTTCGCGATGCTTGGCGTGATGCGCCTGCGCGCGCCCATCGATGCCGTGGTGGAGCAGGCGCGCGCCTTGGAGCGCGGCGAGTACTTGACCTTGAGTGAACCGCGCACTCCGGAGTTGCGCCGCCTCACGCGCGCCATGAATTCAATGGTGGCGCGCCTGGAACAAGTCTTCGAAGCGCAATCGGCTCAGGTCGATGCGCTGCGCCGCCAGGCCAATTGCGACACCCTGACCGGTTTGGCGAATCGATCGCATTTCCTGGGCCAGTTGACGGTGGCCTTGCAGCGCGACGACGGCACGGCCTACGGTGGCCTGGTCCTGCTGCGCGCGATCGACCTGGCCGAAGTGAACCACACGCTCGGCCACGCCGCCACAGACCGGCTGCTGGTGGCAATCGCCCATGTGTTGCAGGCCTACACGCAGCGAGGTCACGGCTGCCTTGTGGGGCGGCTCAACGGCTCCGATTTTGCGCTCGCCCTGCCGGTGGGTGGAATGTCGCACGAGACGGCGCGAGCCCTGGCCGCGGCGCTGCGCGCCGCATTGCCGGCATTCGGATCGAACATCGACATCGCATTCGGTGCCGTGGAGATTTCGCGCACCGTGTCGATGGCTGAATTGATGAACGCTGCCGATATGGCTCTGGCGCGCGCTGAAGCGTGCGGCGGATTTGCCGTGGAAGTCGAGGGTGAAATGCCGGCCGTGGCCGTGGGCCTGGGCGAGGCAGCATGGCGTGCGCACATCCAGGCGGCGCTTGCGGCAGGCCGATTGCAGTTGGGCGAGGTTCCGGTCATGGCGCCGGGCAACCGCTTGATCCACATCGAATGCCCATTGCGCCTGCAGCTCGAGCCACAGGGCCCCTACGAAGTGGCTGCGCGATGGCTTCCCCTGGCAATGCGCGGGCGCTTGACCTCGCTCATCGATATCACGGCGGTGACGAGTGCGCTGGGCAGAATCGGCACTGACGGACGTGCGCGCTGCATCGATGTCTCGGCGGCGTCGCTCGCCGACATCGAATTCATTCCCAAGCTCAGGGCCGTGGTGGTGCAGTTTCCGCGTGCGGCCAAGCAGTTGTGGATCGCTGTAAGCGAAAGCGCTGCGATCGAACAGTTCGCCCGCGTTCGCGAGCTGTCACGGCAGCTGCGCCCGAGCGGCGCGATGCTGGGACTGGACCACGCGGGAAATCGCCTGTCGCAGATCGACCGTCTGCTCGATGCGGGCCTGGACTTCGTCAAGCTCGACAGTTCGGTGACGATGGGTGTTGCCGCCAACGCCAGCCGCGCGGCTTATATCGGCAGCGTCGTCGCCATGTTGCGCGGTGTCTCGATCGGCGTCTACGCCGAGGGGGTCAACGACCCGGCCGATGCGAACTCGCTGCATGAACTCGGTATCGACGGGCTTTCGGGTGCGGCGGCTTGCCTGACCGCCGAAGCCTTGGCGGTCTAGGCCGAACTTTGATGCCCCGGCAAACGTAAGTCCTTGATACCGCAGCGATTGCGCGATCGCAGCGGTGGGGTTTACTGGGAACAGTTGGGTGTCAGGTTGAGCAACTCGAACGCCTTGGCCTGG
>JBAQUQ010000224.1:0-9560 GCA_049297615.1 Burkholderiaceae bacterium
CCGAGCAAGGTGCTGCCCAGAACGATGGCCAGGATGATCGCCGCGTCGGTCCAGTTGCGCAGGAACAGCGACACGAACGCGGCAAGAACCAGGATCAACACCAGAGGGCTTGCGAACTGGTGCGCGAGCAAATGCAGGGCCGCCGCGCTGCGCGCCGGCTCGACTTCATTTGGGCCCTGCTCGGCAAGGCGTTGCTTCGCCTGCGCGCTGTCCAGGCCGCCGCGCACGCCACCGAACTGTGCGAGCAACTCGTCGGGTCCTCCCGTGCCCTCGGCCAGCCCGATCACTGACGCACCACTTTCAATCGTTTGCCGTCGGCGACGGTGTCGCTGGGGTAGACGATCACGGCCTCGGCCGGCGACAACATCGGCGCGGCGGCGGCCGATGTGGGCGGGCGAGTCAAGGGGGCATCGGCGAGCATCGCGAACGCCGGGCATGGCTGCCCGGCCAGTTCCAAAGTTTCGCTACGCTAGCCGGTGCTGGCTCAGGCCGTTGTGATGCAGGTCAAGCGGGCGCCGGCTTGCCGCAGCGCTTGCTGCCTTGGCCGTTTCGTGCAACGCTGCCGCCATGGACGACCCCATCCAGGCCAAGGCGGCCCTGGACCGACTCATCGCGCAAGGCGAAACGCCTGGCCTGCAGTACATGTTCGTATCAGCCGACGCCGTGCTGTTCTCGTACAGCGCCGGCATCGCCAACCCTGCGCAAAGCTCGCCGGTGTCGGACCGCACGACGTTCAACGCCTACTCCGTCACCAAGACCTTCACCGCGGCGGCGGTTCTGCAATTGGCCGAAGCAGGCAAGCTCGAACTCGACCAACCGATCGCGCTGTATCTCGGCCGCTTTCCCTACGCGCAGAGCCCGACGGTGCGACAAACGCTGGTCCACACCGGCGGATTTCCGAACCCGAACCCGATGGCGTGGGTGCACCTGGCCGACGAACACGCCGCGTTCGACAAGCAGAGCTTCGTCGACACGGTGCTGCGGGCGAACGGCACGTTGAAAGCGGCGCCCGGCCAGGCCTATGCCTACTCGAACGTGGGCTATCTTTTGCTCGGCGAAGCGATCGAGAAGGTCTCGGGGCAGGCGTACACGGCGACCGTCGAGCAGCAGCTGATCCGGCCGCTGCAACTCGGTGACGGCGAGACGCTCGCGTTCACCATCGATCAGCCTGGAGGCCACGCACGCGGGACTGTGGAGCGCTGGAGCCTGCTCAATCTGGTTCTGGGCTTGTTCATCGACCGCGACCGCTTTGTCGATGCGCGCAGCGGGCGCTGGGTGCAACTTCGCAATCTCTACCTGAACGGCGCATCTTTCGGCGGATTGATCGGCAACGCGCGCGGCTTTTCCCGCTACCTGCAGGCGCTGCTCGGGCGCGACGGCTACCTCTCAGCGCAAAGCCGTGCCTTGCTGTTCACGCCCGCGCCGGGCCCAGGCGGCAGCGAGCTGCCGCGCAGCCTCGGCTGGTTCACCGGCAAGCTCAACGGCGAGGCCTATTACACCCATGCCGGCGGCGCGGCGGGCTACTACTGCGAGCTGCGCGTCTACCCGCGCATCGGCCGCGCCAGCGTCGTGATGTTCAACCGCTCGGGAATCCGCGACGAACGCGCGCTGGACGCGATCGACGCGTTCTTTTTGGCTGATCGCCAGGTGCGGCAGTGAGTGCGCACGGGTGGCCATTTCTTGAAACCCTGGCGAAGCGCCAGTCAGCAACAACACGCGCGAGTTCGAGCGTGTGCCTGGGCGGAAGGTCGAGAACTGGGCCCGAGGGGCCTGGCCGTTGTTGGCGCAGGCCGATGTGAGGCAGGTCAAACGAACGCTGCCTTGGCGCGGCGCTTGCTGCCTTGGCCGCTTTGTGCGAGGCGGCGGTTCTCGAGCCTTCAGGCCAGCCACGGGTCAATCACAGCCGCGCCGGCGGCTTCAAAGGGGGCCGTGTCCCGTGTGGCCACCGTGAACCCGTTGGAGGCGGCGATGGCGGCGATATAGCCATCGGCGGTGGCGATGGCCAGGCCCGCGGTCCGAGCCCTGGCCATCAGCTCGGCATAGGCTTGCGTGCAGGCCAGATCGAAGGGCAACACGCGGCCCGCGAACAGCGGCAGCACACGCTTCTCCAGACTCTGCCGCAGGCCCGTGCGGCGCTTGCCGGCGGGCAGCAGCGCCACGCCGGCACGCAGTTCGGCGACGGTGATGGCCGACAGGAACAGCGTTTCCAGCGGCTGCGCGTCGATCCACTCGATCACGCGAGTGGTGGGCGCCGGGCGCAGCGGCTCCGACACCACGTTGGTGTCCAGCAGGATCACTCGAACCTCACCGGGCGCGCCGGGGTCTTGTCGCGCACCTGCTCGAAAACCGCGAACTCTCGATCAGTGAGCTTGGCCTGCCGGCCCATGTCGGCCAACAGCGAGCCCAGCTTTACGCTGCCAGCCGGGCTGATGGCGGACTCGAGGATCTCACGCACCTCGGCCTCCATGCTGTGGCCGTGATGGGCTGCGCGCATACGCAAGGCGCGGTGCACCGCGTCGGGAATATTTCGGACTGTCAGCATGGCCATCTTCATCGCCCCATTGCGCATTCAATGCATGCAGTGTACTTCGCTGCTTGCATCCCGTCTGACCGCGGTTCAGGCTAGGTTGGCGTCTACCCTCGGCTCACGCCGCGATCGGATCGGCGGCCGTCAGCCGTATGTCGATATGCACCGCCTCAAAAGGGCACTCGACTCCGCCACTTTCAGGGCGCTCGAAGAGGCCCAACTCGGCCAACGCCTGCACATCGTCATGAACGCGCCGGACATCGCGCTCCACCCGGCGTGCCAGGTCCCGCACCGACAGGGGTCCCTGGCCCTGAAGTGCATGCACCAGAGCCCAGCGACGCCCCGTGAGCTTGCCGAAAAAACTTCCCGCAGTCTCGAAGTTCAGCACTTCGCCCTGGTAGCTGCCTGCGGTGGCACGCTTAGCCGCCGCGCGCAGCCCAGCCCGCCAATCGGCGTTCATCGTGATCGTCAGCGTTCGCTTGGTCATGTCTCGCTCTTCGCCGCATCGACGGCTGCAATGAAATCCTCGATCTACATCACAAGGCGCGTCGCGGTGTCATTCCATGATTCGTATCGGCGCGATGCGCCAGCGTGCCGCACGGGCCGATACTTGCCCTTTCGGCTCGCCCTTTGTAGCGGCCGCATAAGCCACATGGAGCCCAGATGCGAATCGATACTGCCACCATCGAGAACTGCAAAGTATTTCTTGATCGCCAATCGATCGAGTTCTCGCCTGGCTTTAATCTTCTCGTCGGCTCGAACAACTCCGGGAAAACGACTGTTCTAGATGTGCTCGACCTGAATCCCGCTTTGAACGAACCACATCGATCCGTGAAGACAATTCCGGAGTACGGCGGGGCCACGTCGCCCATGTCTCGGTTCGAAGTGGCAATCAGCACTAGGTACGAAGAGCTTAGACAATTGGGTGGGTGGCACGAGATCTACCTGCCGATTGCCGATCAAGCGCTGCGGGACACCAAGCGCACCGAAGCTGACGTTCGCGACTTCATTGAGTTAAATGCTGACTTTGTCATGCGCGCGGAGTTCGGAGGTGGCATTCAGAAGTTGCATATGAATGCTGATGAGGTAGTCACTGGCACGCTTGATGCGGGCAATGGCGGTGCGAGAGCTGCCGCCATTTTGCAATACGTGACTCCTTCGGCTGAGCCATCAGTCTCGATTGGTAATCAGAGTGGACAACACCAATGGGCGCAGACCTACGCGAGCGTGTACGCAAAGCGGATTTACCGATTCGCTGCACAGCGCAAGCCCGGTACCGACATGATCGATCAGGGGGATGGTGTCCTTGATCGAGAAGCGCTGCGACTTCCCTTCTGCATCAATCACCTGGCATCGAACGACTCGTACGGTCACAAGACGCTGTGCGCGCTCATCAATCGGATTTTCCCAAGCGTAAAGTGGATTGAAGCCCCACCTACCGGCGGCGTTTTCCGGCTGCGCTGTCTACCGTGTGAGCCGTCAGCGAGACGCGACGACTTGGCAATCCCGATCGCGAAGATGGGAACGGGTTTGGGGAATGTAATCGCCATGCTCTACGTCGCGCTGACCACCAGAGAGCCGCAGGTGATCGCCATCGACGAGCCAAATGCATTCTTGCATCCGCGCGCACTTCGCGAGCTTCTTGCCATTCTCGAATCCGTGGGTTCCCAGCATCAGTACATCATGACGGCGCACTCGCCGGACGTGATCACAGCCGTCAACCTGGCATCGATCATCCTTCTCAACTTCGATGGCACCTGCACGGAGGCGAAGCAGGTCAACGAGATCAACCTGTTTGCATTGCGCGGACACTTGGCTGATCTGGGAATACGAATTACCGACTTGCATTCGCGTGACCACGTGCTTTGGGTCGAGGGCCAGACTGAAGAGTTGCTCATGCCTGACCTCCTGCGTTACGCTTGCCCCGAGATCGCGGCGAGTACCGCAGTGTTGCGTGTCGAGAGAACTGGCACATTCTCTCGGAAGGGTGTCGATCCAACTGAAGTTGCAAATTTGTATTCGCGCCTGTCGGCATCATCTGCCCTGGTGCCGCCAATGGTTTGCATACTCCTGGACGCGGAGGACAGGCCGCGAGCCGAGCGCGAACGCATCACTGCCGAATCGAAGGGGTCGCTTCGATTCCTGCCCAGACGCATGTTGGAGTGCTACGTGCTCGACGCCGATGCCATCAACGCCCAATTGACGGCGCTGGGCTGCGCCACGTCCGTTTCACTTGTCCAGCAAGCATTGACCGATTACCTTGGTACCGACCCGACGACAGCAATTCTGGCTGACGTACACGGTGCCGATGTGCTGAAAGGCGTGTTCTCGACGTTGAGCGTCTCGACCATCGAATTTCAGAAGACACGCGATGTTCCATCACTGGTGGCGTGGATCATTCGTCACAAGGCCGAGCGATTGGGTGATCTTCGGAGTTTCCTGAGGGAGATTTTCCGAGTCTGAGCCCCCGCCTCTAGAGCCCCAAGGCACGGCGCCCGACACCGCCGAACTGATCGAATGGCGACGAGTTGACTGCGCTTTGATTGCTCGCGACTGGGGCCAACGCACTGGCACCTGTGGCGGCGCACGGGAGTGCGGACCGATGTCACTCAGGATCCGCTCAATCGTCGACACTTCCAGCATGACAGCGATGATGTTGCCCGGCCATGAACCTGCCGCCCGTAAAGGACGGCAGTTGGCCGATGGCGAACCGCCATTCCTATGCAATCGAACGCCAATCGGTTTCACTCACGGAAGGCAGCCCCACGACGCCAACCCGCGCCGGCTCGTCGCGCTTCAAACCGGCGCCGCCGCGCCGTGCCATGACCCCAGAAGCGCCATGCGCGAATCTCCGGCGAGCGCCAGGCCGAATTGAACTGCGCCATCGTGCGCGTTGGCGCTCAGGGCAACGTCCTTGCCGTAGTACACCGGCCCCTTGAGCCACAGTTCGAGCGTCTGCGCTTCCGAGCGCGGCGCCTCGAGGCGCGTCATGCACAGGCCGGCGACGCGCTGCGGATGCAGGAACGCGGTGCGGAAACCGAAGCGCCGTGCGTACCCGGGCCAGCAGTGAATGCCGTTGTAGTCGCCCGTGAGCGAGCCGAACGCCCACCCGCCGCCGCTCGGCATTCGCAGGTGCTCCACGACAGCGGCGCCCCGCAGGTCTGGCGGCTGCGCGGGCTGCGCCGGGCCATCGCTCGCGCCGAAGCGGCCGCGGTAGAAGTAGGTGACCGAGCTTTCCCACAGCAGCTCAGTCCCTTGCGACAGGCGCGTGTGAAGTTCGACTTCGAGCCCCTTGGCGACGCGCCGATGCTCTGCCGTGCGTGTTTCCATGTCGAGGATTGCGCCCGGCTCGATGGCGCGGTGCCGCACCAGCCGGTTTCGGATCTGCAGCGCATTCCAGATCGGCAGCGGAAACGCCGGGTGTGTCAGCAAGGCCATCTGCAACCGAAACCCCAGGACATGCGGGTAGAGGACGCCGACCGCATCGTCGTCGCGCGCGCCCACTGTGGCGCGGAATGCGGCGAGGTGCCTGGGGTCGATCCGCAATCCGGCCCATCGTTCGAGAATTTGCGGGAAGCTCCCGTCCTTCGGTAGCCCGGGTGAGGGCAGGAAGGCGCGCGCCATGTAGGCGCCGGCGAACGGCGCTCGCGTGTGGCTTTCCAGAATCATGCTCGGTCGCGGCTGTTGTTTACCAGGGCAATGCGTAATCGACGATGCAGGCGCGAGCTTTGTCTGCGACGTGCCGCGGCAAAGGGCACGCCTTGCGCGCCGCCGTGTCCATGTGCACGGCTGCCAGGACGGTGATCGCCGAGACGGCGTCGGTCTCGACATTGCGCATCTCCTGCACGAAGCGCACGAGTTTTGCGCGCACCTCGATGACGCCGGCGCGCACCACCACCAGGTCTCCCGCATGCAGCTCGCTCTTGTAGGCGATGCGCTGGTCCACCGCGGCCATGCCACGGCCGTGGTCGCGCAGGAACGACGGGCTCAAGCCGATGTGGTTGAAGAAGTTCCAGGTCCCTTCGTCGAACTTGCCGGCGTACCACATGACATTCATGTGGTTCATGTGGTCGCACTGCCACGGGTAGACCGTGCCGCGATGGGTTTCGATGAGTTCCGCCATGGCTTGCCTCCTTGTGCCGCGCGATGTCACACCACCCAGCCCGCGCGGCCTTGCTTGTCGACCAGCCAGACGCGCCGCACTTCGCCCAACTCCAGCGCGCGGCGCGCCAGGGTTTCGCCGCCGACCATGATGGCGGTCGACCACGCATCGGCCTGCGTGGCGGTGGCAGCGACCACGCTCACGGTGCTCAGCTCGGTCGGTGACCAGCCCTTGCGCGGGTCGAAGATGTGGTGGTGGCGGCGGTCTGGAGTGAACCAGCTCACGCTGTCGCCCGAGGTGGCGACGCAGCCGTCAAGCGCGATCAACTCCTCGCGGCCGTGCTGCGGTGCCTCCAATGCCACCGACCACGGGCGGCCCGATGGCGCAGCGCCCAGCGTCGCCAATTCCCCGGCGTCGACAAGTCCAGCCAGCGCGCCGGCGGCGCGCATCGCATCCACGGCGCGGTCGGCGGCAAAGCCCTGAGCGATGCCGTTCAGCGTGACCGCCATCCCCGGCCGCGCCAACTGCAGCCTCGCCGCACCGACCCGCAGGCCGCGCCACCCGACCCGTGCCCGCACCGCGTCGACGCTTGTTCCCGGCGGAACCGCGCTTCGGTCGGCATGGCTGCGGAACAGTTTCCACAGCGGTTGTACCGTCACGTCGAACGCGCCGAAGCTCCGTGATGCCTGCTCTTGCGCGTGCTCGAACACGGCCAGCGTCCACGCGTCGGGGTGGTCGAGCGCTGCGTCGCGGTTGAGACGGCAGATTTCACTGTCGGCGTCGTACAAGCTCATCAGCCGGTCCACACGCTGGATGGCGCGAAGCGCAGCGCTGCATGCCGCCTGCGCAAGCGCCGGGTCGCCGGCAACGGCTTGCGCGCGCACCGTGGTCCCCAATGCGAACGAGCGCTGCTCATGAATGGCATAGGGGTAAGCGGGCGCGCGAGCAAACGCAGTGCGGACGCCCACCGCCCAGGCACCGAAGCCGAGGCACAAGGCGCGTCGCTTGAATGCGGTGCTCATTGCGTCGTTTCCTTTCGCGGCGCGTTCTGCAGCGCGTTCGAGACCGCGCGCATCAATGCCTTGCTCGTCGTCGTCGCGCCTGAAACCGCATCGACGTCGTTGCGCGGCCGGCCTTCGAGCTTGGCTGCGGCCAGCAGGGCCAGGCGCGCGTAGTGTGTGTCGCGGTTGTCCAGCACGTCGACGCGCGCGATGCGCCCTTCGGCGACATGCACGCGCACCCGGAACGTGAAGCCCGCCTGCGTGTCTTGGCCCGCGTAGCTGCCGTCGCGCAGCGGCGCCACGTCGACCAGCGCGACCGGGCCTTGGCGGTAAGCTTCGAGCTGCACGTTCTGCAGCCACAGGTTGCCGGCCAGAGCAGCCACGATCACCGCGCCAATGCCGAGCGACACCGGGCGCGGCCAGGCGAATCTCGCCGCGCGCGGCCCCCACGGTTTGAACACCGAGAGCACGATGATTCCGACCAGCACGATCGTCTGCAAGCCGGTGGCGAGCAGCACCACGTCGACATGACCCGCGTAGGCAGCGCTGCCCGACACTTCTGCGGACAGCGCATCCGACAACGCCGTCATCGCGCTGACATGCGGTGCCACCCATAGCGGCAGCGCCACGCCGAGCCCGGCGAGCAGGGCCCACTTGAGCGTGATCCAGCGCAGACGAAACGCACCCCAGCTCGTGAACAGCGAAAACAGCAGCCCGGTGACGATGAAGCCGTAGCTCGCATTGACGACCAGGGCGTCGTGTACGAGCAGCACCGCGCGGTCCAGCCCGGGACGCCACGCCGCCACGGGGTGCACCCTCTGCACGCCGACCAGGAGCCACGTGACCACCAAGGCGCCGAGCCACACGCAAGTCAACGTGATGTGCGCGGCGAGCAGAATCCGCCGCGCAGGCTTGCCCAGCTCCCAGCCGGAGACTGTCTCGGGCGCAGGCGTGTGCGTCGCCGTGTGGGCAAGCGCTGGGTCGTTCACGAGGATCTCCGCGGCGGCAGGCTGGCGATGGTTCGATGGCCTACTGCGCCGGACGACCCGGGCCCTGCGTCCCTTCAGCGCGCGCCGAAAGGTAGGCGTACAGATCGACGATATGCGCGCTCACGCGCGGGTCGCCCTGCCACGCGGGCATCGTCAGCGCGCCGTCCTTGCGCTGCACGATGTCGTCGATCAAGGCCTGCCGCGCGGCGCCCTCGCTGCTGGCTTGCTGCGCCGGAAGGTTCCAGTCGTAGCGCAGGAGCACGAGGCCGACGAATCGGCGCGGGCCCATGTCGCGAACCCGCGGCAACAAATCGGGGCCGTCGGTCGTGCCGGCCGCGGCGGGCCCATGACAGCGCGCGCACTTGTCCTGGAAGACGCGCCAGCCGGTATAGACCGATCCGGGCGGCTTCGCGGACTCGGCGAGCTCCTGCGCGGCCTGCCTGTTCTGCAATTCGACGGCGCAGCCGGCGAGCCACAAGGCCGATGCGAGCGCAGCGCCGCACAGCAGGCCGCGGCGACCGGCGGCGATGCGCTCGAAGCGCGGCCTGTTCTCGAACATCGATTTCGCCATGCTCATCACCCCTTGACTTCTTGCGGCAGCCAGACAGCGCCGCGAACCTGCGTCGCGCAGGCCTTGCGGCGCGACCTGCGAGCGATTGTGGCGAGCCGCCGTCGCCCCTGCCTTGCCGTAGATCAGGCCGCGACGAAGCGCAGCAGCGTGATTTCGGAGGGCGCGCCCAGGCGCAGGGGCGGTCCCCAATAGCCGGTGCCGCGGCTGGTGTAGACCCACAGCGAGCCCAGCCGGTGCAGGCCAGCGGTGAACGGCTGCTGTAGCGGCACGAAGAAGTTGAAGGGCCAGAACTGCCCGCCATGCGTGTGGCCGGACAACTGCACGTGGAAGCCCGCGTCTGCGGCGGCCGGGGCGCTGCGCGGCTGGTGGG
>JBAQUQ010000225.1:0-30848 GCA_049297615.1 Burkholderiaceae bacterium
CCCGGCGACAACGTGAGCATCACGGTCAAGCTGATCAACCCCATCGCCATGGAAGAGGGCCTGCGCTTCGCCATCCGCGAGGGCGGGCGCACCGTCGGCGCGGGCGTGGTGGCCAAGATCATCGAATGATGGAGAGGACAAACAACGTCAGTTGCAACAGGGGCGTAGCTCAATTGGCAGAGCGCTGGTCTCCAAAACCAGAGGTTGGGGGTTCGATGCCCTCCGCCCCTGCCAGCAACGGGCCTTGAACCAAGGGTGTTGGCAGGCGACTGCAACCAAGCATGGCGGCCCCAAACAAGGGGCATGCCGATCCAATAGCAAGGGCCTTTGCTGCAGAGTTGCCTGTGGCGCCTGACCGAATTGAATAGACATGGCGATTCCTGAAATTCAGACTGTATCGACCGGCGCCGACAAGGCAAAGCTCGGCGCTGCCTGCGTGCTGGTCATCGCGGCGGTGGTGGCCTTTTATGCCTTGGGTCAGCAAGATCTGTGGCTGCGAATTGCCGCACTGTTGGCATTGATGGTGCTGGGCGTGGCCCTGTTTTTCACGTCCGAAGCCGGCAAGCAGCTCATCGCCTACGGGCAAGATTCGGCGCGTGAAGTGCGAAAGGTCGTTTGGCCGACTCGCAAAGAAGCGATGCAGATGACGGGATACGTCTTCGCCTTCGTATTCGTCATGGCACTGTTTCTTTGGCTCACCGATAAGACCCTCGAGTGGCTGTTGTACGACCTGATTCTGGGTTGGAAGCGGTGATAGGAACGAAGACATGACGGAACAACTCCAGCCTGCCGCGGCCGATGTCGCCGCTGCGCGTTCCAACCTGCGTTGGTATGTCGTGCATGCGTATTCCGGCATGGAAAAAGCTGTGGAACGCAACTTGCGCGAGCGCATCGATCGCTCGGAATTGCAGAACAAGTTCGGGCGAATCCTCGTGCCAATGGAAGAAGTTGTCGAGTTGAAGAACGGCAAGAAGTCGGTCTCGGAGCGCCGCTTTTTCCCAGGGTATGTGCTCGTCGAAATGGAGATGGACGACGACACCTGGCACCTCGTCAAGCACACAAACAAAGTGACGGGCTTCGTCGGCGGTGCAAAGAATAGGCCGTCGCCGATTTCCGAAGGCGAGGTCATGAAGATCGTCACTCAGATGCAAGAGGGCGTTGAAAAGCCGCGCCCCAAGGTTCAGTGGGAAGTCGGGGAACTCGTGCGCGTCAAGGAAGGCCCATTCACGGATTTCAACGGTGCGGTTGAAGATGTCAATTACGACAAGTCGAAGGTTCGTGTGTCGGTAACGATTTTCGGCCGTGCCACCGGCGTGGACCTCGACTTCTCACAGGTTGAAAAGGTTTGATGCCTTAGCACTTTTTGCGACTCGAATCGAGCTGGCTGCACTCGCGCAAGGTGGCCCGTTGCTGCCGATGACGTGATACCGGCACGAGGAGCGAAGGGTGATTTGCAGCGCAAATAACGCACTTCGCGTCAGCACTCAACAACACCGTCCCTCGCGGCGGGGTTGCACTTAGAGGTAGAGATGGCCAAGAAGATTGTCGGCTTCATCAAGCTGCAAGTACCGGCGGGCAAAGCGAACCCGTCTCCCCCGATCGGTCCGGCCTTGGGTCAGCGCGGCCTGAACATCATGGAGTTCTGCAAGGCATTCAATGCGCAGACCCAAGCAATGGAGCCCGGGTTGGTATTGCCCGTCGTTATCACGGCGTTTGCGGACAAGTCGTTCACGTTCGTCCTGAAAACACCACCGGCAACCGTCTTGATCAAGAAGGCCGCGAAGCTCGACAAGGGTTCGCCCAAGCCGCACACTGACAAGGTGGGCAAGCTCACGCGGGCTCAGGTTGAAGACATCGCTAAGGCCAAAATGAAAGATCTGACGGCGGCCAACCTTGAAGCGGCTGTGCGCACGATCGCCGGTTCAGCGCGTTCGATGGGCATTACGGTGGAGGGGATCTGATCATGGCCAAGCTGACCAAGCGCCAAAAGGCGATTGCGGGAAAAGTCGACAGCACCAGGCTGTATGCAGTCGATAGCGCGCTCGCGATTGTCAAGGAGTGTGCGATCGCGAAGTTCGATGAATCGATCGATGTCGCCGTGCAGCTCGGTATCGACGCGAAGAAATCCGACCAAGTGGTGCGCGGCGCCGTTGTCTTGCCCAACGGGACGGGCAAGACCAAGCGGGTTGCCGTCTTCGCTCAGGGCGCCAAAGCCGAAGAAGCCAAAGCAGCCGGTGCCGATATAGTCGGCATGGATGACTTGGCAGCCGAAATCAAGGCCGGCAACCTCAACTTCGACGTCGTCATTGCTTCGCCCGACACGATGCGCGTTGTGGGCACGCTGGGCCAGATTCTAGGGCCGCGAGGCTTGATGCCGAATCCGAAAGTCGGGACTGTCACGGCTGACGTTGCGACCGCGGTGCGCAATGCCAAGGCCGGCCAAGTCCAGTTTCGCGTCGACAAAGGAGGGATCGTACATGCGTCGATCGGCCGTCGCTCTTTCAATGCCGAAATGCTCGGCGGTAACTTACGCGCCCTGATCGATGCGCTGAACAAGGCGAAACCGTCATCGAGCAAGGGCATTTACCTGCGCAAAGTAGCGGTGTCTTCAACCATGGGTGTGGGTGCGCGAGTCGATGTCGCGTCAATCGTCTCATCAAACGTTCAGTCATAAGAGGTGAGCCGACTGGTACCTGTTGAGGTGCGGCCCCTGCAAGGTGGTGGGCAGAGCTTCGAATGAATTTGCACGAAGTTCTGGTCGTCCAAGACCGCTGGTGCGACTCGCAAAGTCGCTTAATGGCCAGCGCAGATGGCGGTCCCGCTGAAAGGGAATCAGGTTCCCGCTCAGACGGTCGCTGAATTGTGGCGTGTCAATGTGCCGATAGAGGCCCGGCGACACATGAAGTGAGGAGTAGACCTTGAGTCTGAATCGCAATGAGAAAGCCGCCGTGGTGACGGATGTGGCAGCCCAAGTGGCCCGCTCGCAGACTTTGGCGTTGGCCGAGTACCGAGGATTGAGCGTGGATCACTTGAACGCACTGCGCAAGCAAGCGCGCGAGCGCGGTGTGTATCTACACGTGCTCAAGAACACACTGGCCCGTCGTGCAGTTGTGGGCACACCGTTCGAAGTGGCCTCGGCAAGCATGGTCGGCCCGTTGATCTACGGCTTTTCGCAGGACGCCGTGGCAGCGGCCAAAGTCATTGCCGACTTCGCCAGAGGCAACGACAAGTTGATCGTGCGAGCCGGTGCCCACGCCGGCAGAGCCCTCGATGCTGCCGCAGTGAAAGCCCTGGCCGACATCCCGAGCAAGGACGTGTTGCTCGCCCAGTTGCTCGGCTTGATGCAGTCACCGATTTCGCGCCTGGCGCGCGTGCTTGCGGCAATCGCCGAGAAGCGCGCCGAGCCGATGGCCGAAATCGAGACCACGCCTGCAGCCTGAACCATTCATCGACCCATTTTTGAAGAATTAGGAGCCCAACATGGCATTCGACAAAGACGCATTTTTGACCGCACTCGACGGCATGTCGGTGATGGACCTCAACAGCCTGGTCAAGGCCATTGAAGAGAAGTTCGGTGTGTCCGCCGCCGCGATGTCCGCGCCAGCGGGCGGCGGTGGTGGCGCAGCTGCGGCGGTGGTCGAGGAACAAACGGAATTCACCGTGATGTTGCTCGAAATCGGCGCGAACAAGGTGTCCGTGATCAAGGCCGTGCGCGAGCTGACGGGCTTGGGCCTGAAAGAGGCCAAGGACTTGGTGGACGGCGCGCCGAAGCCGGTCAAGGAAGGCGTCACCAAGGTTGATGGGGAAGCGGCCAAGAAGAAGTTGGAAGACGCGGGCGCGAAAGCCGCATTGAAGTAAATCGGCCCGGAGCCAACCGTGAGGCATTCGCCGAACGGCTGCTGCGGGGCGCGCCTCGATGTCGCGCCGGGCGATTTTTCCAAAGGCGTCGCCGCCCGGCAGCAAGGCCGCGTTTCTCGCCGCAGTCGCGGACCGCTCGCCATGCCGCGCATCCGATTCACAACGCTGACTCGAGAACAGCGCAAAGCGCCCCGGGCGCTTTGCAGTGTTCTTTGATCCGACTGCAGAGAACGGGTTTGGTCGGGCTTCGGTGCAATGCCGGAGTTGTCCGCCAGCGGCTGGTAGTGGCCAGCCACCAAGCTTCGAGCCGCTGGCTCGAAAGACAGTCGCCTTCGGGAGTGTGGCCTGAGCCTGGCCGCGCTTTCTGAGACGGAGAGAGAACCCACCTATGGCGCAGCAACAAACCCCGTACAGCTACACCGAGCGCAAGCGCATTCGCAAGAGCTTCGGCAAGCGCGAAAGCGTGCTCAATGTGCCCTATCTGCTGACGATGCAGAAGGACTCGTACGTCGCCTTCTTGCAGAAAGACACACCGCCGCACAAGCGCAAGCCCGAGGGCCTGCAGGCCGCATTCATCGCCGCGTTTCCGATCGTTTCGCACAACGGTTTCGTGGAGATGAAGTTCATCGAATTCAACATGGCCAAGCCGACTTTCGACACGCGCGAATGTCAGCAACGCGGCTTGACCTATGCCGCAGCAGTGCGCGCCAAGTTGCAAATGATCATCTACGACCGCGAGTCACCGCAGCCCAAGACCGTCAAGGAGATCAAGGAGCAAGAGGTCTATATGGGCGAAGTCCCGTTGATGACCGAGTACGGCTCATTTATCGTCAATGGCACTGAGCGGGTCATCGTCTCGCAACTGCACCGCTCACCAGGTGTGTTCTTCGAGCACGACAAGGGCAAGACGCACTCGAGCGGCAAGCTGCTGTTCTCGGCGCGCATCATTCCGTATCGCGGCTCTTGGCTCGATTTCGAATTCGATCCGAAGGACTTGCTGTACTTCCGCGTCGACCGGCGCCGCAAGATGCCGGTGACGATTCTGCTCAAGGCGATCGGCCTGAATCCCGAGGCGATTCTGGCGCACTTCTTCGTTTTCGACAACTTCCGCCTGATGGATTCAGGCGCGCAGATGGAGTTCGTCGCCGACCGCTTGCGCGGCGAAATCGCGCGTTTCGACATCACCGACAAGGCGGGCAATGTCGTCGTCGAGAAAGACAAACGCATCACGGCGCGTCACACGCGCACGCTCGAACAGACGTCGACCAACTACATCGGCGTTCCCGAAGACTATCTGGTGGGGCGTATGCTGGCGCGCAACGTGGTCGACGCAGAAAGCGGCGAAATCCTCGCCAAGGCCAACGACGAACTGACTGAAGCGCTTCTGAAGAAACTGCGTGTCGCGCGCGTCCAGGAAATTCCTTGCCTGTACACCAACGAGCTCGACGAAGGAAACTACATTTCGCAAACATTGGCGGCCGACGAAACCGCTGACCAGCTCGCCGCACGCGTGGCGATCTACCGCATGATGCGCCCCGGCGAACCGCCCACTGAAGACGCCGTCGAGGCGCTGTTCCATCGCCTGTTCTACAACGCAGACACGTATGACTTGTCGCGCGTCGGGCGCATGAAGTTCAATGCCCGCGTTGGGCGCGACGTGCCCGAAGGATCAATGACGCTGTCAAACAACGACATCCTGGACGTTGTGAAGATCCTGGTCGAGCTGCGCAACGGCCGCGGCGAGGTCGACGATATCGACCACTTGGGCAATCGCCGGGTACGCTGTGTCGGCGAGCTGGCCGAGAACCAGTACCGTTCGGGCTTGGCACGCATCGAGAAGGCGGTCAAAGAGCGACTCGGTCAGGCCGAGACAGAGGCACTGATGCCGCACGATCTGATCAACTCCAAGCCGATTTCTGCCGCTCTCAAGGAGTTTTTCGGCGCCAGCCAGCTCTCGCAGTTCATGGATCAGACCAATCCCCTATCGGAGATCACGCACAAGCGGCGCGTCTCAGCTCTGGGGCCGGGCGGGCTGACGCGCGAACGTGCAGGCTTTGAAGTTCGCGACGTGCACCCCACGCACTACGGTCGCGTCTGCCCGATCGAAACGCCGGAAGGCCCGAACATCGGCCTGATCAATTCGCTGGCCCTGTACGCGCAACTCAACGAATACGGCTTCCTCGAAACCCCTTATCGGCGTGTCGCGGCCGGCAAAGTCACGAATCAGATCGACTACTTGTCCGCCATTGAGGAGGGCAAGTATGTGATTGCCCAGGCCAGCGCTACGCTGGACAAGGAAGGCAAGCTGATCGACGAACTCGTCAGCGCGCGCGACAACGGCGAATCGATACTCACCTCGGCCGAACGCATCCAGTACATGGACGTGGCGCCGACGCAGATCGTATCGGTAGCGGCCTCTCTCGTGCCCTTCCTCGAGCACGACGACGCGAACCGTGCACTGATGGGGGCAAACATGCAGCGCCAAGCGGTGCCGATTTTGCGCCCCGAAAAGGCGCTCGTTGGCACCGGCGTGGAGCGTGTAGCTGCCAAAGATTCCGGAACCGTAGTGGCGGCGCGCCGCGGTGGCGTTGTCGATTATGTCGACACCAATCGAATCGTGATTCGAGTCAATGACAAAGAAACGGTCGCGGGCGAGGTGGGCGTAGACATCTACAACCTCATCAAGTACCACCGTTCGAACCAGAACACGAGCATCCACCAGCGCCCCATCGTCAAGCGCGGCGACCGCGTTGAAGCGCAAGACATCATCGCCGACGGTGCGTCCACCGACTTGGGCGAACTTGCGCTGGGCCAGAACATGCTGGTCGCGTTCATGCCCTGGAACGGCTACAACTTCGAAGACTCGATCTTGATTTCCGAGCGTGTCGTCGCGGAGGACCGCTTCACCTCGATCCACATCGAAGAGCTGGTCGTAATGGCGCGCGACACGAAGCTAGGCGCTGAAGAAATCACGCGCGATATTCCGAATTTGTCGGAGCAGCAGCTCGCGCGCCTCGATGAGTCGGGCATCGTGTATGTCGGCGCCGAAGTCAACCCGGGCGACACCCTGGTGGGCAAGGTCACTCCCAAGGGCGAAACCACACTGACACCGGAAGAGAAATTGCTGCGCGCGATCTTCGGCGAAAAGGCCTCCGACGTGAAGGACACGTCTCTGCGTGTCAGCCAGGGAACGAACGGGACCGTGATCGACGTGCAGGTGTTCACCCGCGAAGGCATCGTTCGCGACAAGCGCGCCCAGCAAATCATCGATGATGAGCTGAAGCGCTATCGCCTGGACCTGAACGATCAACTGCGCATCGTCGAGGCCGACGCCTTCGACCGCATCGAGAAGCTGCTTGTGGGCAAGGCTGCCAATGGCGGGCCGCAGCGCATCGCCAAGGGTGCGACGATCGACAGGGAGTACCTTGCCAGCGTCGAGAAGTACCATTGGTTCGATGTTCGGCCTGCCGATGAAGACGTCGCCGGCCAGCTCGAGAGCATCAAGAATTCGCTCGACCAGACGCGCCACAGCTTCGACCTCGCGTTCGAAGAAAAGCGCAAGAAGCTGACGCAGGGCGACGAATTGCCGGCCGGCGTGCTGAAGATGGTCAAGGTGTACCTGGCGGTCAAGCGGCGTCTACAGCCGGGCGACAAGATGGCGGGACGGCACGGCAATAAGGGCGTGGTCTCGAAGATCGTGCCGGTCGAAGATATGCCTTACATGGCCGACGGCACGCCGTGCGACATCGTGCTCAACCCGCTGGGCGTGCCATCGCGCATGAACGTCGGCCAGGTTCTGGAAGTGCACTTGGGCTGGGCCGGTAAAGGCATCGGCCAGCGCATCAACGACCTGTTGAGCCATGAAACGAAGGTGCATGATCTGCGCGTGTTCCTCGACGAGCTCTACAACAAGAGTGGCGGCAAGACGGAGCGGCTCGAGCACCTGAGCGACGCTGAAATCCTGGAGATGGCTGGCAACTTGACCCGAGGCGTCCCATTCGCAACACCGGTGTTCGACGGCGCCGCAGAAGAAGAGATCCGCAACATGCTCAAGCTGGCCTACCCCGACAAGATAGCGCAGGCCAAGGGCCTCACTGCCACACGAACGCAAGCGACCTTGCATGATGGCCGCACCGGCGATGCATTCGAGCGGCCCGTCACGGTGGGCTATATGCACGTCTTGAAGCTGCACCACTTGGTGGACGACAAGATGCACGCCCGCTCCACCGGACCGTACAGCCTCGTCACTCAGCAGCCGCTGGGCGGCAAGGCCCAATTCGGCGGCCAGCGCTTCGGCGAGATGGAGGTGTGGGCCCTCGAAGCCTACGGCGCTTCCTACATCTTGCAAGAGATGCTCACCGTCAAGTCCGACGACGTGAACGGGCGCACCAAGGTGTACGAGTCCATCGTCAAGGGCGAGCACTCGATCGAAGCCGGCATGCCGGAGTCGTTCAACGTGCTGGTCAAGGAAATCCGTTCGCTCGGCATCGATATCGAGCTCGAGCGCAACTAACCAGGAAGGACACAGAACATGAAGGGTTTGCTTGATCTGTTCCGCCAGTTCACTCCTGATGAGCATTTCGATGCCATCAAGATCGGACTGGCTTCGCCTGAGAAGATTCGGTCCTGGTCGTTCGGTGAGGTGAAGAAGCCGGAGACGATCAACTACCGCACTTTCAAGCCTGAGCGTGACGGCCTATTCTGCGCCAAGATCTTCGGGCCTATCAAAGACTATGAGTGCCTATGCGGCAAGTACAAACGCTTGAAGCACCGGGGCGTGATCTGCGAAAAGTGCGGTGTCGAGGTCACCCAGACCAAGGTGCGGCGCGACCGCATGGGCCACATCGACCTGGCGGCCCCCTGCGCGCACATCTGGTTCTTGAAGAGCCTGCCGTCGCGTCTGGGCCTGGTGCTCGACATGACGCTGCGCGATATCGAACGTGTCCTGTACTTCGAGGCCTATGTGGTCGTCGACCCCGGCATGACGCCGCTGAAGAAATTCAGCATCATGAGCGAAGACGAGTTCGACGCCAAACGCACCGAATACGGCGACGAATTCGTCGCGCTGATGGGCGCGGAGGGCGTGCACAAACTGCTCGCCGAAATCGACTTGGACGTCGAGGCCGAAAGGCTGCGCGGCGACATGACGGGCTCGGAACTCAAGGTCAAGAAGAACTCCAAGCGCCTGAAGGTCATGGAGGCGTTCAAGAAGTCCGGCATCAAACCGCAGTGGATGGTGATGGAAGTGCTGCCGGTGCTGCCGCCGGATCTGCGCCCGCTCGTTCCTCTTGACGGTGGACGCTTCGCGACTTCCGACCTGAACGACTTGTACCGCCGCGTCATCAATCGCAATAATCGCCTCGCGCGGTTATTGGAGTTGAAGGCGCCGGAAATTATTGTGCGCAATGAGAAGCGCATGCTGCAGGAGGCGGTTGACTCGTTGCTCGACAACGGGCGACGCGGCAAGGCCATGACGGGTGCGAACAAGCGTGCGCTCAAGTCGCTCGCCGACATGATCAAGGGTAAGAGCGGGCGTTTCCGTCAAAACTTGCTCGGCAAGCGCGTCGACTATTCGGGCCGCTCCGTCATCGTTGTCGGCCCGACGCTCAAGCTGCACCAGTGCGGTCTGCCGAAGCTGATGGCACTCGAATTGTTCAAGCCGTTCATCTTCTCGCGACTGGAGGCGATGGGCATTGCCACGACGATCAAGGCCGCTAAGAAGGAAGTGGAAAGCGGAACGCCGGTGGTGTGGGACATCCTCGAAGAAGTCATCAAAGAGCACCCGGTCCTGCTGAATCGGGCGCCGACCCTGCACCGTCTTGGCATCCAGGCTTTCGAGCCGGTGCTGATCGAGGGCAAGGCGATTCAACTGCATCCGCTGGTGTGTTCGGCGTTCAACGCCGACTTCGACGGCGACCAGATGGCGGTGCACATCCCGCTATCGATCGAGGCGCAAATGGAAGCCCGCACGCTGATGCTGGCATCGAACAACGTGCTGTTCCCCGCCAACGGCGAACCCAGCATCGTGCCTTCGCAAGACGTGGTGCTGGGTTTGTACTACGCGACGCGGGATCGCATCAACGCCAAGGGCGAAGGCATCATCTTCGCCGACGTTGCCGAGGTGCACCGCGCGCTGGACAACCATCAGGTCGAGATCACGTCCAGGGTCAGCGTGCGCATGACCGACTACGTGCCGCACAAGGACACGGGTGAGTTCGTGCCCGAGACCAGACTGGTGGACACGACGGTTGGGCGGGCGCTGCTCAGTGAGATTTTGCCCAAGGGGCTGGCGTTTTCCAACATCAACAAGGCGTTGAAGAAGAAGGAAATCTCTCGCCTGATCAACGCCTCGTTTCGCAAGTGCGGACTGAAGGAAACGGTGGTCTTTGCCGACAAGCTGCTCCAGGCGGGCTTCCGGCTAGCCACGCGGGCCGGCATTTCAATCGCCATCGACGACATGCTGGTCCCGAAGGAAAAGCCGGGACTGATCGAGCGTGCTGAAAAGGACGTGAAGGAAATCGAGC
The DNA here is from genome assembly GCA_049297615.1 of Burkholderiaceae bacterium. Lineage (GTDB taxonomy): Bacteria > Pseudomonadota > Gammaproteobacteria > Burkholderiales > Burkholderiaceae_C > JAEMQF01. The sequence goes on from JBAQUQ010000225.1 coordinate 10,383, forward strand.
AGCAGTACGTCTCGGGCTTGGTGACGGCCGGCGAGCGCTACAACAAGGTCGTCGACATCTGGGGCAAGACGGGCGACGAAGTCGGCAAGGTCATGATGGGCCAATTGTCCAAGCAGAAGGTCACCGACCGGCACGGCAAGCAGGTCGATCAGGAGTCGTTCAACTCGATCTACATGATGGCCGATTCGGGAGCGCGAGGTTCGGCGGCGCAAATCCGTCAGTTGGCCGGAATGCGCGGCCTGATGGCCAAGCCTGACGGCTCGATCATCGAGACGCCGATCACGGCGAACTTTCGCGAGGGCCTGAATGTTCTGCAGTACTTCATCTCCACGCACGGTGCCCGCAAGGGCCTGGCGGACACGGCGCTGAAGACGGCGAACTCAGGCTATTTGACGCGCCGCTTGGTCGACGTGACGCAAGACCTGGTCGTCACGCAAGACGACTGCGGAACCTTCAACGGCATGAACATGCGCGCTCTGGTCGAGGGCGGCGAGGTGATCGAGAGCCTTCGCGATCGCATCCTCGGCCGCGTCACGGCGGTCGACGTGGCTCATCCCGAATCGCAGGAGACGCTGGTCGGCGCGGGTGAATTGCTCGACGAGGACACACTCGATGCGCTCGAAGCGGCAGGCGTGGACGAAATCAAGGTCCGCACTGCCCTGACGTGCGCCACTCGTTTCGGAATTTGCGCCCGGTGCTACGGGCGCGACTTGGGGCGTGGTGGCCTGGTCAACATGGGCGAGGCGATCGGCGTCATCGCGGCCCAGTCGATCGGTGAGCCTGGTACGCAGCTCACGATGCGCACCTTCCACATCGGAGGTGCGGCGTCGCGCGCAGCGGTGGCGAGCAGTGTCGATGCCAAGTCCGACGGGGTGGTCGGTTTCAACGCGACGATGCGCTATGTGACCAATAGCAAACGCGAATTGGTGGTGATCTCTCGTTCGGGCGAAATCGTCGTCTCCGACCTGCACGGTCGCGAACGCGAGCGCCATAAAGTCCCTTATGGCGCGCTACTCAACATCAAGTCCGATCAGCACATCAAGGCCGGTACCGTTCTCGCGAATTGGGACCCGCTGACGCGACCCATCATCACCGAGTTCGCCGGCAAGGCGAAATTCGAGAACGTGGAAGAAGGAGTCACCGTCGCCAAACAAGTCGACGAAGTGACCGGCTTGTCCACGCTCGTCGTGATCGACTCCAAGCGCCGTGGTGTGGCCAAGGTCGTCCGCCCGCAAGTGAAGCTGCTCGATGTTGCCGGCAATGAAGTGAAGATCCCCGGCACCGACCATTCGGTGACGATCGGTTTTCCCGTCGGCTCGCTGATTCAGATTCGCGACGGCCAGGACCTCGCTCCGGGTGAAGTGTTGGCGCGCATTCCGGTCGAAGGTCAGAAGACGCGCGACATCACCGGCGGCTTGCCGCGCGTGGCCGAACTCTTCGAAGCGCGCACGCCCAAAGACAAGGGCACCCTGGCCGAGATGACGGGTACGGTGTCGTTCGGCAAGGAGACGAAGGGCAAAGTGCGCTTGCAGATCACCGATCCGGAAGGCAAGGTTTACGAGGAGTTGGTGCCCAAGGAAAAGAACATCGTCGTGCACGAGGGCCAGGTCGTGAACAAGGGCGAGTCCATCGTCGACGGGCCCGCCGACCCGCAGGACATCCTGCGACTGCTCGGCATCGAAGAGCTGGCGCGCTACATCGTCGACGAAGTGCAGGACGTGTACCGACTGCAGGGCGTGAAGATCAACGACAAGCACATCGAAGTCATCGTGCGCCAGATGTTGCGCCGTGTGCAGATCGTCAACGCGGGCGACACGAGCTACATCGCCGGCGAACAGGTGGAACGCTCGGAGTTGCTCGACACCAATGACAAGATGTTGGCTGAGGGCAAGTTGCCGGCGACGCACGCCGACGTGCTGCTGGGCATCACCAAGGCCTCGCTCTCCACCGACAGCTTCATCTCGGCCGCGTCGTTCCAGGAGACCACGCGAGTGCTCACCGAAGCAGCCATCATGGGCAAACGCGACGAGCTGCGTGGATTGAAAGAAAACGTCATCGTCGGGCGACTGATTCCTGCCGGCACGGGCATGGCATTCCACGACGCGCGCAAGGCCAAGGAAGCGATGGACGACGCCGAGCGCCGCACCATCGCGTTGCAGGAGGCTGAAGAGCTTGCCGCAGTGCAGCTGGCGGCGGTCGATGCGCAGAGCGAAGGCGCGGAGTAAGCACAGCGGCCGCAGGGCGTAGGGCGCAGGGCGCAGGGCGAAGCAAGCCTGACTCGAGGTCAGGAGGGTGACCCGACGGGTCGCCCTCCTTCATCGCGCGTTGAACTGAGCAGGGGTGACGATTCGAACGCCCATGGCACCGGCTGGCCCGGCCAGGCGCAACAGTTCGCGATCGCGGCTGAGCAAGTGACTGGGCCGCAGATGCAGCGCCAGATCGAGAAACAATTGGTCGTCGGGATCGCGGCATCGCATCGTGGGGCCGGCTGGAAGCGGGGTCGCGTCGACCCTGACGGACCATCGCGCCCACTGCGCAGCGATTGCCGCCCGTTGCGCAACCCAGGGCTCGAACGCGGGGCGAGCCAGCACGTCGTTGAATTCGGCCCGCATGCGCGCCGTGGCATGCCAGCGGCAGGTCCCACGGGCCAGCATGTCGGCCAGGGGCTGGCAACTCGGGTCGCGAAAGACCAAGAGGTCGAACACGACGTTGGTGTCGAGCACGAGCGCAGGCACCCCAATGATGCGCGGATCACCCATCGCGCTGTTGGACCAGAATTTGTTTTGACGGACGACGGAACTGTGTTGCATAATGCGCGGCTTCGCTGAGCTGCGATGGGTTCCGTGACGTCGCGTGGCAATGCGTCGCAACAGATGCGGTATCCGTAGCGCTCGGCTCCGCCGAAGTTTCGCCCTTCTGTAGCTGGTTGCGCGTCAGCGCGGCCGGCTCGACGGGCCCAAGACTGACCGTTGTTACGCCGCCATGGTGCATGGACGGAACTGCGGGACAAGTTGGGGACAGTAAATAATGATCCAAATGCAATCGCGGCTCGACGTCGCGGACAACACAGGTGCCAAGTCCGTCATGTGCATCAAGGTGCTGGGCGGCTCCAAGCGGCGCTATGCCGGCATCGGCGATGTGATCAAGGTCAGCATCAAGGAAGCGGCGCCGCGCGGTCGCGTCAAGAAGGGCGAGATCTACAGTGCCGTCGTCGTGCGCACCGCCAAGGGTGTGCGCCGCCAGGACGGCTCGCTGGTCAAGTTCGACGGCAACGCCGCCGTGCTTCTGAACGCCAAGCTCGAGCCGATCGGAACGCGCATCTTTGGGCCGGTCACCCGTGAGCTGCGCACTGAGCGCTTCATGAAAATCGTGTCGCTCGCACCCGAAGTGCTTTGAGCGCGGTTCGAGGAATTCAGATGAACAAACTTCGCAAAGGCGACCAGGTCATCGTCTTGACGGGCCGCGATAAGGGCAAACGCGGCGTGATATCCAAGCGTGTTGACGACGAGCGTCTGCTCGTTGAGGGCGTGAATGTCGTCAAGAAACACGTCAAACCCAATCCGATGAAGGGCACGACCGGCGGGGTCGTCGACAAGACGATGTCGATTCACCAGTCCAACGTGGCGATCTTCAATTCGGCCACGGGAAAGGCCGACCGGGTGGGAATCAAACTCTTGAGCGACGCCGAAAAGCGCACGCGCAAGACTCAGGACAACGGCGTTCGCATCTTTCGCTCCAGCGGCCAAGAGATCAAGGCATAAGAGGTGAGGCTATGACGGCTCGTTTGCAGCAGTTTTACCGCGAGAAGGTCGTTCCCGCACTGGTTCAGAAGTTCGGCTACAAGACAACCATGCAGGCACCGCGACTGACCAAGATCACCCTCAACATGGGTGTGAGCGAGGCAGTGTCGGACAAGAAAGTCATGGACAGCGCGGTGGCCGACCTCTCCAAGATCTCTGGGCGCAAGCCCGTGGTGACCAAGTCGAAAAAGGCCATCGCCAATTTCAAGATCCGCGACGGTGTTCCCATCGGGTGCGTGGTCACGTTGCGCGGCGCGCAGATGTATGAGTTTCTCGACCGTTTCGTCACGATTGCGCTGCCGCGCGTGCGCGATTTCCGCGGGATTTCAGCGCGCGCTTTCGACGGCCGAGGCAACTACAACGTCGGCATCAAGGAACAGATCATCTTCCCTGAAATCGAGTACGACAAGATCGACGCTATCCGTGGGCTGAACATCAGCATCACGACCACAGCCAAGACCGACGATGAGTGCAAAGCGCTCCTGACGGCATTCAAGTTTCCGTTCAAGACCTGAAAGAACGTTATGGCAAAAGTATCCCTCATTCAGCGTGAACTCAAACGAACGCTTCTCGTGGCCAAGTACGCTAAGAAGTACAACGAACTCAAGCTGCTGGCAAACGACGCAAAGAAGTCCGATGAAGAGCGATATGCGGCTCGTCTGGAGCTCCAGAAACTGCCGCGCAACGCCTACCCGACGCGCCAACGCAACCGCTGCGAGATCACGGGGCGCCCGCGCGGAACATTCCGCAAGTTCGGTCTGGCGCGCAGCAAGATTCGCGACCTGGCGTTCAAGGGCGATATTCCCGGCATCGTCAAGGCCAGTTGGTAGGCGTGGCGCCGCGGCCGATCAGGAGAGATCCGAATGAGTATGAGTGACCCCATCGCTGATATGTTGACGCGCATCCGCAATGCGCAGATGGTGGACAGACCCACAGTGACGATGCCGACGTCGAAGCTGAAGGTGGCGATCGCACAAGTCTTGAAAGACGAAGGTTATATCGACGGATTTGCTGTACGCGGCGAGGGCGCCAAACCCGAGCTCGAAATCGCCCTCAAGTACTACGCGGGCCGTCCGGTCATCGAACACATCGAACGAGTCAGCCGCCCGGGTTTGCGCGTCTACCGCGGCAGGCACGAAATCCCGAACGTGCAAAACGGCCTGGGTGTCGCGATCGTGACCACGCCCAAGGGTGTGATGACGGATCGAAAGGCTCGCCAAGTCGGAATCGGCGGCGAAGTGATCTGCTACGTCGCCTAAGGAGAGCAAATGTCGCGCGTAGGAAAGATGCCGATCGTTCTGCCCAAAGGTGTGGAAGTCGCGGTCGGTGCTGAACAGATCAGCGTCAAGGGTGCTTTGGGCACATTGCTCCAGAAAGCCCACCCGCTGGTGACTGTGAAGAGCGAATCTGGGCAGATGACTTTCGCGCCGGCCGCCGATACGCCCCAGGCGAATGCCATGTCGGGCACGATGCGCGCCTTGGTCGCTAACATGGTCGACGGTGTCACCAAGGGCTTCGAGAAGAAGCTTAGCCTGGTCGGCGTGGGTTTTCGTGCCCAGGCAGCGGGATCGAAGCTGACGCTGCAAGTCGGGTATTCCCACCCGGTGGCCAAGGACATGCCCGCGGGCGTCAGAGTGGAATGCCCGACGCAGACGGAAATCACGATCAAGGGCGCGAATCGCCAGATGGTGGGCCAAGTGGCCGCCGAAGTGCGCGCCTTCCGTCCACCCGAGCCGTACAAGGGCAAGGGAATTCGCTATATCGACGAAAAGGTTTCCCTCAAGGAAACCAAGAAGAAGTAAGGGAATCGCCAGCCATGCTGAACAAGAAAGAACAGCGCACCCGTCGCGCCCTTCAAACCCGCAAGCGCATTGCCAAGCAGCAGATTGCGCGGTTGACCGTGTTCCGCTCGAACCTGCACATTTACGCGAACGTCATCAGCAACGATGGTGCCAGGGTGCTGGCCAGCGCGTCAACGGCCGAGGCGGCTACGCGCAAGGAGCTCGGTGCGAAAGGCAAGGGCGGCAATGTCGCGGCGGCCTCTGCCGTGGGGCAGCGCATCGCCGAGCGCGCGAAGGCAGCCGGTGTGGACACAGTAGCGTTCGATCGCTCCGGGTTTGCCTACCACGGGCGCGTCAAGGCGCTCGCGGAAGCCGCGCGCGAAGCCGGCTTGCAGTTCTGAGCCACCCCATCCCGACCGGCAATCTCAAGGAATTCGAACATGGCAAAGTTTCAACCCCGCGGCGCTCAAGGCGAAGCCAATGACGACGGCCTGAAGGAAAAGATGATCGCGGTGAATCGCGTCACCAAGGTCGTCAAGGGCGGGCGCACGCTCAGCTTTGCCGCGCTGACCGTGGTGGGCGACGGTGATGGCCGCATTGGCATGGGCAAGGGCAAGGCCAAGGAAGTGCCGGTGGCGGTGCAAAAGGCCATGGAAAGCGCGCGCCGCAACCTGATCAAGGTCTCGCTCAAGGACGGTACGATTTACCACAAGGTGATCGGTGAACATGGCGCCTCGCGCGTTCTGATGGCGCCGGCCAAGCAGGGCGACGGCATCATCGCCGGCGGCCCGATGCGCGCCGTGTTCGAAGTGATGGGCGTCACCGACATCGTCTGCAAGAGCCTCGGATCGTCGAATCCCTACAACATGGTGCGCGCCACGCTCGACGCTCTGAAGAACACGAGCACACCCGCCGAGATAGCCGCCAAGCGCGGCTTGACGGTAGAACAAATTTTCAACTGAGCGCGGGCCGGAGAACACCCATGGGCGACAAGAAAACGGTGCAGATCAAATTGGTGCGCAGCGTTGCCGGTACGCGTGAATCGCACCGCGCGACGGTGCGCGGCCTGGGCTTGCGCAAACTGAACAGCCAGTCGACTTTGGAAGACACTGCCTCGGTGCGCGGCATGATTGACAAGGTCTCCTACCTGGTCAAGGTGCTCTGAGCGCCGTCACGGACTAGACAGCAACATGGAACTCAACAACATCAAACCGGCGGCCGGCTCGAAGACGGCGCGGCGCCGCGTCGGGCGTGGCATCGGCTCGGGCCTGGGCAAGACGGCGGGGCGCGGCCACAAGGGCCAAAAGTCGCGCTCCGGTGGCTATCACAAGGTCGGTTTCGAAGGCGGTCAAATGCCATTGCAGCGACGCTTGCCCAAGCGCGGCTTCAAGTCGCATCTGCTCAAATTCAACGCCGAAATCAACTTGAATGATCTCGAGCGGCTCGGCGCGGCGCAAGTCGACCTATTGGTACTCAAGCAGGCACGACTCGTCGGCGAATCGGTCAAGACGGCCAAGGTCATCAAGACGGGTACGCTGACAAGGAAGGTGGTGCTCCAGGGGATCGCCGCCACTGCAGGCGCCAAAGCCGCCATAGAAGCGGCGGGCGGCTCCGTCGGCTGATTTCACCGCAACACCCGGAAGCGCAGCGCGTGGCAAGCAACCCGAATCAACTGGCCAAGAGCGGCAAGTTCGGCGACCTGCGTCGTCGGCTCGTCTTCTTGTTGTTGGCACTCGTGGTGTATCGCGTCGGCGCCCACATTCCCGTGCCGGGAATCGATCCGAACCAGTTGCAGCAGTTGTTCAAGGGTCAACAGGGCGGGATCCTGAGCCTTTTCAACATGTTCTCGGGCGGTGCGCTGTCGCGCTTCACCGTCTTCGCACTGGGCATCATGCCCTACATCTCGGCGTCGATCATCATGCAGTTGATGACCTATGTGGTGCCAACGCTCGAGGCGCTGAAGAAAGAGGGCGAATCCGGGCGCCGCAAGATCACGCAATACACGCGCTACGGCACGCTCGGCCTTTCATTGTTCCAGTCGCTGGGCATCGCGCTAGCTCTCGAAGGCTCGCCCGGGCTCGTGATAGCGCCGGGCTTCGGTTTTCGGCTCACCGCCGTGGTGTCGCTCGTGGCCGGCACGATGTTCCTGATGTGGTTGGGCGAGCAAATCACGGAACGCGGCCTGGGCAACGGTATCTCGATCCTGATCTTTGCAGGCATCGCGGCGGGGCTTCCCAGTGCGATCGGGGGCCTGTTTGAACTCGTACGCACCGGGGCGATGAGCATCATCGTCTCGATCTTCATCATTGCTGTCGTCGCTCTGGTCACCTTTGTCGTGGTGTTCGTCGAACGAGGTCAGCGCAAGATCCTCGTCAACTACGCCAAGCGTCAGGTTGGCAACAAGGTCTATGGCGGACAGTCGTCGCACCTGCCATTGAAGCTGAACATGTCGGGCGTGATTCCGCCGATCTTTGCCTCGTCGATCATCTTGTTGCCTGCCACCGTTGTCGGATGGTTCGCAACGGGCGAGGGGCTGCGCTGGCTGAAAGACTTGGCCGGCTTGCTCTCTCCGGGGCAGCCGATCTACGTGATGCTTTACGCTGCGGCGATCGTTTTCTTCTGTTTCTTCTACACGGCGCTTGTGTTCAACAGCCGCGAGACGGCGGACAACCTGAAGAAGAGCGGCGCCTTCATTCCGGGCATTCGTCCGGGCGACCAGACGGCCAAACACATCGACCGTATCTTGTCGCGCCTGACGCTGGCGGGCGCGATCTATATCACGGCGGTTTGCTTGCTGCCCGAATTTCTGGTGCTCAAGTACAACGTGCCGTTCTACTTCGGTGGCACATCGCTGTTGATCATTGTCGTCGTGACGATGGACTTTTGGGCCCAAGTGCAGAGCTATGTGATGAGCCAGCAGTACGAATCGCTGCTGAAGAAGGCAAATTTCAAGGCAGGCTGATCCACAGGCAGCTCGACGAACCAACGACAGGAAACCGGCAAGGCAAGGGCAAGGAAACGGCGGCTAAGGCCACAGGCAAGACTCAGGCATGGCGAAGGACGATGTCATCCAGATGCAGGGTGAGATTCTCGAAAATCTCCCCAACGCAACGTTTCGCGTGAAGCTGGAAAACGGACATGTCGTGCTGGGACATATCTCCGGGAAGATGCGGATGCACTACATCCGAATCCTGCCTGGCGACAAAGTGACCGTCGAATTGACGCCCTACGACCTGTCGCGCGCTCGCATCGTGTTCCGGGCCAAGTAGGGGCACACAGTGTATTGAGGACCGCGGTGTTGAAAGAAATGCTGAAAGTAATGCTGAAACGGAGCGAACCATGAAAGTAGCTGCATCGGTGAAGAAGATGTGTCGCCACTGCAAGATCGTGCGCCGCAAGGGTGTGGTGCGTGTCATTTGCACCGATCCGCGCCACAAGCAGCGCCAGGGTTGAGTCTTCCCATCACGACGCGAATTTGAAAGGCACCAATGGCACGCATTGCCGGCATCAATATCCCCCCCCATAAACACGCCGAGATCGGCTTGACGGCGATTTACGGGATTGGCCGAAGCACGGCGCAGAAGATTTGCTCCCGCACCGGCGTTCCGCTGGACCGCAAAGTTAAGGATCTCAGCGACGCAGAACTGGAAAAGATCCGCGAGGAAATTGGCCGCTTGACAATCGAAGGCGACTTGCGCCGCGAAATGTCGATCAACATCAAGCGCCTCATGGATCTGGGCTGCTACCGGGGCTTCCGCCATCGGCGCGGCTTGCCGGTGCGCGGCCAGCGCACGAAGACGAACGCGCGCACGCGCAAAGGTCCGCGCAAGTCCGGCGCTATTGTGAAGAAGGCGGCATGAGCGGCCTTGATTCGGTCCGAAGCGCGGTCCAGCTCTAACGTATTCAGCAGAAGGTCAATATGGCAAAACCACCTGTCAACACCGCCGCACAGCGCGTGCGCAAGAAGGTCCGCAAGAACGTTGCCGACGGTATCGCGCATGTGCACGCCTCGTTCAACAACACCATCATCACGATCACCGATCGCCAAGGCGGCGCCTTGTCGTGGGCCTCCAGCGGCGGTCAGGGCTTCAAGGGGTCGCGAAAGAGCACGCCGTTTGCGGCCCAGGTAGCCGCAGAAACGGCGGGACGCGCGGCGCAGGAACAGGGCATCAAGAATCTCGATGTTCGCATCAAAGGGCCGGGCCCTGGGCGCGAATCTTCAGTTCGCGCATTGGCGGCACTCGGAATTCGCATCAACCTTATCTCCGACGTGACGCCGGTTCCGCACAACGGTTGTCGGCCGCAAAAGAGGCGGCGTATTTGAGTGTCCGAATCGGATCGTCCGGTTCGGAAACGTCTGCAAAGGGGGCCGGTGGCCCCAACAGCCCACCGTCTGAGCGCTAACGACAACACTCGCCGGACTCGCGCAAGCTGGTCGTTCAGCTTGCGTCAGATTGACAGAAGGAATGCAACGTGGCACGTTACCTAGGACCCAAGGCCAAGCTTTCGCGGCGGGAAGGCACCGACCTCTTTTTGAAGAGTGCGCGCCGGCCGATCGGCGACAAGGCCAAGTTCGACAGCAAGCCCGGCCAGCACGGCCGCAACTCCGGCACACGCACGTCGGACTATGGGTTGCAGTTGCGCGAGAAGCAAAAAGTCAAGCGCATGTACGGCATCTTGGAGCGGCAGTTTCGCCGCTACTTTGCCGAGGCCGAGCGTCGCAAAGGCAATACCGGCGGCAACCTGCTGACCTTGCTCGAATCGCGGCTGGATAACGTCGTCTATCGCATGGGCTTCGGGTCGACGCGCGCCGAGGCGCGCCAGCTCGTGTCGCACAGGTCGATCAGCGTGAACGGGCAAGTCGTCAACATCGCGTCCTACCTCGTCAGGGCGGGCGATACCGTCGGCGTACGCGAAAGGGCGACGAAACAATTGCGCATCACCGATTCAATCAAGCTTGCTGAAACGATCGGCATGCCGGGCTGGGTGCAGGTCGACGCAGCCAAGTGTCAAGGCGTCTTCAAGAAGGCACCCGATCGCGACGAGTTCGGGGCCGATATCAAAGAGGCACTGATCGTCGAGCTCTACTCCCGCTAGCGGGCCACGCGTCTTCCCGTGGCGCGACCCGATTTCGCTGCTTTGGTGCCCGTCGTACGTCGATACGGCTGCGGTCCTCGTAACGACCTCGGGCCGCTCGCGACGGAATGCGAGACCCGCTTCTGCATCATTCATCGCTGTGCATGCCGGGCGCGCAGCGAATGGTTCAAGCCCGGCACTGTCCATCAGCCTTATCGGTGTAACGAGCCGAGGGTATTGAGAGGAACGGAGACTCAATGCAAACGAATCTACTGAAACCTAAAGCCATCAATGTCGAGCCGCTTGGCGGCCACCGAGCCAAGGTCACGCTCGAGCCGTTCGAGCGGGGTTACGGCCACACCTTGGGCAATGCGCTGCGGCGTGTGCTTCTGTCGTCGATGGTCGGTTATGCGCCCACCGAAGTGACGATCGCTGGCGTGCTGCACGAATACTCGACCGTCGACGGCGTTCAGGAAGACGTGGTTCACATCATGCTCAACCTGAAGGGCGTGGTGTTTCGCCTGCACAACCGCGACGAAGTCACCCTTGTGCTGCGCAAAGAGGGCGAAGGCCCCGTCACGGCCGGCGACATTCAGACGCCGCACGATGTGGAAATCATCAATCCTGAACATGTGGTGGCGAACCTCGCGCATGGCGGTAAGCTCGACATGCAGATCAAGGTCGAGAAAGGACGCGGCTATGTACCCGGAACGATGCGCCGCTACGGTGACGAGTCGACCAAGTCGATCGGTCGCATCGTGCTCGACGCCTCGTTTTCGCCGGTCGCGCGCGTCAGCTACACCGTCGAGAGCGCGCGCGTCGAGCAGCGCACCGACCTGGACAAGCTGGTGATGGAAATCGTCACCAATGGTGCAGTGACGCCCGAGGAAGCAATGCGCTCGTCGGCGAAGATCCTGGTTGAACAGTTGGCCGTCTTTGCGCAGCTCGAGGGCAGTGAAATCGCCGCCTTCAACGAACCGCAACAGCGCAGCGCGCAGTTCGACCCGATCTTGCTGCGTCCGGTGGACGAACTCGAACTCACAGTGCGTTCGGCGAACTGTTTGAAGGCCGAGAACATCTACTACATTGGCGACCTCATCCAGCGGACCGAAACCGAATTGCTGAAGACGCCGAATCTGGGTCGCAAGTCACTCAATGAGATCAAGGAAGTGTTGGCCTCGCGCGGACTCACGCTCGGCGGACGATTGGAGAATTGGCCTCCGCAGGGATTGGACAAGAGGTAGGGCTTCGCCGACGAAGGACGGCGCCGAGCGCCGTCATTGGACCAGGGTGCCAACATTGGAGCCCGGTGCAAGCGACAGTACCTGATACGGCTGTCGGCTATTCGAATGACAGAAAGGAAAGCAGCATGCGTCACCGTCACGGGCTTCGAAAGCTCAACCGCACGTCCGAGCACCGGCTCGCAATGCTGCGCAATATGTGCAATTCGCTGCTGCTGCACGAGGCGATCAGGACGACTCTGCCCAAGGCCAAGGAACTGCGCCGGGTCGTCGAGCCGCTCATCACTCTGGCCAAGGAGGCCACGCTGGCGAACCGGCGTCTGGCTTTCAACCGCACCCGCGACCGCGACATCGTCGGCAAGCTGTTCGATGAACTCGGTCCCCGCTACAAGGCCAGGCCTGGCGGCTACACGCGCATCCTGAAGATGGGTTTTCGGATTGGCGACAACGCGCCCATGGCCTTCGTCGAACTCGTTGATCGACCCGAGCCCGCGGCTGTTGTAACTGAACCCGCGGACGCTGCCTCGTCCTGAGCGGATTGCGCTCGCGTCAAGTGACGCGCCGATTCGGACATGAAGCTGGTAGAATTATCGGTTCAGTCGCGAGGTGGAGCAGTCTGGTAGCTCGTTGGGCTCATAACCCAAAGGTCGCAGGTTCAAATCCTGCCCTCGCAACCATCGAAGACACGACTCCACGCTGAAGCGAACGCCAACCAAAGAGTTGGCGTTTGTGCCCCCTCTCCCGCCCCTTGAGTGAATGTGAGCCCGCGCCTGGCTCTGGGCAAGTTCACCTGCGCCAGGCTGCGAGAAGGTTTACGCGTCGCCGACCGGCTTCCTGAACCACCCGGCGCATGCACTTTGCGGCAAAGCTTACCGCTCGTTCGCACTGCACACCCACGGGCAAGCCGGTGCATCGCTAGACTCGAATCCAAGCCATGCGGCGCTGCGTCGTCGCTTTCCGACTCGACTGCGGCGCCCCCGGGATTGTTCTGTTGGCGCGTCATGCCTAGCGCCTGCACGGAGCACCATGTTTTCAGTGGACCGGTACGTCAAGACAGGCACCGTCGTCGCGATTGCCGTGCTTGCATTCGCCTGTGGCGGTGGCGCGGCGCCCAAGGGACCGCAAGGCCACTTGACGCTCCTGGCGGGCCGTGCCGCGGGCCCAGGTAATTTCGACGGGGTTGGGGCTGGAGCCGGATTCTTCAGCCCGAACGGAATTGCCAGCGACAGCGCGGGCAACGTCTTTGTGGCCGACAGCGGCAACCATACGATTCGAAAAATCACACCGGCCGGCGTCGTGAGTACGTTTGCTGGCACTGCCGGTCAACCCGGCAGTGCCGACGGCAACGGCGTGAGCGCGCGGCTGAACAGCCCGGCCGGCATTGCCGTGGACAGCGCTGGCAATGTCTACGTCGCCGATACCGGCAACAGCACGATTCGCAAAATCACAGCCACAGGCAGTGTGAGTTCATTCGCAGGCGCCGCGCAGGCCAGCGGCAGTGATGACGGAGACGGCGCTGCGGCCCGCTTCGTCAGCCCTTGGGCAATCGCAACGGATCGCGCTGGCAATCTCTATGTGGCAGACAGCGCCGACCACGTCATCCGCAAGATCACACCGGCTGCCAGCGTCACCACGCTGGCCGGGACCCACGGTATTTCGGGCAGCGCGGATGGGAGCGGGACCGCGGCGCGTTTCAACGCCCCCAGCGGAGTGGCCACCGACGCCGACGGCAATGTTTACGTGGCCGACAGCGAAAATCACACGATCCGTAAGATCACTTCGCAGGGCGTGGTCAGTACGCTGGCGGGTACGGTGGGTGTTCCAGGCGCGGTCGACGCCCGTGCGACGCTCGCGAGCTTCAGCGTTCCGGCCGGCCTCGCGATGGGGATCGACGACGCGGGCGATCCGATCGTCTATGTAGCCGACAGTGGCAACAGCACCATCCGCAAGATTTCCGCCTCAGGCGCGGTGATCACGCTGGCCGGCGCTGCGCAGGCGTTCGGCAGCACCGATGGCACTGGGCCCAGCGCAAGCTTTCTGTTCCCCAACGGCGTGGCCCTGGACGGTGCAGGGCAACTTTACGTCGCGGACACAGGCAACAATCTGATTCGCAAACTCACCGCGGCGGGTACGGTGAGCACACTGGCCGGTACAGCGCAAGTGCAGGGCAATGTCGACGCGGTCGGTCCCGCAGCCAGCTTCTTCGCGCCGCGGGGCATCGCCACCGATCTAGCAGGCAACGTGTATGTCGCCGACACGTTGAATCGAAGTGTTCGCAGCATCGCGTCTACAGGCGGGGTGACCACCCTGAGTTTGACGGGGGGAGGGTTCGACCCCGTCGCCGCGCCCGAGGGAATTGCTGTTGACCGCTCGGGCAATGTTTACATGAGCGACATCGCAGGAGCCATTTTCAAGCTCACTCCGGCAGGTGAGTTGAACACGCTTGCCGGGGCGCTGGACGAGCTTGGAAACATCGACGGGGCGGGCGCCGTGGCGCGTTTCAACGCGCCGGCCGGTATCGCGGTCGACGTAGCGGGCAACGTCTATGTCGCCGACTCCGGTAATGCGACGATCCGCAAAATCGCCGCTCTTGATGGTGCCGTGAGCACTTTGGCCGGGTCCGCGGGGGTCCAAGGCAGCGTCGACGGCACAGGTCCAGCCGCGCAGTTTGCGCAGCCTTGGGGCATAGCTGCCGACGACGCGGGCAATGTCTATGTGGTGGACCGTGCCAACAACAACGTCCGCAGAATCACGCCGGGTGGCGCGGTGACGACGCTTGCCGGCAACCACTTGAATGCCGGCAGCGCCGACGGCGTGGGCACAGCGGCAACGTTCAATCAACCCCGCGGCATAGCCCTGGACGGTGCGAACAACGTCTATGTCGCGGACACGAACAACAACACCATTCGCGCCATCACGCGCGGTGGTGTCGTCAGCACCATTGCTGGCGTACCGGGGCGCCGCGGATTCGTGCCCGGCACTTTGCCTGGAGCGCTTGCCGACCCGGTGGCGCTGGCGGTCAATGGCGCAACGATTTACGTCCTGGTCAACAACAGCGTCGTGCTAGTGGAGTGATCAGGCTCCCGGCGTTGAGCGTCGAAGCCACCAAGGGTTCGCAAACCTTACTCGTGGTAACCAACACCGCCCGCCGTATTAACAATCTTTCAAGCAGGTTCCGCTAGGCTTGCTCATCAGATGCGCAACGGGTGCGCTTGAGCATTCTCCGTAATACGGGCGCCGATTTCCTGCCTCACATCGCGCACCACATTCGAGACCGATACCGATGAACGCAATTAGCGTCGCAACCGCCGCTGCGCAAGAGCAGCGCAGTCTCCGCTCGAGAACATCTTCGGGCGAAGCGTCGAGCGCTGCCTCAGGCGAATTCTTCGTGTACGCATGGCTCGCGTTGTTGACGCTGGCAGCGTGGCTTATCAGTCGAACCGGTCTGTACACCTCGGGCGACGACGTTGGCTACTGGCTTGGAGTTGCCGGATCCGTCATGATGCTGACGGTCTTGATCTACCCGGTGCGAAAGTACGTACCCGTCTTTCGAAACTGGGGCCGCGTCAGGTTCTGGCTCTGGTTTCATATGGTTCTTGGAGCTGGTGGACCACTCTTAATCCTCGCGCACTCGACCTTTCGTGTCGGTTCGCTCAACGCTGGGGTGGCGCTATTCACCATGCTTATCGTCGCAGTCAGCGGCATCGTGGGTGGCTTCATCTATCGGCGCGTTCACGGTGGCTTGGACGGCAAACGAGGTGATCTGCGTGAATTGCAGGTGCGTGCTGGTTTCGACCAAAGCGAGGCGGTGTCCAAGCTGAAGTTCGCGCCCGACGTCGAAAAGCGCCTTCAAGCCTTCGAACAACACGAGCTGCGGGCTGCGCCGACCTGGGTAACCCATTTGCGTCAAATCACCTGGCTGCCGATGAAGATGTGGTTCACGTACTGGATCTGCGCATACCAATTGCGCAAACCGCTGCGCAAAATCGCCGCACACAAGGGATGGGACCGTGGCGCGTTGCATCAACGTCAGCGCCTGGCCCGTAAACTCGTTCGGCGTTACTTGAGCGCGGTGGTGCGGGTCGCGCATTACACCGCATACGAACGTGTCCTCGCTTTATGGCACGTGGTGCACATCCCATTCTTTTACCTGCTCCTTGTCAGCGCCATCGTGCATGTCGTGGCAGTTCATGTCTATTGACTAGAGTCGTTCCTTGGCGGCCCCAGCATGCCCTTCACTGCTGCACACAGGCTGCCGCTTGGTCTGGGGCGCGCTGCTTGGCTTGTGTTTGGGCGTAAGCGCCGTTGCGCAGGCCCAGGGCATCGAATCCATTCTTGCGCCTGGAAGGCTGATTCAGGGACACGCGAAGACCGAGGACAACTGCAATGCATGTCATATCAAGTTCGATCGGAATGCCCAAGACGGGCAGTGCAAGGTATGCCACAAGGAAGTGGGCGCCGACATGCGCAATGCAGCGGGGTATCACGGACGGCTCAAGCCCCAAGCATGCCGTATCTGCCACACCGACCACAAGGGCCGCGAGGCGAAGATCATTGTGTTGAACGAGAAGCAGTTTGACCATTCGCTCACCGACTTTGGACTGCGCGGCAAGCACCAAAAGACGGAATGCTCTAAGTGCCATGTGCCCGAGAAGAAGTATCGCGACGCAGCGCTCGAGTGCAACGCCTGCCATCGCAAAGACGACGTCCACAAGGGCGGCCTCGGGCCGAAATGCGCCGACTGCCACACCGAAGAGAACTGGAAGGAAACCAGGTTCGATCATGGCAAGACGCGTTTTGCGCTGACCGGAAAGCACATCGATGTGAAGTGCGTCGATTGCCACAAGAACAATCGCTACAAGGACACGGTCCGCACCTGCGTCGGCTGCCACAAGAAGGACGACAAGCACAAAGGATCGTTGGGAGAGCAATGCAGCGAGTGCCACAACGAACGCGGCTGGAAAGATCGTCGCACATTCGACCACGACAAGACCGACTTCCCGCTGCTGGGCAAACACGCCAAAGTCCAATGCAAGGAATGCCACACGAGCACGAAATTCAAGGAGGCGCCCAAAGAGTGCATCGGCTGCCATCGCAAGGACGACAAGCACGAGCGCACCTTGGGAGAGAAATGCGCCGACTGCCACAGCGAGCGCGACTGGAAGACCACGCAAGGGCGTTTCGACCACGACCGAACCAAGTTCAAGTTGCGCAATTCGCACGCGCCGGACAAGGTCAAGTGCAATGCCTGCCACAAGGACTTGCGCAGTTACCGCAATACCCCGCTGGACTGCTACAGCTGCCACAAGAAGGACGACAAACACGAGGGTCAGCAGGGCAGGGCGTGCGAGAAATGCCACAACGACTCGTCCTGGAAAGTCGACAACTTCGACCATGCGCGGACCCGGTTTGCGCTGACCGGGCGTCATTTGTTCGCGAAGTGCAAAGACTGCCACGTGACACCGCGCCACCGCGACGCGCCGCGCGAGTGTTATGCCTGCCACAAGAAGGACGACAAGCACAAGCTCAAGCTCGGCGAGCGCTGCGAGTCGTGCCACAGCACGCGCGCCTGGTCGGTTTGGGACTTCGACCATGACAAGCGCACGCCATTCAGACTCGACGGCGCACACCGCAAGATCACTTGCGAGGCTTGCCACAAGGACGTGGCGCCCAAAGGAAAGGATGCTGCACCCCTTGCCGTCAACTGCATTGCGTGCCATCGCCGTGACGACGCGCACGACGGCCAGTTCGGCGTGCGCTGCGATCAGTGTCACAGCACCAGCGACTGGAAAAAGATCGTGAATCGCAGGCAGGGCCGCTTCGATGCGCCGGGCGACAACCGATGGTCGCTCGCCGCGCTGTTCGGTCAGGCCAGTCTGTTCAGCCGTCTCGCCGGAGCGGATTTTCACGAAGGAAGGCGCCCATGACCCTCGCCCGACTTGCGATCGCTTCTGTGCGCCGTGCTTGTGCAGTGCTGTTGGCAGGCGCCGTATCGGCTGCGTTGGCGCAATCCGCGACACCAGCCTTCGACCACCTCAAGACGGGGTTTGCGCTCACAGGCGCGCACACGGCGCAGCGTTGCGAATCGTGCCACCTGATGGGCCTGTTCAAGGGCACGCCGCGCGATTGCGCAAGCTGCCACACGGCGGGCTCTCGTCTGGCACGAAGCAACGTTGTCAGGCCGGACCAGCACATTCCGACCTTGTTGGGCTGCGACTCCTGCCACGGTACACAGTCGTTTGCCGGAGCCAAATTCAGCCACGCCGGCGTGCGAGTAGGAACGTGCATGACTTGTCACGCCGCCGGCATTGCAACTGCCAAACCGCCGGGACACGTCGTCACATCCGCGTCCTGCGACACGTGCCACCGAACCTCGGCCTGGCAACCTGCTTCGGCCTTCAATCACGCAGGCGTGGTGGCTGGAACCTGTGCCACCTGTCACGGCGTCACAGCCAAGGGTAAGACGGCGTTGCACATCGCGACGACGGTGCCTACGTCCATGCCTTCCTGCGACAGCTGCCACCGCAGCGGTTTTACGGCTTTCGCTCCAGCGAAGTTCCACGCCAACGTCGGGGCGGTCATTGCGCAATGCGCAAGTTGCCACACCGGAAGGTCCCCTCCCGCGGTTGGCAAACCGAACACGCCGGTGCACGTCAACGTGACAGCGTGCGAAGTCTGCCACCGGACCACCGCCACTTGGGCGGGTGCAAAGATCGATCACAGCGGCTTCAACGCGGGGACGAATTGCGCCGGTTGCCACGACGGCAGGACGGCAACCGGCAAGTCGACAACCCACGTCGTCACGAGTGGGGGGTGCGACAGTTGCCACACGTCGGCGCTGACCACGCGAAGCTGGCTCGGCGCGAGGTTCGACCACAACACGGTCACGCCAGCCACGATTTGCACGAGTTGTCACACCGGCAGCGGCGCGACCGGCAAACCCACGACTCACATGCCGGTTGGAGCGACGAACTGTTACTCCTGCCACACCACGACGGCCTGGCGGCCGGCTTCGAAGTGGACCCACACTCAAGTTGTCGTGACGGCGACCTGCTCGACGTGTCATACCGGAACCTTCCCGCCGGCCGACGGTCGCTCGGTAACGCACATTCCGTTTCAGCGGGTGACGGCTGCGGCAACCGCCAATTGCGATACCTGCCACGTGATTTCCACCGTGTGGACCGGCGCCAGATTTCACAGCAAGGTCGCAGTGACCGCCCAATGCGCGACCTGCCACACTGGGGCCTTCCCGCCGGCGCGCGGCAAGGGCACGTCGGCGCTGCACGCGACGGTCACGAGCTGCGAAGGCTGCCACCGCTCCACCGCAAGCTGGACTGCTGCCACGAGTGCCCATACCGCTGCCACCGCCGTGGGCTCAGGGACCTGCGATGCTTGTCACGGTGTCGCAGGCACCGCAACCACTAAGGCCAAGCCGACCCATGTCCCGGTTCCTGCGGGCGCCGCGAAATGCGATTCATGCCACCGCTCGCAAGCCAGCTGGGCGACCGCGGTGACGATGAACCACGGCGTCGCCACCACGGCGACCTGCAAGTCATGCCACAGCGGCGGCTTCATCACACAGGGCGTGGTCGGCGCCCTGGCCAAGCCGGCGAACCACATTCCGGAAGTCCAACTGTTGAACGGCGCGACAATGGATTGCAGGGCCTGCCACAGCGGCACGGTGGCGTGGACGACGCTGCGAATGAATCACAATGCCAGCCTGGGCGGGGGATCGGGTTGGTGCAAGGGTTGCCACACCTCCGGACAGTCCTTCCTGGGGAGCATGGAGAGGAAGTCGCTGACCCACGAACGCAAGACTCCGCTGCAGATCGACTGCTCGGAATCGGGCTGCCACCGACCGCTGGGCAACCGCGGTTCGCCGTACAGCTCCTGGTAGTCACGACGAGCACAGCCAAAGCGTGAACAGAATCGTCCGGCGCTGCCTCGCCGTCTTTGCCTTGGCTTGCGCCGCTCACAGCGTGAACGCGCAAATGATCGAAGAGACCGAGCTGCGCGCCGATGCTGCCGACGCGTTGTTGCAGGTGCGATTCGTCACGCCGATTCAGTTCTTGCGTTCCTCAGGTGCGCCGCGCGGTGAGTTGGCGCAGGTCTTCTACGACGTGCTTGCCGCGCGTAGCCTGCCCCGCCTCGTGCCCTCCGAACGGCGCATCGTCACTTCGGGGTTGCCGCGCATGATCGTCGCCGACGATGGCGTGGCCGCGGCAGGCCAAGCGCGCAAATTGACGATCCGTTTCAGCCAGGCGATTCGTTTTCGGGTTCGCCCCGGAAAAGACAACCGAACCATTGAAGTGATCCTCGAGGGCTTCGGCGCCGCAGTTCGCGCAGCCGCCACCGTTCCTCCCTTGCCGCTGGCCGACGCCACGCGCCGCTACGTGATCGCGATCCAGAGTTCCAGCGACCCCAACGTCAGGCTCGAGGCGACGATTCCGGCTTCGATGCAGGACCTCGAATTGTTCAGCTCGCGGCGGACTGTCGATGGTCGGACCGTCTTCGACCTCAACCTGGGTTACTTTGGCACCATCCCCGAAGCCGAGCGCGCGCGAGGCC
>JBAQUQ010000226.1:0-7385 GCA_049297615.1 Burkholderiaceae bacterium
GCCAGGTGAACAAGGCCGCGCCGACCCAGGGGCCGGACAGGGTCTGCACGCCGCCGAGCAAGACCATCACCAGGGCGTCGACCGACTTGGCCACGCCCAATGTTTCCGGCGAAATCGTCCCCTTGGCAAACGCGAACAGCGCACCCGCCAGACCGGCCATGCTGCCGGCGATGACGAAGGCCAGCCATTGCAGGCGCGCCACGTCGACGCCGATCGCCAGGGCACGCACGGACGAGTCGCGCCCGGCACGCAGCGCCAGACCGAGCGGCGCATGCAGGATGCGCGCGAGCAAGGTGCAGCCGGCGACACAGAACGCGAGCGTCAACCAATACAGCGCCGGCTTCGCTGCCAGCCAGGCGGAAGGCCAGATGCCGACCATGCCATTGCTGCCGCCCGTCAGCCCGTCCCACTGGAAGACGATCGACCAGACGATCTGCGCGAACGCCAGTGTCAGCATCGCCAGATACACGCCCGACAGACGCACGCAGAACCAGCCGAACAGCAGGGCGGCGAACGCGGCAAGAAGGGGCGCGAGCAGGAGCGCCGCTTCCATCGGCAGCAGGGCGGCTTTGAGCAGCAGTGCCGCGCCGTAAGCGCCCAGGCCGAAGTAGGCGGCGTGGCCGAACGAATGCATTCCCGCCGGGCCCATCACGAAGTGCAGGCTGGCGGCGAACAGCACGGCGATCAGCAGGTCGATCATCAGCACCACGCTGTACGGCGAGGCGTCCTGCAGCAGGGGCACGAGCGAGAGCAGCAGCAAACCGGCCAGGCCGATGAGCTTCCAGCGCCGCGGCAGCGCTCGCAGCGGCGCTTCGATCGCGGCGTCGCCACGCACCGCGCCCTGCGGCTTTCCGAACAGACCCCAGGGGCGCCAGATCAGGACGACCGCCATCACCAGGAATTCGGCGACGAGGGTGAGTTTGCTCAAGGGAAAAGCCGTGCCGAATATATCGATGCTTCCGGCAGCGATGCACGCCACCTTGACGAAGGCGATCAGCACCGCGGCGACAAAGGCGCCGAACACCGAGCCCATGCCGCCGACCACGACGACGACGAAGGCCTCGCCGATCAGGGCCAGATCCAGGCTCAGATTCGCCGGCTCATGCGGCATCTGTAGCGCGCCGCCCAGCGCAGCGAGAAAGGTGCCCAGGGCGAACACCGAGGTGAACAGCCATTGCTGGTTCACGCCCAGCGCACCGACCATCTCGCGGTCTTGCGTTGCGGCGCGAACCAGCAGGCCCCAGCGCGTGCGCGTCAGCAACAGCCACATCGCGCCGAGCACGATCGGGCCGACGAAGATGAGGAACACGTCGTAGCTCGGGAACGGTTTGCCCAAGACATGGATCGCGCCTTTCATTCCCGGCGCTTTCGGACCGAGCAAGTCTTCGGCGCCCCACAGCGCCAGCGCGATGTCCTTGATCACGAGGACGAGGGCAAAGGTCGCGAGCAATTGGTAGAGCTCGGGCGCGGCGTAAAGACGGCGCAACACCAGCATCTCGACGAGCGCACCGAACAGGGCCACGCACAGCGCCGCGAGCAGCACGCCGCCCCAGAAGCCCAGCGGCGAACTCCCCAACCATTCCACCATTGCCACGGCTGCGTACAGGCCCAGCATGTAGAACGAACCATGCGCGAAGTTGACGATGCGCGTCACGCCGAAGATCAGCGACAGGCCGCTGCCGACGAGGAACAGCGCTGAAGCGGAAGACAGCCCGGTGAGGAATTGCAGGAGGACGGAGGAAAGCGTCATGCAGGAGGGGCATGCGTATGCGCGTCATACCGGCGAAACGCCGCCCCGTGCTCGACACGGGGGCCGGTATCTGCGGCGAGTTCCACGCAGTGGATCCCGACTTGCGCCGGGGTGACGGGGGTGCTGGCAGCTCGGCGATCAATCCGCCGCGCGCAGCTTCTTCGTCTCCTCGTCGCTCGGCAAGACTTTGGCGCCGTCGATGTAGACGTAGTCCGTCATCACGCCCTTGTTGCCTTCGAGCTTGGTGCGTCCCAGATACGCCCCCATCGTGCTTTGGTTGTCGCTGGCTCGGTAGGTGATTCTCCCGAGCGGCGTCATCAGGGTCAGGCCGCGGAACGCCGCGATGAGCTTCTCGGTATCGGTCGATTTGGCTTTGCGAATGCCCTCGGCGATCGACCAAATCGTCGCATAACCCACCACCGAGCCGAGCTTGGGATATTCGTTGTACCTGCGGAAGTAGGCGAGGAAAAACTTCTTGTGCTCGTCGGTCTGGATTCCGTAATACGGGTAGCCGGTGACGATCCAACCGACAGGCGCCTCTTCCTTGAGCGGTTCGAGGTACTCGGGCTCGCCGGTGAGCAGGCTCACCACTTCGCGGCCCTTGAAGAGTTCGCGCGTATTGCCTTCGCGAACGAACTTCGACAGGTCCGCGCCGAACAGCACATTGAAGATCGCGTCGGGCTTGGCGTCGGCCAGAGCCTGGGTGACGGCGCCCGCGTCGATGCGCCCGAGCGGTGTGGCCTGCTCGGCGACGAACTCCGCATCAGGCTGCAGCTTCTTGAGCATGGTCTTGAACGTGGCCACCGCCGACTGGCCGTATTCATAGTTGGGGTAGATCACCGCCCAGCGCTTTTTCTTCAGCTTGGCGGCTTCGGGCGCGAGCATGGCCACCTGCATATAGGTGGAGGGCCGCAGGCGGTAGGTGTAGCGATTGCCGTTGGCCCAGGTGATCTTGTCCGACAGCGGCTCGGCGGCGAGGAAGAACACCTTGCGCTGCTGGGCGAAGTCGGTCACGGCCAGGCCGATGTGGGACAGGAAGGTTCCGGTGATCAGCGCCACGCCTTCGCGTGAAACGAGTTCCTCGGCGACGCGCACCGCGTCGCCCGGCGTCGCGTTGTCGTCGCGCGAAATCACTTGCAGGCGTCTGCCCAGCACGCCTCCGGCGGCGTTGACTTCTTCGACGGCGAGTTCCCAGCCCTTCTTGTAGGGCTCGAGGAAGGCAGGCTGCGCCTTGTAGCTGTTGAGTTCGCCTATTCTGATCGTGTCTTGCGCTTGCGCCGCAGGGCTCAGCAGCGCGAGGGCAGCGGCCGCAGTGAACAGGTGCTTGAACATTCGATGCTCTCCTAGGTCATGATGCATGGGGGACTGAAGCGCGCGGGCCGCGATGTCAGACGGCGATGTCGGCCGACTGGATGCGCTTGACGCCGGCCTTGCTCATGCTCGCCCAGGCGGCCTTGAGCGACCCGTTCAGGTCGATGCCGCGGCAAGCGTCTTCGATCACCGAGGCCTTGAAGCCGGCCTTGCGCGCGTCGAGCGCGGTCCAGGCAACGCAGAAGTCGGTGGCCAGGCCGCAGACGAAGACTTCGTCGATGCCGCGCGCTTTCAGGTAGCCCGCCAGGCCCGTCGTCGTCTTGCCGTCGGCTTCGGTGAATGCCGAATAGCTGTCGGTGTCCTTGCGGAAGCCCTTGCGGATCACGAGTTGCGCGCCCGGCAAAGACAGGTCCTTGTGCAGCGCCGCGTCGGCGGACCCCTGCACGCAGTGGTCGGGCCAGAGCACTTGAGTGCCGTAGCGCAGCCGCGTCGTCTCGAACGGCTTCTTGCCCGCGTGGCTCGACGCGAACGAGGCGTGGCCGGCGCTGTGCCAGTCCTGCGTCACGACGATGTTGGCGAAGGCCGGCGCGATTGCATTGATCACCGGAACGACTTGCTCGCCGTCCTTGACGGGCAGGGTGCCGCCGGTGACGAAGCAGTTCTGGACGTCGACGACGATCAGAGCGCTCTTTGCGCTGGGTTTGTTCGCCGCAGCGGCGCGCAGCGGCACCGCGCCCAGGACGATGACGCACAGGACGCCGGCGCTGCCGAGCAGGGTTCTGCGGGTTTCAAATCGGCCTGATTCGTTCATGTCAGCTCCTGTGCCATGTTGTAGAGGCCCGGGCCTGCGGCCGGGTTGGTCCTTGCACCCCGCAGTATCGGGCTTACAGGGGCGTGGCCTGCCGGGTGCAGCGCCGCGCAACGCCGAACCTGGCCTTGCAGGCACAGCGCAGCAGCCAAGACTCGGCCAGCGGCGATTTCGCGATCGGCAAAAGCCGCGCCGGCGGCCAGTGCCTGCGCCACCAGCGACGCCGGCAGCGCCGGCACGTCGAGCGTGACGAGCAGCTCGCCGAGGTCGCTGGCGTCGCGCACCGAATCGGCCGGCGCACGCACGATACGCACGTCGTCCACATTGACCGCGTTGGCGATCATCGTCGCCGCCGCGTCGGCCTGTGCGGCGGTCGCGGCGAGCACGGTCACGCTGTCGGCGATGCCTCGCGACAGGCTTCGGCCGCGCCAACCCGAAGTCGCGACGCCGCGCACGCCACTCGCGGCGTCGATGCGGAACTGGCCGTCCACGCCGCAGCCTGCGTGCCCGGGGTCGATCACCAGGCCGATGTCGAAGGCTTCGCCCGCGGCGAGGTGCAGGGCGATGTCGCCGCCGTTGTTCACATAGGCACGGCGCACTCCCGGGCGCACAAAGTGACCGATCAAGTCCTGCGCGACGCTGCCCGCCACTGCGGCCATCGCGGTGACAAAGAGGCCTTGGTCCGCATAAGGCCGGCAGGCGGCGACCATGGAGCGCGCGATCGGGCCCGCCACGTCCTTGCCTTCGCCTGCGCCGAGGTTCGCACGCAAGGCCGGCAACTCGGCCACCAGTTCGACCAGAACGCCTTGAAAGCGCACCCAGGTAACGTCGAGCGCGTGCGCGACGGCGAGAGCCTCACCCTCGGCGCCGATCACGCAATCGATAGGCCCATGCTGAAAATGCCAGCGGCCGCCGGGCAGGCCTGCGCGCTGCACGGCGTTCATGGCTTGGCGCCTCCCAGGGGCCATGGATTTGCGGGCAGTGCGTCGACCAGTTTGTAGTCGCCCCGCGCGAGCAGATCCTCGACGCGCCTCACGCGGTCCATGTGGCCGCCCAGCAGCCGATAGTCATCGAGGCGCAGCGTGAACTCGATCGGCGAGACGAGGGCCGGCGTGGGCACGAAGCCGAAGCTGTTCGCCGGCATGCGCGCCACGTCCACCATCAGCGTGATGCCGCCGCCCGGCCACACATAGGCCGGCGCGCCGCCGCAGCTGACGTTGACGAGCCTGTCCTTGATCGAGTGCGTGAGCAGCACCGGGTTCTCGGTGACGCCGGCGCGCAAGGAACCGCCTGCGCCGGCCACGTACAAAACGCTGGCCAGCGAGGGTTCGCAGTTGGCGACGATGCGCTCGACGACGCGGTGCACCGCGGCCGGCATCTCGGCGCGCTGCGGCACGAGCTTGTCGTCGAGAACGAACCAGGCGTGGTCTTCGCCCGTGGTCGACACCATCAGCAGGCGCAGCCCAGCGCGCGCGTGTTTTGGATCCCAGGCCTCGATGATGGTCAGCGGATCCGTGATGTCGGTGCCGCCCCAGCCCGAGCCGGGGTTCGCCACCTGGAAGTAGCGCCCCGGCGTCGACTTTCGCCCGCGCAGGCGCACCCCGGTGGCTGGCATGTCCAGGCACTTGCCGGCCTGGTGTTCCGAGAGCACGCCGGTGATGTGGTCGTCGATCACGATCACCTCGTCGACATGGCCGAACCACTGTTGGGCGAAGATGCCGACGGCGGCCGAACCGCAGCCAACGCGCATGCGCTGCTCTTCGACACCGTTGACGATCGGCGCACGGTCGGCCTGCACCGTGAGCGCGGCGCCGCCGTCGATCTGCAATTGCACCGGCTGCTGGTTGCCCAGGGCCATCATCATGTCGCAGGCGACCTTGCCTTCATGCTTGGTTCCGCCGGTCAAGTGGTGCACTCCGCCCAGGGCGAGGAACTGCGAGCCGTATTCGATCGTCGTCACATGCCCGACGGCCTCGCCCTGATGGCGCACCGTGGCCTGCTCGGGGCCGAGGTAGCGGTCCGTGTCGATCTTCACCTTGAAGCTGCAGTAGCTGAAGATGCCTTCGGTGACCACCGTCACCATGTCGACGCCGCGCTGGGTCGAGGCGATGATGAAGGGTGCGGGTTTGTAGTCGGGGTAGGTGGTGCCCGCGCCGATGCCGCTGACGAAGACGGGGGCATCGGCGAGCAGCTCGCCATTCCAACCGGACGTGGCCGATTTCCATTCCACGACTTCGGCACCGGCGCGTCGCAGGAGATGCACGCTGTCCAGGCGCGCGAGCTGGCCGCCCACATTGCCATAGCGGTCGCACGCGCCGAGCTTGCCCGGGCTGATCTGGCACAGCACCGGACACGCCTCGCATCGCACCTTGTCGGAGGCCATACGCTCGGGAGCGCGCGAATGGTCGAGCACCACCGGAGCCGGCGGCTCGATCGGCTGGCCGTCGGAACGGGGGTCGAAGGGTTGATGGGGATTCATCGGCCCTCACCCCTACCCTCTCCCGCGAGCGGGAGAGGGAGGAACACCCTGTCCCCCTCTCCCGCTCGCGGGAGAGGGATGGGGTGAGGGCGGGCGTTGCGCCAACAGCGCAGCACGCAGCCGGCTCGGCGTCACCGGCACCCGGCCCAATCGCACGCCCGTGGCGTGATGGATCGCATTCAGGATCGCCGGCGCCGTGGCCACGAGCGCGGGCTCGCCCACCCCTTTGGCTCCCCAGGGCCCGAGCGGCTCCGGGTCTTCGATCAAATGCACCGTGATGGCAGGGACGTCGCCGCAAGTCGGAATCAGGTAGTCGTGCAGGTTGTCCGTGGCGCCATTCACGTATTCCTCCATCAGGGCCATGCCGATGCCCTGCGCGATGCCGCCGTGGATCTGGCCCTCGACCTGGGTGGGGTTGATGGCCCGGCCGACGTCGTGCGCGGCGTGGATGTGCAGCAGCTTGACCGTGCCGAGATCGAGGTCGACTTCGAGTTCAGCGACCTGCGCGGCGAAGGCGTAGGTGGCATAGGGCAGGCCCTGGCCGTCGGCGTCGAGCCTTGTCGTGGGCGGGTTGAAGTGGCCGGTGCCGACGAAAAGCTCGCCGCTCGAATCGGCGGCCACGGCGCCGAGGTCGAGCTGGTGCAAGCCGGCGGCGTTGCGCGCGTTCAGCGTCCTTCCCACAATGCTGAGTTGTGCGGGCTCATCGGCGCCCAGCGCAGCCAGCAAGCGGCGCCGCAGGTCCGCGCCGGCTGCCTTCGCGGCATTGCCCGACACAAAGGTCTGGCGCGACGCCGACGATTTGCCCGCGTCGGGCGTCAGGTCGGTATCGCCCATCACTTGTGTCACGCATGCCAGAGGCAGACCCACAGCGTCGGCAAATATTTGCGGCAGGATCGTCGCCGTGCCCTGGCCGATCTCTTGTGCGCCGTTGTAGAGCAGCAAGGTCGGAAGGCCCTGCGCATCCAGACGCAGGCTGGCGCGCAGCGTCGACGGATTCGCCATGGCCGTGTTGCCGATGCCGTACCACATGCAGGCGA
>JBAQUQ010000227.1:0-6095 GCA_049297615.1 Burkholderiaceae bacterium
GGCCGGGGCAGCGCCGACGACGCGGACGCCGGCGCGTCGCACCACGCGGCGAGCCGCGAAGAATCGCTCGCGTCAAGCGACTTTCGCGATCTGAACAGGAGCGACGACGCGCGCGATATCGAGGCCCTGATGCGCCGCTTCGCACGGCGCCTGAAGCACCTGCAACTGCGCCGCGAAGCGCGCTCCCATCACGGCCGGCGCATCGACCTGCAGAGCACGATCCGGCGCAGCGTGGCCAGCGGCGGCACGCCCTTGCGGCTGGCCTGGAAGCAGCGCCGCCGGGTGCGGCCGAGGCTGCTCTTGCTGCTCGACGTGAGCCGCTCGATGAGCCTGTACAGCTTTTTCTACCTGCGCCTGGCGCGCGCGCTGTGCGCCGAACTGGCCGACGTACATTGCTTCATCTTCCACACCCACATCACGGGTATTGCACAAGCGCTGCGCGACCCGGACCCGTGGCGTTCCCAGGAGCGTTTGCACTTGCTCGCGGCAGGCTGGGGCGGGGGCACGCGCATCGGTGAATGCCTGCGTCATTTCAACCACGACCAGGGCGCGCGGCTGGTGCATTCGCGCACCGGCGTCATCGTCGTCAGCGACGGTTACGATACCGGCGATCCGCAACTGCTGGCCCAGGCGCTTGCCACGCTGCGCCAGCGCGCGCGCCGTGTGGTGTGGCTCAACCCCTTGTTGAACCAGAGCGGTTTCAGCCCGCAGTCGCAAGGCATGCAGGCAGCCATGCCGCATCTCGATCTGCTCGCGGCAGGCGCCGACCTGATCGAGCTGGAACGCCTGTTGCCGCAGATCATCGAAAGCTTGCGCTGATTCGAGATGACGAACGACCAACTCCTGAACATGGCCAGCGACCTCAACGCCGCGGGCCAGGCCTATGCGCTCGTCACCGTGGTTCGCGCGATTGCGCCCACCTCTGCCTATGTGGGGGCCCAGGCGATCGTGCTCGCTGACGGAACCCTGCACGGCTGGATCGGCGGGGGTTGCGCGAAGGGCGTCGTGGTCAACGCTGCCCGAAGCGCGATCGAGCGCGACCAGCCCAAGCTGGTGCGCATCAGCAACGATGCCGTGGTCCCCGAAGCAGACGTCGAGCACCACGCGATGGCTTGCGCCAGCGACGGCAGCATCGAGCTATTCATCCAGCCGTACAGCGCTCGAAGTGCGCTGTGCGTGTTGGGCGCCACGCCCGCCGCCGACGAGGCGCGCTTTCTTGCGCAGCGCCTGCGCATCCGGCTTGACGATGCGCCGGGCCAAGCCCCTGTCGTGCTGGTTGCGACGCAGGGGCAAGGCGACGAAGCAGCGCTCGAATCCGCGCTGCGCAGCCCTGCCCAGCAGGTGCTCATGATCGCGAGCCGGCGCAAGGCCGACCGGCTGCGCGCCGTGATGCGCATGCGCGGCGTCGCCGAATCCGAGCTCGCCAAACTGCAAGCCCCGGCCGGCCCGGATGCCGGCGCCAAGACGCCGGGCGAAATCGCCCTGCTGGCGATCGTCGGCGTGCTGGCATGGCTGCGCGGTCGCGCCGGGCAAGGTGTGAGCGCAGCCCAGGCGCTGCCCGGCCCGGCCTCGACAGTCGCACCGCCGAACCTCCCACCGAGCTTGCCGCCGTGGCCAGGCAGCGCGCCGGCCGAGGGCCAGTTCATCAATCCGGTCTGTGGCATCGCGGTGAGCATGAGCAACGCCATGCACACCGAGACTTACGAAGGCGTGTCGTACTACTTCTGCTGCGACGGCTGCTGGAGCGCGTTCCAGCAGGACCCCGCCAAGTATGCGGCGATCCACCATGGGGCGATGGGCCGCGCCGGCAGCCCTTGAGCGCCAGCTGTGCGCTGCACCCGGGTCAATACCTCATGGGAAGCAGAACGCCGTTGCGTCGGTTCGCTTCATGCACGTTTCCAGGTTCCCGCCGGTCAGCGTGGCCGGGTCGTAGGCCAGTGCACCGATCGCCGTGACCGTCACCGGCGTCGCGGAGTTCGACCGGGCGCCATTGCCGAGCTGGCCGATGTCGCCGGCACCCCAGCATTGCAGCGCTGCGTTCGCCGACGCGCAGGAGAACAGGCTTCCCGCGGAAGCATGGGTCGCACCGGACAGCCCTGACACAGTCACGGGCGTGTTGGACCGCAAGGATGCGCCGTTGCCGAGCTGGCCTTGGTCGCCGTATCCCCAGCACCTTGCACTGCCCGACGTCAGAATCGCGCAGGTGTGGCCGCCACCGGCTGCGATATGCGCGGCAGTGTTCAAGTTGCCGACGCGTTGCGGCGACGGGTTCGGGCCCTTGGGGTCGCAGATGGCGCCCGCTTGGCAGAAGGGCGCTCCATTGCCCAACTCGCCGAAGTTGGTGGCGCCCCAGCATTTGACGCCCAGACCTGGCGAGCCATTCGATGTCGAAACCCGAGCGCAGCTGTGCGAGTTGCCCGTGCTCACCTGAAACGCCTTGGTCGATGCGGCCTCGCCCGTCTGAGCGTTGACGACGGCGTAGTTATCCGGCCCTGTGCCCTGAACGGCCACCGGCACGGCCGAGTTGGATGTCGCGCCATTGCCGAGCTGACCCGAACCGCCGTCGCCCCAGCAACTGACCTGGCCGCTGGACAACAGCGCACACGCATGGCGGGCCTTTGCCGAGATTTGCGTGACCGTGCTCAGGGAAGCCACCGCGACCGGCGTCGAAGAATCCGCGAAAGCGTTGTTGCCCAATTGCCCCAGTGTTCCATTGCCCCAGCACATCACCGAACCAGCGCCGGCACCGGGCGAGGCTTCGACCACGGCACACGAGAAGGCATTGCCCGCTGCGATATCGATCGCATTGGCAAGCCCTGCAACCGCCACCGCAGCCGTCGTGGGCGTCGTCGTTGCGCCGCCGAGCTGGCCCGATTGATTGCCGCCCCAGCAACTCACGGTGTCGTTCGCGAGGATCGCGCAGACGTGGTCGACGCCCGCGGCAATCTTCTTGATCGACGCGTTGCCGAGCGGCATCGGCACGGTGACGGTGAACGATTGGGTCGCGGTCGCGGTCCCGGCCGAGGTGGTGACCGTGACCGCATAAGTGCCCCCCGCGAGGGCTGGAAGCGTGATCACCAATTGCGTGCTGGAAACGCTGCCGATGGTGGCCACCGCATCGCCGACCTTGACGGTGATTCCCGCCCCGCCGACCGGGAAATTGCTGCCGGTGATCGTGATCGGCGTGCCCGCTTCGCCG
This sequence comes from Burkholderiaceae bacterium, assembly GCA_049297615.1. Classification (GTDB taxonomy): domain Bacteria; phylum Pseudomonadota; class Gammaproteobacteria; order Burkholderiales; family Burkholderiaceae_C; genus JAEMQF01. The sequence goes on from JBAQUQ010000227.1 coordinate 3,200, forward strand.
CTGGTGGGCGAAACGCCGGTGATCGAAGCTGGCACGGCGGGCGGAGTTCCAAGGCTCGGGGAGTTATCGCACCACTGCTGGGCGGGGGGAATATTCCAGTTGATCCTGCCGAAGTTCATCAGGCTGTTGCAGCCGCTTTGGCCGCCGGCCCCGGGTCCCTGGCTCGATGTGCCAGAGGAGTCGTTGTTGGGCGTGAAATTCAGTTGTTGGCACTCCGTGTCGCCATTGCACATGAAGTGGTAGTACCAGAGGGCGTCGCTGCCTGTGCCTGCCGCGCCGCCCCCGCAGGCCGCGATGAGCAGGGCCGCGGCCGATGAACACAGCATGCCCAGAATCAGGCCTTTCTTCGTGCGTGCGGACATGACACCCCTTGTATTTGCGAACCTCGATGATCGGCCGAAAGGATCGCGCGCAAGCCGCTGCCCGCCGAGGGTGCAACGCCGAAGTGAGGATTCCGAGCGGATTCGCATGAAGCTGTGTCGACGCCTGGCCGCGACGGCTGCGCCGGCGGCGACGGCTGCGCCGTGGCCTTGTGGCAAGACCCCGCGAGGTCGGCCGCGATCCGGCTTGCGCCAGCGACGCTACGATGTCGCCGGGCGCGTCGTTGGCCTGCACCGGGCAAGGGCAAAGGAGGCAATGATGGAGCACACCGCGCGCGATCCGAGACTGGCCGGGCCGGCACCGCCTGCGCAAGGGGTTCAACCGGGAGGCTTCCGGCTGATGCGCTATTTCACGATGATGACCCTGGTCGCGTTCGCGGCGGTCGCGCTCGCGCTGTACTTCCTGCAGCGCATGGAGATCACGTTTTTCGAGCAGGTCCAGCACGAGCAGGGCGCTTTCTTCGCGCAAGCTCAGGCCGAACTCGCGCGTCAGCATGAAGGTGCTGCGCGAAGCAGCCTGCTGGCCGTCCATGAAGCGGGTCACGTCAACCTGACGCGCGTGGTGGCGAACCTGCTTTGGGACACGGACTTCGCGCCCTTCGTGGCCCGGGCGCAGCGGCTTGCTGTCGATCAGTGCCGTGCCATCGCCGCGCCCAGCGACGCGCCGCTCGGCGCAGCGGCGTCGAACGGGCGGCGCGCCTGCTTCGCCGAGCTCGGCCGCAGAATCATGTCCCTGCCGGGTTTTCGCGCCCTGGATGCCAAGGCGTACGCGGCGATGCGGTCGAGTACCGTCTTCAAGATCAAGGTCTTCGACCTGCGCGGCGTCACGCTCTACTCTTCCGAGCATCGCCAGATCGGCGAAGACGGCGTTGACAACCTGGGCTGGAAGTCCGCAGCGGCGGGTCGGCCCGCGAGTGAACTGACGCATCGGGACCGCTTCAGCGCCTTCGAGCGCGTGGTCGAAAATCGCGACCTCATCTCGACCTACGTTCCGGTGCGCGCGACCGGCCGCGACGAGGTCGTCGGCGTGTTCGAGATCTACTCGGACGTGACCCCGTTCCTGGGCCAGATCCAGGCCGCCTCGAAGAAGTTCACCGACCACTCGGCCTCCAATGAGGCCAGGGTCGAGCAGACCGCGCGACTCAATCAGGACAAGGTCAATTCGAGTTCGGACCGCTTTCTGCTGGTCGTCGGTGCACTGCTGGCCCTGCTCTATGCCGCATCCTTGCTCATCGTGCACAACGGCCAGCGCATCATCGACAGGCAGACCATCGCGCAGGAGCAGTCGATGCGGCGCGAGCAGCTCTGGCATCGGGACAAGATGGCGGCGCTGGCCGCGATGGCCGCCAACGTCTCGCATGAAGTGGGCAACCCGCTGGCGGTCATCTCGGGATTGGCCCAGGAGCTCGCCGACCGGCAGGCAAAGGGTGAATCGGTGGCCGGCCCGTCAAAACAGATCGTCGAGCAGACCTCGCGAATCGCCAGGATGATGCGCCAAATATCGGACTTCGCGACGGCGCGCGGCGAGACGCGCGAGTGGGTCGATGTCAATTCGATGCTCAAGGCCGTGTGCGATTTTCTGAGCTTCGACCGCCGATTTCGCGCGACGCCGATCGAGTTCCACCCCGGGCAGGGGCTGCCGGCGCGCGAGCTTGTTCCCGATCATCTGAACGAAGTCATGATGAATCTGCTGCAAGCCTGCGTGCACAGCGCCCCGCAGCAGGGCGCACGGATTCGCATCGAAACGCACTCACGCGGCGACAGCGTCCAGATTCGCGTCGAATGCGCAGGCGCCGCCGACGGCTCGGCCGCGACGATCGCGCCCGCGTTCCCTGATGAGCGCCTGGAGTCGGTGCACCGCCGCGTCATCGACATGGGCGGGAAGCTGGTGTCCACCGGCGCCACGCTGACGATCAGCTTGCCGGCGTCGAGCCCGGATGCGGCCTCGACCTGAGCACCAGGGACAGCTCTTCCCGCGCCTATCGCCGCGCTGCGCCGCGCGCCAATCGCCATACCATGAATGCCAGCCCCGCGACGCCCGCCAGCAACACTGCCCACAACAACCACGGCCGCATGGCGGCAAGGCGTTGCTGCGACTGAAGCTGGCGCAGCACCGCTTCCGATTCGCGCCACGCGCCGAGCGTGGCCGAGCCGAAACGCGGCCGCTCGTCGTGCAGGGCGGGCACCAAGGTACCGATCGGCAATGCGCCGGCCGGCGCCTGGGCCGCGCCGGCGAGCAGGGTGTACGGCGCGCGTCCCTGAGACGCGAACACCAGGCTCGCCAGACTGGCCTGTACGACAAGGCGGGCTTGCGCTGACTGCGCCGCATCGAGCGGCGCGGCGCGTTCGTCGGGAATGATGCGCAGGTAGCGCAGCGTGCTGCGCAGCGCGAGCGGCGGCGAGGCACTGACCACGGCGTCGCGCTCGATGCGGTAGAACACATGGCCGGCGAGATCGCGCCACGGCTCGTCGAGGCGCTTGCGCGCCTGCAGGCGCACCGGCGCGACGCGCGCGCC
>JBAQUQ010000228.1:0-2635 GCA_049297615.1 Burkholderiaceae bacterium
TCCCCGAATGCCCGATTCACCCCCCTACACCCCGCCCAAGATCTGGACCTGGACCAAGGAATCCGGTGGCCGCTTCGCGAACATCAACCGGCCGGTCGCGGGTGCGACGCACGCCAAGGACTTGCCGGTGGGCCGCCATCCGCTGCAGCTCTATTCGCTGGCCACGCCCAATGGCGTGAAGGTCACCGTGATGCTCGAAGAGCTGCTCATGCTGGGCCACGCCGGCGCCGAGTACGACGCGTGGCTGGTGCGCATCAATGACGGCGAGCAGTTCGGCAGCGGCTTCGTCGCGGTCAATCCGAACTCGAAGATCCCGGCCCTGCTCGATCGCAGTGGCGCGCAGCCGGTGCGGGTGTTCGAGTCGGGTGCGATCCTGCTTTATCTGGCTGAAAAGTTCGGCGGCGCGTTTCTTCCGCCGCTCGGCGACCCGAAGCGTGCCGAATGCCTGTCGTGGCTGTTCTGGCAGATGGGCGCTGCGCCGTATCTGGGCGGCGGCTTCGGCCATTTCTACGCTTACGCGCCGAGCAAGATGGAATATCCGATCGACCGCTACGCGATGGAGGTGAAGCGCCAGCTCGACGTGCTGGACCAGCGCCTCGCGCAGAGCGCATATCTGGCGGGCGATCACTACACGATCGCCGACATCGCGGTCTGGCCCTGGTACGGCGCGCTCGCCAGGGGCGTTCTCTACGAGGCGGGCGAGTTCCTGCAGGTGCAGGACTACCATCACGTCCAGCGCTGGACCGAGCACATCGCGCAGCGCCCGGCGGTGCAGCGCGGTCGCATGGTGAATCGCACCTGGGGGCAGCCGGCCAGCCAGTTGCACGAGCGCCACGCGGCGAGCGACTTCGAGACCAAGACGCAAGACAAGGTGGCCGCGGCGAGTTGACGTGCCGCCCTCACCCCATCACGCCAGCGCCATGCGCTCATTGGGAAGGGCGGGCCTGCAACGGCGTGCGCCAGTCATTACGCTTGACGTAACGGAGAACCTGGTTCAGACTAGCCTGCATGATCGTCAGCTTTCGGGACAAGCGCACTCGCGACTTTGCCGAAGGCAAACGAGTCAAGGCGTTCGACAGCATTGGGCGCAAAGCCGAGTTGAAGGTCGACCAGCTGGACGCCGCCACTGCGCTGCGCGACCTGGATCTTCCGGGCAACCGGCTCGAAGCCTTGAAGGCCAAACGCAAGGGGCAGTTCAGCATTCGCATCAACGACCAGTGGCGAGTCTGTTTCGAATGGCCCGACAAGTCACCTGGACCAACGAACGTGGAAATCGTCGACTACCACTGAGGGCAAGACAATGGGACGCAGTGCCATCCATCCCGGCGAACACCTCGCTGAACAGCTCGAGGCGCTCGACATGAGCGCGGCGGCGTTGGGCCGCCAACTGGGCGTGCCCACGAACCGCATCACCGCCATCCTGAATGGCCAGCGCGCCGTGACCGGCGATACCGCGTTGCGGCTCGGCCACTACTTCGGCAATAGCCCTCAGTTCTGGCTCAACCTGCAGGCGCTGTACGACTTGCGCACGGCGCAGCACAGGATCGGCAGCGAACTCGAGGCGCTGCCAACATTGACGCCGCGAGCAAGGCAAGCGCCGCGCGGCCGAAGCGGACCACAGAATCCGCGATCTGAGCACGCAACACCAAAGGCCGCACGATGATTACGTTCTACGACTGCGCCACCGCCCCGAGCCCGCGCCGGGCACGCATCCTGCTCGCCGAGAAGGGCGTCGTGCACGAGACAATCCAGGTCGACCTGAGGAATGGCGAACAAATGAGCGACGCCTACCGAAAGATCAACCCGCACTGCACCGTACCGACGCTGCGCACCGACGACGGCCTGCTGCTCACCGACAACGCGGCGATCACGGCCTGGCTGGAGGCGCGCTTTCCCCAGCCCGCGCTGCTGGGCGCCACGCCCGCGGAAAAGGCCGAGATCGCAAGCTGGAACTGGCGCATCGAGTTCGAAGGGCTGATGGCCATCGCCGAGGCGCTGCGCAACAGCGCGCCGGCCATGGCGAATCGGGCGCTTCCCGGGCCGGTGAACTATGCGCAGATCCCCGAACTGGCGCAGCGTGGTCAGCTCAGGGTGCAGCAATTCTTCGTCACGTTGAACGACCGCCTGGCCGGCCGCGACTTCGTCGCCACCGATCGCTTCAGCATCGCCGACATCACCGCGGCGGTCGCCGTCGACTTTGCGCGCGTGGTGAAGGTCAAGCCGGGCGAGCAGCATCCGCACCTGCAGCGCTGGCGCGCGGCGCTGGCGCAGCGGCCGGCGCTGGCGCTCTAGGCCTGCTCTCGGCCAGCCGCGGGTAAGCGTCTGGCCGCGGCATCGTGAGATGACCCGGCCGGTGGCTGAGCATCGCGTCCATGGCGAACATGGCGGATGCGGTTTTGGCGAAGGCAATGGTGTTTGCCGCGCGCTGGCTCAGCGCCGTCGTGCTGGCCGTCTTCGTGTTCGGTCGATCGGCGAGCGTTTCGGCGCGGCGCCTGTGGTGGACCTCAGCCGGCAGGCTGCCAGCGGTGGGGCAGCAACTCCTCGATCCTGCTGTTCAACTGCGTGGGCAAGCGCGTGAGGATGTCCTTCAGGTAGGCCCACGGCTCGTGCCCGTTGAGCTTGGCCGATTGCAGCA